>NYZA01000037.1 GCA_002686955.1 Gemmatimonadota bacterium
ACCAGCACGCCTCCGCGCGAAACGGTGCGAAGCACCGCCAGGGCACGAATCTGCGCCCCCTCGCGACGAAAGTTGGTGAGAAATGCGGGCTAGGGGCCGGAGCACGCAGATGCGTGCCCGCACCAAAGGACCGGTGCCCCTCTTCGATCAGGCCGATGGGGCGCGACCGGCATACTGCAGCGTGAAATAGAATCGCGCACCTTCGCCCGGAGTCGACTCGACCCAGATCCGCCCCACGTGGCGATGGACCACCTTTTCGCATACCGCAAGGCCCAGACCGAATCCCGAATAGTCGCCGTTCCGGTGTAGCCGGTGGAAGAGCCGAAAGATCTGACAGGACTGGCGAGGGTCGATTCCGATGCCGTTGTCGTGGATGCAGACCCGCGCCTTCGCGCCCCGCTCCACCGCCCCGATCTGGATGCGCGGAGAGGCGGCGCCGCGGAGCTTGATCGCGTTGCTCAGAAGGTTCTGGATCAGCTCGGAGAGCTGAGCGCGGTCCCCCTGCACAAGGGGCAGGGTCGCCCGTTCGATGATCGCACCGGCCTGGGCCGCGACATCTTGAAGCACATAGTCCTCGATCTCGCCGAGCTCGACTTCCGAAGAATCGCCTGCTTCGGAATCGACACGCGACAGATCGAGAAGATGATCGATCATCGTTCGCAGACGGTCGATCTCCTCCACGATGAAATCGATCCATTCTCGCTCGCGAAACGCCAAGCGCTCCGCGCTGTGCAGCTTCAACAGGTGGGCGAAGCGCCTCATGACGACGAGCGGTTCGCGCAGATCGCGACACGCGGCACTCGCGAACTGCTCCAACTCCGCCGAGGAGCGACCGAGCTCGGCCATCAGCTCGGAAAGATCTTCTTCCCATACACCGATCGGCGCGCAGCCATCCGGCGCGGTCGGGGTCCCTGATTTCCGGTTGGGCTCGATCGAGTACACGGCGCCGATCTCAGCAGCAGAAGCGTGGCAGACACATTTCGGGCATCTCGAGGTCGGTTCGAAGGACGATTCGTGCGCGCTGCGCCCCTTCCCTGCGCCTCTGCCGGAACGATTGACAGGGCGTTCCATTCTCGGTTGCCAGACGATATCTCGCCCCAATCGGCAGACCATCGAGGATGATCAGATAGCGCCCCTGCGCATCCGTGTTCACTTCTGAAACCGGTGCACCCTCACAGCATTCACAATCACAGGACGGCGCTGCATCCCACACCATCACTCTCGCGTCTTCGATCGGATCGCCGCTCGGCCAGCTCGTAACCTGTCCGTAGAGAACAATCGTCGTTGCCGCCACGTATGCCGGCCAGAGGGAAACGAGACCGAGAAGCATCATTGTCTGTCTGAACATGGACCTTCTCCTGGCGGAACGCGGCCTTCTACCCCGTTTCGGGTCAGATCCCGCGTTTGGGGATCTGATGACAGACCAACGCCCGCCCGTACCGATTGCACAAAGACAGAGGGATTTTCAAACAAATTATGTCGCCATAATTGACGATTCGAACACCGCCGAGAGGGCGATGAGCGGACTGCTGGTAGCAGGCGGCGGGGTCCGGAGGACCCGCGACCGCCTCGGGGCTTGCCGCCAACAGCCAACTCGTCTCGCCCATCCCCGGCGGTGTTCCCTTCACAGCTACCTGGTCGTCACTATGACCGCGCCTGGCAAGATGCAGTCGACGCCGCCATCGATCTCGACTTCGATATCGGAGGTGCCCGCCGCGAGCTCCTGAGTGAACGACCTCGAATCCATGAGCTGTGGAGACGAGGCACCTCGCTCAGACCCGGAGTGAGACTGCCCTTTCGATCTTGACCACCGAAGGAGATGAAGCTGAACTTCGTACCGTCGACGCCCGCTACGTTCAGACCGTGCAGAGTGTAGCTCGCCTCGAGATTGAAGAGCTTGCACGCCAGCGCTCTGCCCGAGCCTTGCTCGGCGTCGAAGAGCATCGTCTCGAAAATGCGACGGTAGTGTTCCCCCTTCCCCACCGTGGCCAACTTCTCGGGTCTGTCCCTGACTCTTGGCTTCTTGCGTTTCGCTTTGTCGAGACGTGGCATGGTCGCTTCCATCAAGTCGGGGTCCATCGAACGATCTCCCCGGTCACCCGTCGCAATAACAACACCCTCGTTAGACTATGGCTCCGAATCGACGATCGGCCAATACGGGGTTTCCCCTACAAGCAAGGAGAGGCGCGAAAAGCGGCGAAACTGTCGCCACCAATGACGAGCCTGTCCGGCAAAGCGATCCGTCGTCGCGACCGCACGACGGCGACACTTTTTTTCGGCACTCCGGTAGCTTCGAGCTCGGGCTCAGGCCGAGCTCGAAGCGAAACTCCCCATCAATCCCAAACAAACACTTCCACGCGTCTGTAGTCCGCCAGCGCGACACCGTCCCCCGTCGGCCCGATCGGCCCCAGCCCCATCGCGCGCATCCGCGCCGGGTCGATCCCCTTGTCGGCGAGGTAGGTCGCCGCGGTCTGCGCCCGCTCCCGGCTCAGATTGATGTTGTAGAGCTGCCCCGCGCGGGCGTCGGCATATCCGGTGACCATCACGTGGCTGCGATCCTGTTGGGTCATTACCTGGACCACCTCGTCGAGTGCGCTCTGGGCGGCCTCACTCAAAACCGCGCCGGATGTCTCGAAGTAGATCACCTGCTGCTGGCTGAACCGGCCCCGCCCACGAGACACATTCGAGAGCGCCACTCGCAGCTCGTCGAGCTCCCTCTTCGTCTCCCAGGCGATCTTCGCGTTCGCTTCGGCGATCCGCGTTTCGACCTGCGACAGAATCGCCTCTTCATCGACTCCGTCGTCCATCAACGCCGTGTAGATCGAAGGAACACTCCGGCCGAAAACATAGGTCACACCGATCCGGGCACCGGCCAGGCCGTCACCGAAGCCGCCGGTCGCGATTCCGTCGATCCGGTCGGTCGACGAGAGCGTATAGCCGGTCTGCAGGGTCAACGCCCAGTTGTCGTCGAGGAAGAAATCGGTCCCCAGCCCGGCGCGGACCGAAGAGAAGCTGTCGCCATCCTCGAGCCCCTCGAAGAGGGTGCCATTCTCCTCGAACGACGAAACCGAATAGAGGCCGCCACCGAAGTAGATAAAAGGGCTCACCCGGGAATCGGGAGCGAGGTTGACCAGCGCGTCGAGCTCGGCGCCCAGGGTGTTTCGGCTGAAATCGGCCTCCTCCTGTGTCGGCCGGTAGAAGACGAAATCGTTCTCGCCTGTAGTTCGCTGTATGCCGAGATTCAGCGATACCCCGAGATTCGAGGTGACGCCGTATCGCCCCTGGAGACCGAAGTAGAGCTCATCACCGCCGAACCCGCCGTAGTTGAGGCTGTTCTCGAGGTCGCCGTGAACGACGCCGGTTCCGAGTTGGAGTCCGAGGGCGAATCGATCGGCATGGTTGCCGGCCGATGCCGACGGCGCGAAAACGATCGACAGGCAGAGCGCTCCGAGTGCGATCAAGGGTCGCATCTTGTTCGCCTCGCGATTCGGGTCCTTGGACCCGCTGTGTGTGAAGACCCCCAGGCCCGCGCATCCACTATATCCCGTCGCCCGTCCATCCGTCACGGGGGCTCATGAATTCGAAGGGATGCGCCGATCTTCAGAGCAGGTAGAGATCGATCGGCCCTGCATGTTCCCGAGTGCTCCCCCGTTGCCGCGATTGGCTGTTTCGGCGGCGCTGATGCTCATCGCATCGGCCTGCGCCGGACGCCCCCGGCCGATCGCGGTGCCCGGGGGCGCTCCACTCGAGATCGAGGGGATGGAAGTCCGGGTGGAAAGTCGGAGTACACCGGTCGACCCGAGCATGCTCCTGAGGGCCGACGAGATCGCCCGCGAGCTCTGCGAAGAAGTGATCGGCCGCTCCCTGCCGCCGATCGGCCCCGCCGTCCGGATCGTCATCCGCGACGATGCGGCGCACCAAGACCTCTCCGCGGAGCGGGGCGCACCGGCCACCTTCGGCTTCTACATGCCCGGGGACACTCCGGAGATCTCGATCAGCGAAGCGTGCTGGCGCGTGAACCGCAATCGCCATCGGGTCACGCGAGACCTGCCGCTGGATGCCCTCCCCTTCGTTCCCTACGGCATCATCGGACACGAGCTCACGCATGCCTACCTCGACGCGGCGGGCTACCCGGCCGCGCACGCCGAGATCTACCCCTGGGCCGCCTTCCAGCTCATCGTCGAGCGGATTCGGGCGGAGCGAACAGGCATGGGACTCGCGCTCAGCATGCGGCGCGGAGGAGAAGAAAGGGTCTCGGCCGCAACTCGCTGACGATCAGTCTTCCTCCCCGTCGACCCGCTCCCGCAGCTCTTCCGCGGCTTCCTGAATCTCTTCCGGCTCCGGGAGCGACTCCCGCGCCGCCGAGATCGCATCCTGAGCCCTCTCCGCTGCCTCACCAAAATCGATATCACCGATCGCCCCGGCGGCCCGTCCCCCGAAATCGCGCGCCTTCTTGCGCCCGGTGTCGAGGTCGGCCAACGCAGCGCGCCACGGCGCGCTCTCCGAAGTGGCGGCGGCGTAGGCCCGCGACTCCTCGAGGGCAGGGCGCAACGAGGGCACGATGAGGCAGACCGGCAGAAGGACGAGCACGACGATCAAGACCCCCTGGGCGATTCCGACCACCCCCCCGAGCAGCGCGTCGACGAGCCTAAGCGGAGTGGCGCGCGCGGCGCGAACCAGAAAGCGCCCCACGAGTGAAACCGGGACCGAGCCGAGCAGGAAGGACAGGGGCACGGCGACGAGGCCGGCGATCGAATCGCTGCCCACCACCGACTCGAGGGCAGCCGCGATCTGCGCCCTGGCGACGAGGAAGGTGACGATGCCGGCGGCGAGCGAGGCGAGGCCGACGAGCCGGATCGCGAACCCCTTGCGCAGACCGAGGAGGGCGGCGAGAACCACGATCACGAGGGAGACGATGTCGAAGTTGTTCATGGCGCTGAGTCCTGCTTGAGCCTGCTCCGCCGCCACGGTACCGCAACCAGCCACTCAATGCGCGACCGATATCGGTCGCGATCGGTTCCAGCTGGTATAATCAAGGATTCCCATTCATCACCCCACGCAACACCGACCCCCATGCTTCACACCGACTCCACGAACGACGAGGCCCGCTACTGCGTCGGGATCGATCTCGGCACGACCAACTGCTGCCTTTCCTTCGTGCCCCGCGATGGGAGCGGGAACGATCTTCGGGTGCTCGATGTGCCGCAGCTCGTGCGCGAGGGAGAGGTCAACGGCGGGCCGCTGCTCCCCTCCTTCCTCTATATGGTGGCCGAGGCCGAGCGACGAACGGGGGCGTGGCGGCTCCCCTGGCAGGAAGAGGATGGGGACCGTACCGCGGGAGCGCTGGCACGCGATCGGGGTGCGCAGGTGCCCGATCGACTGGTCTCTTCGGCAAAGTCGTGGCTCTGCTATGGCGACGCCGATCGCGAGGGTCCGATTCTGCCCTGGGAAGCGCCCGATGGGATCCCTCGCGTCTCGCCGGTCGATGCATCGGCCGCCTATCTGGCCCATCTGCGCGATGCATGGAATGTGGTCATGGCCAAAGGCGATCCGGCGCTCGCGCTCGAACGCCAGGCGGTTGTGTTGACCGTACCCGCCTCTTTCGATGCGGTCGCGCGCGAGCTGACGGTTCGGGCGGCGGAAAAAGTGGGGCTTCGCGATCTGACACTGCTCGAGGAGCCACAAGCGGCACTTTATGCCTGGATCGCCGATCGGGGCGCCCACTGGCGAGACGAGCTCGATATCGGCGATCGATTGCTCGTGCTCGACATCGGCGGCGGTACAACCGATCTCAGTCTGATCGAGGTGGCCGAAGAGGATGGCGAACTTGCACTCAAGCGGGTGGCGGTCGGCGACCACATACTTCTAGGTGGCGACAATATGGACCTGACTCTGGCCCACGTCACCGCACAACGCCTCGCTCCCGAGGGCCGGCTCGACCGCTGGCAGATGCAGCAGCTCGTCCACGCCTGCCGAGCGGCGAAAGAGACACTTTTCGAGAACCCCGATGCCGGACCTAGACCGCTCACCGTCGTCGGCAGAGGATCGTCGCTCATCGCCGCCACGCTGCGCACCGAGCTCACCCGAGAAGAGAGCGAGACAGTGCTGGTCGACGGCTTTTTTCCGCGCTGCGCTCGCTCCGCGCGCCCGGAGATCCATACGGGCGGTTTGCGCGAGATCGGCCTCCCTTATGCCGCCGACCCCGCCATCACGCGACACTTGGCCGCCTTCGTCGATCGCGACGATCGGCTGCCGACCGCCCTGCTCTTCAACGGGGGCGTGATGAAGGCCAAGCGCTTGAGGAATCGCGTCGCCGAGGTCGTCGGGAATTGGACCGAGGGACCGGGAACGCGCGTCCTCTCGACGGCCGATCTCGATGTGGCCGTGGCGCGTGGTGCCGCCTACTACGGACTGGCGCGGCGCGGAGAGGGCATTCGAATCCGCGGGGGCACCGCGAGAGGCTACTACATCGGCGTCGAGGCGGCGCGGCCGGCGGTTCCCGGGATCCCGGCACCGATTCTGGCTCTCTGCGTTGCTCCCCAGGGCATGGAAGAGGGGAGCGAAACGCGTCTCGACGAGAGAGAGTTCGCGGTGGTGGTAGGAGAGCGGGCGGAGTTCCGCTTCTTCTCATCGATTCGCCGCTCCGAAGACCTGGCCGGAAAAGTCGTCGATCGGTGGGAACCGGACGAAATCACGGAGCTGAGCCCGATCGTGACCCAACTCGATCCGAGAGAGATCGTCGCAGACACAGAAGAGCGGACCGCCGTACCGGTGCAGCTTCACACCCGAGTCACCGAGATCGGAACCCTTGAGCTTTACTTCTTGGGCCGCGAGGATGGCCAGAGATGGCGGCTCGAGTTCGACGTCAAAGAGCACCGTCGAGGACATGGAGAACCTGAATGAACGCGAGAAACACAGAGTCGGATTTCGGTCGATTGCTGACCAAGCCGCGCAGCTCCGCCGAACGGGAGGAGATGGTCCATCTGGGGTTGTTGGACGAACAGGGACTGCCTCTGCCGCCGCACTCCGAGTCGGGCAGCAACAACACCGGCGCGGGATCGATTTCCAAGGTGCCGATCGTCAATCCAGCGGTTCTCAACGAGGCGTACGACTACCCGATCCCCTCGTCGTTTTCACGGGGGTTGCGGGTCGAGGTCAAAACGGGCAACAGTATTCTCTGGATATCGGGCACGGCGAGCGTCGACGAGAATGGGGAGACCGCTCATCGGGGCGATTTTCGCGCGCAATGCTGGCGCACCTGGCGGAACATCTCCGAGCTGCTACGGTCCCAAGGCGCCAACTGGCACGATATCGTCAGAACGACCTGCTACCTTCGTGACATCGAGCGCGACTACGAGGATTTCAACGAGATTCGTACACATTTCTTCCTTATGCAGAACCTCGATCCCCTGCCGGCCAGCACCGGTATTCAGGCTCGACTGTGCCGAGAGGATTTGCTGGTAGAGATCGAAGCAATTGCGATTCTCCCGGGGTCGTAGAGTCGAGAGGAAGAGGCGATGGCGGCGGACGTGATCGACTACCGGATCTTCGGTGACGATATTCAGTTGGTGGAGATCGAGCTCGATCCGGGCGAGGGAGTTCGGGCCGAGGTCGGGACCATGACCTATATGGAGGAGGGCATCGAGATGCAGACCTCCACCGGCGGTGGGCTCTTCAAGGGCTTCAAGAGGATGATCACGGGGGAGAGTTTCTTCATCACCACCTTCCTGCACAACGGCGGCGGCAAGGGGCATGTGGCCTTCGCGGCTCCCTATCCCGGCAAGATCATCCCGCTCGATCTCGATCAGATGGGCGGCACCTTCATCTGCCAGAAAGATGCATTCCTGTGCGCCGCGCAAGGGATCGAGATCGAAGTCGCGTTCACCAAGCGGCTCGGGGCGGGGCTCTTCGGTGGAGAAGGGTTCATCCTGCAACGGCTCACCGGAGACGGACGCGCCTTCGTCCACGCCGGCGGCACGATCATCCGCAAAGACCTCACCGCTGGAGAGACCCTGCGGATCGACACGGGCTGTCTGGTCGGCCTGACGAACTCGGTGGAGTACGACATCCGCTTCGTCGGTGGGTTCAAGAACGCCCTCTTCGGTGGAGAGGGGCTCTTCCTGGCCCATCTGAAAGGACCGGGAACGGCCTATCTGCAGAGTTTGCCCTTCTCGCGACTGGCGGATCGAGTGCTGGCGGCGTCCCGCTCGATGAAACGGGGCGAGAAGAAGGGGATCGCCGGCGTGGGCGGCGACATGCTGGGCGGACTTCTCGGGGGAGATGAGAACTTCTGAGGAAACCCTCTATTCGACGACCGGTCCCAACAGATTCGTGAGGCGCGTCAGCTCCCCTGCTCGCGCGCCGACCAGCGCCTGGAAGGGAAACTCGTCGCCCGGCTCCGCGGAGCTCGGAACGATCCAGGGAAGGTTCAAAACACCCGTGCCGGGTAGATCGCCGCCCTCTCCCGACCACCGAAGAGGCCGGATACTCAGGTCGCCGTGCTGGGTCGGCACCGTTGAATCGAGCATGACGATCGCGGTGTGGGTGCGACGGGGCAGATGGTAGATCGTGTCGGTAAGCAAAAGTGAGCGGACCAAAGTGCTCCGAACCCCCCACCGAGGCTCCTTGCCTCTCGAACCCTCGCGCCGTTCGTGATTGCCGGGAATCCAGGCGCGGACGGCGTCGCGGCAGAGCGGCTCTTGCTGATCCCAAAAACCTGTCGCGAACTCTCCACCAACCGGCCTCTTCGCCTCGTGGCAGCGCGGGGGACAAGAGGAAGATCGCGTCGTTGTCGTATGAGAGGTCACCGAGAACGAGATGGCGTCCCACACCATTCGGCTTGCAACCGCGCGATACGAGCCATAGGGGCTCATGGCGCGGACGGAGGTAGATCGGGGGCCGGAACGCCGCCGAGCTCCGCGAAGCGCCCCTCCATCGACCTCAACATTGCCCAATCCGTCAGGTCGTAGTGGATCGGGCAGATCGATATGAAGCCTTCGGCGACGGCGGTTTCGTCCGATCCCGGGGGTTCGGGACGATCCTCCTTCTCTCCCTCCATCCAGTAGTAGGTGCGGTTGCGCGGGTCGGTCCTTTCGATGAAGTTCTCCACGTAGCGCGCCCGGCCTTGGCGGGTGTAGCGTACGCCGCGGATCTCGCCACGCGGCAGGGGCGGCATGTTGACGTTGAGCAAGGTGCCCCTGGGCAGCCCGTGCTCGCGAAGATCACGGACCAGCTCGCGTGCGACCCAGATGCTCGGTTCGTAGTCTCTGAACTCGAACGAGGCAATGGAGATGGCGATCGAGGGGATCCCCAGAATCGTCCCCTCGGTGGCGGCCGAGACCGTTCCGGAGTAGAGGACGTTGGTACCGGTGTTGGCGCCGCGGTTGATTCCGCTGAGCACGAGGTCGGGGGGCTCGGGCAGGAGCGCCTGAATCGCCAGCTTCACACAGTCCGCCGGTGTGCCCGAGACGGCGACGCCCAGCTCCTTGTCACCGTCGTGCATCCGTTCTATCCACAGCGGTTCGAAGAGGGTGATGGCGTGCCCGACGGCGCTACGCTCGACCGCCGGAGCCACTACGTGGACCGTGCCGAGGTCTTCGACCGCCTCGGCCAACGCGCGCAGGCCGGGAGCGTGGATTCCGTCGTCGTTCGTTACGAGGATTCGCATTCGCTACTCTCTTTTCCTCGACCACAGGTCGATGCGACAATCGTAGCATGCTACATATTGGTCCCCTTCTCGTCGCGGGCGTTCTGGTGCCCGCATCGCCGCGGCTCGCCGGCGACGGCTACGAGCTGCTCCGAGAAGCTCGGGGCAAGGCCGCCGGATCGTGGACCGCTCCGGTGGCGAACGAAGTCGATCACGGCTTCGATGTGCTGCGCTACGAACTCTTCCTCTGGACCGATCTGGAAGCGGGGGAGATCCACGGCAATTCGACGATCCAGATCGTGGGGACCGCGCCCTTGCTCGACGAGATCGGCTTGCACTTGGCGGATCTGCAGGTCGATACCGTCCGTGTCGCCGAGGCGGCCGCGGATCACATACACGAAGGGGACTCGCTCCGGGTGATTCCGGCGCATGCGCTGGCGGCGGGAGACACGACCGAGATCCAGATCGCCTACTCCGGCTCACCCTC
>NYZA01000038.1 GCA_002686955.1 Gemmatimonadota bacterium
CCAACCCCTCGTCGCCGACCTCGACGGCGACATAGATCTGGAGATATTCGCCGGAGGCAACCGCCCCTACATCTGGTCTCTCGAGCAGGACGGCTCGAGCGTGGAGGGTTGGCCCTACTACTCCGATCACCAAAACTTCGGCACCGGCGCCCTGGCTGACCTCGACGAAGATGGCGACACCGATATCGTCTTTCAAGACTACTTCGGCCTGATCCACGTCTTCGACACTCCCGGTGTTTGGGACTACAAGCGGATCGAATGCGGCACATGGCTCTACGACAACTGGCATACCGGCGCTTACCACAAAGATCTCTACCGGGAAGCCGAATCCGCCAACACGATGATCGGTTTCGAAGCCGTCGCCGATACTTCGGCCTGGGGCCACGGCGCCATCCGCTTCGCGACAGCCGAATCGCGCACCAAGGCGATCACATCGACGACAGAGATCAAAGTGCCCGCCACCCTCTATTATCGTACCGAAGTCCCTGTCTGGGAGGAGTACAGCCTCTGGGTCCGCATCCGCCGCGATGGCGCTTCGAAGGCCCGCCCCGATCTGGCCATCGAGATCGACGGCGACAAACGCGTCGGCGGCGGCCACCGCGTCGCCGGCTCTCCGGGCCCGTGGGTGTGGTTCGAGATGGGGCGTCTGCCGCTGAAGGCGGGTGTGCATGATATCCGTGTGCGCGCACCGAAGCTCCCGATCGTGATCGACCGCTGGCTGCTCACGACGCGGACCCGTTTTCCGTTGCTCGCCGAGCGGCCGCATGCTTGGTGATGGTCTGGCGGCTGGTCACCTGATGTCCAGTGGGGCATAATCGACAGCCCGGACAAGCAGATGACCAACCCGCCAGCCTTCCCCTCTGTCGACGACGCGCTCCTGAGTGAGGCCGTCAGAAGGTCGCGTGCTCTATTCCCGGGCCGACTCGAGTGGGTGATGCGCGTTCGCTGGCGGAAGGTTGGCTGGAAAAGGCCGAATCCGATCTCGTCTGCGCGCGTACGATGGCTGCGACGAAGGGACCGTACGACACTGCTTGCTTTCATGCTCAGCAAGCGGTCGAAAAGCTCCTGAAGGCATGGCTGACGCCGGCGGAGCAGCCGATTCTCCGGACCCACGATGTGGAAGAGCTGGCGGATCTCTGCACCGCCCACGGTCTCGATCCCGAAGCTGCCGCGCACCCGGCGAGTCTCCACGGGGGCCTGACCGAGATGCACGAGCCGCCCATCTGCAATCTCCTGCCCGCGGTTCCGTTCCTCCGAAACTACCGCGACCAAAATGCGCATCGATCGGGAGAGCGGGGCGTCGTCGAGGCTCACCGCCAGCAGGGCGCAGTCGACATCGACCTCGGCCCGGAGCGCGCCCGCGCGCAGCTTTCGCCCGCCGATCGCTCCGATCAGACCGGCGGCTCTCGGCGCCGCGATCTCGACATGTCCCACGCCCCCCTCCTCATCGATGCGCCACCGAATCTGACAGGTATCGGTCGCCGGCTCGCCGCGAGCGTCGGCCGAGAGAAGTGTGTCGTCACCCCCCTCGAACGAGCGCTCCACCCTGCGGAGTAGGCCGATCTCCCACGGAACCTGCTTGCCCCACCAGAAGTGCATCATGCCGTCCCAATCGTGATAGTCGGCGTATGCCGCCGCTATCGGGATCAGCTCGTAGCTGTGCCGGTCAGGCCAACAGTGATTCCATTCGCTCACCGTCATCGGCTTCCCCGCCACCTTGCTGAGCGCCCATCGTGGAATCGGCGAGGTCGGCGCATAGCCGAAGCCCGGCTCGTGACGCGTCGCGTTCGCGATCATGCTCGCTTCCGGCTCGATCCGTTGATTCCTCCCCTTGCCGGTCGGCGGATTCCAGTAGCCGTGCGCGTCGACATAGTCCATCCGGGCCTGCGCCCAGAGACCGGGCAGCACATCGTAGGGATGCGTGCCGGTGATCGGGACCTTCACGCCGATGGCACGCAGATGGTCCGCCAGGCGACTGTGCGCGCGAAGGTGGATGGGAACGCTGCTGGGCACGATACGCTGCCGAAGCTCCGGCGGTCAGGCCCGAGGCATCGATGTGGGGCGCGCCGAGCCCCGTCGCATTTCCAGCAAGCAGGGCGGGAACTTCGAGAGACGCGGAGCCGCTGGGCATGCCTGGCCGGGTAGAACGGATCTTCGCCCGCCAGTGCGCAGTCCCCCGGGGGGATTCTTACTCATACCGAAACCTCGGCCCTTGGCCGGGATCCGCCACCTTGACGCTCCAAAGCGCGATAGCTAGGTTCGTCCCGCCGCGGTCCGGCATAGCCCTTCCCCTACTTTCCTGGTGCGCAGCATGTATCGATCTCTCCCCATCCTCTCGCTCATCGCGGCGCTGATCGTCCTTCCCACGAACGCCGCCGGGCAGCCGCCCGCGCCGGAGGAGCCCCAGGCGGTCTCCCTCACAGAGCGGATCGACGGGGTTTTCGCGATCGGAGTCCACGCGCTCGATGCCGTTCTCTTCTGGTCGCCGGTCGAGGTGGTCCAAACGCAAGATGGGGAGCGGCTGCGCGTGCTGGGCTTGCCATCCGACCTCGTGCCGGTCGACTCGGCCACCGGTGCTCCCGCCGCTCAGGGCGTGCCCCTCGTCGTGCTGGTTCTGCTCCTCGGCGCGCTGGGCTTCACCCTCTACAACCGCTTCATCAATGTCAGGGCCTTCGGCCACTCGCTCCGCGTCATCCGGGGCGACTACGACAACCCGAGCGACAAGGGGGAGATCAGCCATTTCCAGGCGCTGACCTCGGCGCTCAGCGCGACAGTTGGGTTGGGCAATATCGCCGGCGTCGCGATCGCGGTCGGCACGGGCGGGCCCGGGGCGGTCTTCTGGATGCTCCTGGCCGCTTCGCTCGGTATGACCTCGAAGTTCGTGGAGTGCAGCCTGGCCCAGTTCTACCGGCGTTTCGATCCCGACGGGACGGTGCACGGCGGACCTATGTACTACATCTCGATCGGTCTTCGCGAGAGAGGGTGGCCGACCTTGGGGCGGATCACGGCGCTAGTCTTCGCCGTTTTCTGCATCGGCGGATCGCTCGGCGGCGGCAATATGTTCCAGGCGAACCAGGCGGGACAGCAGATCGCCGACGAGATCCCCTTCCTCGGCAGCGGCCTGGGTCCCCACATGGTCGGCATCGGCCTGGCCCTGCTCGTCGGCATGGTGATCATCGGGGGCATCCGCCGGATCGGCGAGGTGACATCGAAGGTGGTGCCTTTCATGTGCGCGGGCTACGTGCTCGCCGGTCTCTATATCGTCTTCGCGAATATCGGCCAGGTGCCTTCGGTCGTGGCGACGATCTTCTCCGAGGCGTTCAGCTTCGACGCCGGCTTCGGGGGATTCCTCGGAATCATGGTCACCGGCATTCGCCGCGCGGTCTTCTCGAACGAGGCGGGTGTTGGCTCGGCGGCGATCGCCCACTCGGCGGCGCGCACCGAGTGGCCGATCCGCGAAGGGGTGGTCGCGTCGATCGGTCCCTTCATCGACACGATTCTGATCTGCCTCATGACCGCGATGGTCGTGATCGTCACCGGCGCGCACGAGAGCCCGGACGCCGGGAGCGGTGTCTCGATGACGAGTTGGGCCTTCGCCTCGGTCTTCCCGTGGTTCCCGAAGCTGCTCACGGTGGCGGTGGTGCTTTTCGCATACAGCACGATGATCAGTTGGAGCTACTACGGAGAGAAGGCGACCGCCTATCTCTTCGGCCATGGCCGCGGGGTTCAGCTGGCCTACCGCGTGCTCTTCCTTTTTTTCGTCTATCTCGGTGCGGTCACTAGCCTCGACAATGTGCTCGATTTCTCCGATCTGATGATCCTCTCGATGGCCTTTCCGAACATTGTGGGGATGCTCATCCTGGCTCCGATGGTGCTTCGGCGCAGCGATGAGTACATGGCGAAGCTCCGCGCGGGAGAGTTCAAGGTCTACCGGTAGTGGCGGACTCGTTGCGGGCGCTCGCCCGTGCCCCTGGAATGGCGATCTCGGCTTCGATGGCCCTCGTGGCGCTGCCGTGGACGGTCGCGGCCGGGGCGATGATCTGGTTCTGGGGAGGATGGGGAGTAGCTCCGGCGACCGCGGTGCAGGCATGCGGTGGAATCGGTGTCGCCCGAATCGCCTACGAACGCGCGCGACTCAATCCTTTCTACACATGGCGGGACGGGTTCCGCTTTGCATGGTCTCGCGCGCCGCGCCTGCTCTTCGTCCTCTGCCTTAGCGCCTCGGCCCTGGGGCTCGCGTGGTGGAGTGGCGCAACAATCGGACGGATCTGGAGCTGGGCTCCTCCGGCCGCCGGATGGGTGCTGGGACCGGCTCTTTTCGTGGCGGGGGCGATCGTGGTCGGGGGCGGCGTGGTGCTGGCGCTCGCGCTGATCTGGGGACCGGCGATCGTGGCCAGCACCGACGAGGAGGCGCTGGAAGTGTTGGCGCAGACTGTCGGCATGGCCCGCCGACTGGTGGGCGTCGCCGGTTGCCTGGAGACGGTCTTCATCGCCCTTCTCGTGGCCGCGGTCGATCTGATCCTGCTCGTGGTGGCGATCGATCTCTGGGCGGATTGGACCCTACTCAGCCGGGTGCTCTCCGCCTGGCGGGAGGCGGAGATCGCGGGCCTCGACCGGGGGACGGCCGGCTCGACCTTGCCTCTGTTCGCGTCGGGAGGTGCCCTGGCCCTCCTGCACGCTCAACTCGCGCTACACTGCGCGGGAGTTCTGCGATACGTGCATGCCCGCGGGAAGATCGACGGTCACGACCTGCTGGCGCGAGACGATCGAGCGGAGGGGCGGCTTTCCGGTCGCGTCGACCCCCGGATTGAAGTGCGCCACGCGGCGGAGCCGTCATAGTAGATACTCCCGCCGAAGCGACTGATTTCCAACGAGAACCGAACGAGCCATGGCCGTCCACCGCATCCGCAATTTCTGCATCATCGCGCATATCGATCACGGCAAGTCCACCTTGGCCGATCGCCTGCTGGAGCTGGCCGGAACGCTAACCGAGCGGACGATGCGTTCCCAGGTTCTCGATGATATGGACCTTGAGCGGGAGCGGGGGATCACGATAAAGGCCCATCCGATCCGTCTCGCCTACTCCGCAGCCGACGGCGAAGAGTACCTGCTCACACTGATCGACACACCGGGCCACGTCGACTTCACCTACGAAGTCTCACGATCGCTACGGGCCTGCGAAGGGGCGATTCTGGTGGTCGACGCCAGCCAGGGCATCGAGGCACTGACGCTATCGAACCTCTATCTCGCGATGGAGAGCGAGCTCGAGATCGTTCCGGTCCTCAACAAGATCGACCTGCCCAGCGCCGACGTCGAAGGGATGACCACCCAGATCTCGGAGCTGATCGGCTGCGATCGGAGCGAAGTGCTTCCGGTGAGCGCCAAGACCGGAGACGGCTGCGACCAGGTTCTCGAGGCGGTCGTGCGCCAGATTCCACCACCCGCGGGCGATCCCGAAAAACCGTTCCGCGCTCTCGTCTTCGATTCCGAATACAACTCCTATCGTGGCGCGGTCTCGTACCTGAAGGTGGTCGACGGCGCCATTCGAGGGGGAGATCGCTTCAAGTTCGCCAGCCGCGAGACCTGCTTCGCGGCGGAAGAAGTGGGCTACTTTCGCCTCGAAATGGAGAAGACCCCGATCCTCAGCGCTGGAGAGGTCGGTTACGTGCTGGGAGGGATCAAAAACATCCGCGAAGTGCTGGTGGGCGACACCCTGATCGATCCTGAGGACCCTTCCGATCCGCTCCCCGGGTATCGGCCGAGCAAGTCGATGGTCTTCAGCGGGATCTACCCCTCCGACGCGGACCGTTACGCCGATCTGAGGGACGCACTCGAACGTCTGCAACTCAACGACGCGAGCTTGACCTTCGAGCCGGAAACGAGCGAGGCGCTGGGCTTCGGCTTTCGTTGCGGGTTTCTCGGCCTTTTGCACATGGAGATCATCCAAGAAAGGATCGACCGGGAGCACAACCTGGAGATCGTCACGACGATGCCGAGCGTGCTCTATCGCGCGATCCTGAACAGCGGCGAGGAACGCTTCATCGACAACCCCGCCCATTTGCCGGAGCCGAAGCATCTGGACCACCTCGAGGAACCGCTGGTTCGCTCCACCGTGATCGTGCCGACGGAATATATCGGTGCGATCATGAAGCTGATGCAGGAGCGGCGGGGAATCCACCGTTCTCTCGGCTATCTCGATCCCACCCGCGCGGAGCTGCACTATGATCTGCCGCTCGCCGAGATCGTCTTCGATTTCTACGATCGATTGAAGTCGGTCAGCCGTGGTTATGCCTCGTTCGACTACGATTTTCTCGAGTACCGCGAAGCCGAGCTGGTGAGGCTCGATATGCTGCTCAATGGCGACCTAGTCGACGCGCTCTCGATGGTGATTCACAACAAGAAGGCGCACGATTGGGGCCGAAAGGTGGCCAGCAAGCTCAAGAAACTGATACCGAGGCAGATGTACGAGGTTGTGATTCAGGCGGCAATCGGCAGCCGGGTCATCTCGCGGGCCGTGATCAAGCCCCTCAGAAAGAACGTCACTGCGAAATGCTATGGGGGAGACATCTCGCGCAAGAGAAAGCTCCTCGAGCGGCAAAAAGAGGGAAAGAAGCGAATGAAGCAGGTCGGCAAGATCGAGATTCCACAGGAAGCGTTCCACGCGGTCCTACAGGTTGAAGACTGATGGCCGAAGAGTTGTTGCCGACAATCGGAGTCGTTGAGTGAGGCCGACGGCGGAGGAGCTCCTGGATGCGGCGGATCGAGCGATCCAGCGCGCACGTCGCCGCGGCGCTCGCGAGCAGATGCTCGCGGCCATCAACAGCGCGCGCGCCGAGGTCGAGAACAAGGGAGTCGAGGGTTGGGCCGGGCGCCGGAGGACGAAGAGATTGGCGCGGCTCGTGGCCAGGGCCGAAGCCGGACCACGCGGCTTCTGGCGGGAGTGGGGGCGTCCCCTCTCTTATGGGGTGGCGATCGCGCTCTGTATTCGAGTCTTCGTAATCGAGGCGTTTCAGATTCCGTCCGGATCGATGGAAGAGACGCTATTGGTGGGCGACTATCTCCTGGTCAACAAGATCACCTACGGTCCCAGGACACCGGAGAGGATCACTTTCTACAGAAGTCAGCTTACCCGAGAAGGATGGCGCGTCGGCCATACTCCCGGCGAAGATCCGCTCATCGATATCCATCTTCCATCGATACATCTGCCGGGAATACGGCGGCCAGTGGCGGGGGATATCATCGTGTTCGCGAACCCTCACGACACTTCCACGAATTACATCAAGAGATGTGTCGCTATTGAGGGACAGACAGTCGAGATCAGAGATAAGAAGCTATTTGTTGATGGTGTGCCTCGTGAAGAGTCGTTCGTGCAGGCGGGGATCGAAGGGCGGATCCGGGAGCCGGGCACGAGAGATCCCAATCCGATCGATCGTCGAAGCATGGAGGAGAGCTGGGGACATCTGATGCGTCACCGTGCGTGGAATCGCGACAATTTCGGGCCGGTGACCGTTCCACAGGGGCATCTCTTCATGTTGGGCGACAATCGTGACCATTCGTTGGATGGACGCTATTGGGGCTTCCTCGACGAGGGCTTGATTCGCGGCAAAGCTTCTCTGATTTACTTTTCCTGGAATCGAGAAATACCCATCCGGCGGATCTTCGGCGCAGTGCGTTGGGGACGACTCGCCCGGTCGATTCGATGAGCGCCGAGGCGCCGGAGCGCACGGGGACCGGGCTGTACATTCACGCTCCCTTCTGCCGGAAGATCTGCCCCTATTGTGACTTCACCGTCTTCGAGCCGAAGACGGGACAGGGAAAGCGCTTCGGCGCGCGACTCGTCGAGAGGATCGAAGAGGAAGGGCGGACGGGGCGTTTCGGGGGACGGGATTTTGATTCGGTCTACTTCGGTGGGGGCACCCCTTCTCTGCTGGCGCCGCGGGTGATCGGGGAGGCGATCGGGGCGGCGAAGCGAGCATTTGGTGTGCGGCCGGGGGTCGAGATCACGCTCGAGGCGAATCCGGAATCGGTGAACGAGAGGCGGATCGGGGAGTGGCTCGAGGCGGGGGTGAACCGCGTGTCGGTCGGCGTTCAGGCGCTCGATCGGGAGTCGCTGAAATGGCTGGGACGAACCCACGATTCCGGCCAGGGAAGCGCTGCTCTGAGGTCGCTGGTCCGTGCGGGCGTACCCCGGGTCTGCGCCGATCTGATTGCCGGCGTGCCGGGGCAGAGCGAAGAGGCCTGGACAAGGGCGGTGCGAACCGTGATCGACGAGGGCGCGACGCACCTGTCGATCTACTGCTTGACGGTTCACACGGGCACGCCGCTCGGCGACCGGGTGTCGGACGGCGAGATCGAGATCGACGAGGAGGAGCAGAGCGATCGCTATCTGCAAGGTGCCCGAATCGCCGAAAGCCGCGGGCTCGAACGGTACGAGGTTTCGAGCTTCTCATCGCCCGAGCACCGCAGCCGCCACAACGCGACCTATTGGAAGGGCGGAGACTGGCTGGGGCTGGGGCCCGGTGCCTGCTCGCACCGCGACGGAGTGAGATGGAAGGAGTCCCCTCGCCTGGTCGATCATCTGCGAGATGGGCCG
Source organism: Gemmatimonadota bacterium (assembly GCA_002686955.1). GTDB lineage: Bacteria. The sequence goes on from NYZA01000038.1 coordinate 8,594, forward strand.
GTACCGGCGGAGGTCGAAGTTCTGTCGGTGGGTCAGCGACAGCTGGAGGCGATCATGCTGGGGCTTCGGTTGAGCGAAGGGATCGACGCGGAGCGATTCGAGTCGCTCGGGGGCGGCACGCTGGAGCGGATCGCGCCGCGAGCATTGGAGGAGTTGGTCGGGTATGGGATCGTTCAGCGGATCGGCACCGGCGCGCGAAGATGGAGGCTCCATCCGGATCGAACTCTGCTGGCGGACGCCGTCGCGGAACTGTTCGCGCGAGAAATCCCCTTGGCTTGATAGCCGCAAGTCCATGTCAGACTTGCGCTCGCGCGGCTTGACCATTGGCCGGGCGCAATGGTACTTTACCCGTTTCCTCTGAGCACGCCAGCGTCGGGCGGAGACTCCGAACCAGTGAGCGAAGGAACGATGCCCCAAGATACCGACTCGAAAGCCCCTGCCGATCCCCAGGCCGCCGAGGCTCGGAACGTCGACACCGAAGACGCCGCCCCGAGCCCGGATTCGGCAACGTCCACCGATGCGGCCGCGGTGGAAGAAGGCGAGGCAGGAAGGGCCGAGCCCGAATCGGTGCCCAAGAAGGAGCCCAAGTCGACCGGTCGAGGTGGCAAGAAGGTGGCGGCCTTGAAGGCACGAATCAAGGAGCTAGAAGCCGAGAAGGAGAGGCTCGAGGCCGCCGAGGCGCATGCGCGGGAGCGATGGATGCGAAGCGCCGCGGAGTTCGAGAACTTCCGTAGGCGCACGATGAAGGAGAAGGCGGAGCTGATTCGCGGTGCCGCGGAAGGGGTCGCGACCAAGCTCCTCGACGTCATGGACGCGCTATTCGCCGCTCGGATCGCGTCGGAGAATGGAGCGGGGCAGGCCGCCGCCGATCGGCTCCGCGAAGGGATCGGCCTGATCTCGGCGAAGCTCGAAGGCGTGCTCGAGAGCGAGGGGGTGCGGGCGATCGAGACGGAGATCGGAGCGGATTTCGATCCCCATGTGCACGAGGCCCTCGCCCAGGTCCCCTCCGACGAGCTCCCCGCCCACGCGATCCACAGCGTGGTCCAACGCGGCTACCTTCTCGGAGAAAAAGTGTTGCGACCCGCCCGAGTGACCGTCGTAGCGGAGCCGGAACCCGCCGAAGCGCCGGCCGAGAGCGCGGACGAAGGAGACGACAACGGAAACGGGGCGGACTAGTGCCGAGAGACTACTACGAGGTTTTGGACGTCGATCGCTCCGCCGATGCCGGCGGCATCAAGCGGGCCTATCGCAAGCTGGCGCTCGAGAATCACCCCGACCGGAATCCGGGCGACAAGAAGGCCGAAGACCGTTTCAAGGAGGCGACGCAAGCCTACGAGGTGCTCTCCGATGATGCGAAACGGCAACGCTACGATCGATTCGGCCATGCCGGTGTCGATCCGAACGCCGGTGGGTTCGGCGGATTCAGCGCGGGAGGATTCGATCTTTCCGATGCCCTGCGTCGCTTCATGGAGGATTTCGGGGGAGGAGGAGGATTGGGAGATATCTTCGGTGCCGGAATGGGGCAGCGCGGCGCCGGTCCCAGGATCAGAAAGGGAGCCGATCTTCAGATCAAGCTCAAGCTGACCCTCGAAGAGATCGCGAAGGGCGTTCCGAAGAAGATCAAGGTCGCCCGGCTCGATCCCTGTTCGGAGTGCAATGGAACAGGGTCGAGGGCGGGAACGGAGCCGATGATCTGCGCCACCTGCAAGGGCCAGGGTGAGGTGCGCCAAGTGCAGCGCACGGTCTTCGGGCAGTTCGTAAACGTCGGGCGCTGTCCCGCCTGCCGCGGCGAAGGGCGTGTAGTCTCCGATCCCTGCACCTCTTGCCACGGTGAGGGACATGCGCGGGTCCGCACGACGATCAACGTGAAGATCCCGGCAGGGGTCGAGGCAGGGAACTACATCCCGCTTTCCGGCCAGGGGAACATCGGTCCCAAGGGCGGTCCCCGCGGCGACCTCTTCGTCATCATCCAGGAGGAGGAGCACAGACGTTTCGAACGCCGCGGGGAGCACCTCGTGCTAGATCTTCCGATCACCTTCTCGCAGGCCGCGCTTGGTGATCAGGTCGAGGTCCCCACGCTCGATGGAACGGTGCGATTGGCCGTTCCCCCGGGGATCCCCTCGGGGAAGGTGCTCCGAGTTCGCGGAAAGGGGATGCCGCGCATCGACGATTACGGCACCGGCGATCTGCTAGTGCGCGTGGCGGTATGGACACCCCAGAAGCTCACCAAGGCGGAACGAGCTCTCTTTCAGGAGCTCGCGCAATGCGACGGAATCAAGCCTCCGGAGCCGGGCAGGGGCTTCTTCGAGCGGGTTCGTGACGCATTCCGTGGATAGAGCAGTCAAGAGTTGATCCGCGCCTTCGTCCCCGCGATCCCGAATCCGGGAGAGTCGCTTCTCCTCGATCGGGAAGAGCGCCGGCACGCGCGATCGGCCAGACGGAGCCGCGATGGCGATCCGATCGAGCTTCTCGATGGAGCCGGCCGAGTGGCGTTGGCCCACCTCGAGGATGACGCGTCGAGGGCACGAATCGAGGCGATCGAAGACGCACTTCCTCCTCCCGATATCGCTCTGGCGGTCGCCGTGGCGCGCGGCGAGCGCTTCGATTCGCTCGTGGAGAAAGGGACCGAGCTCGGAATCGCATCGATCGAGCCGATCGTCTGCGCCCGCTCGATTCCCCTGAGGGGTCGATCGCGCTTGGAGCGCTGGCGGCGCGTATCGGTGGCCGCGGCGAAACAGAGCCGTCAGCCCTGGCTACCCCGAATCGCCGCCCCGGCACCCCTGGGTTCGGTGATCGGTGACGGCCGCCTCCTGATCGCACTCGATCCCGAGGGGGAAAAGGTGCCGATTCCGGAGGTCCTCGCTCTCCCTCCGCTCCGCCTGGTCATAGGTCCCGAAGGCGGCTTCGACGATTCCGAGCGGGCGCTCTTCGCCGCCTCGGGCGCCCGGATGGTATCGTTGCCGACCGCGATCTTGCGGGTCGAGACCGCTGCCCTGGTCGCCGCGGTTCTGGCCCTGCACGCTCTCGGTCGAGCCTGATGCGCCCCGTCGAAGATCGAAAGGACACAAGAAATGTCGGACTGCCTCTTCTGCTCGATTGCCAAGGGTGACATCCCGGCCGACATCGTTATGGAGACTCCCGACGCGGTCGCCTTCCGAGACATCGCTCCCGAGGCCCCCACGCACATTCTCGTCATCCCGCGCGAACACGTAGAAAGCGTCGCCCGGGCCGGCGCCGATCGGAACGATGCGATGCTCGGTTCGTTGATGCGCGCGGCGACCGACCTTGCCGTCCAAGAAGGGATCGAGTCGTACCGCATCGTCACCAATGTGGGAGAGGACGCCGGCCAGAGCGTTTTCCATCTTCATCTTCATCTGCTCGGTGGACGAGCGATGAGTTGGCCGCCGGGTTGAGGATGAAGATTATTCAGCGCGCCGTCCTCTGTCCCGTGATAGACTGATCGTCGCTATCGATCTGTAATACCTACATTTCAGAAAGGATGGGCCTGCCCCATGCCCGTGATCCGGGTCAAAGACAACGAGCCCTTCGAGAAGGCTCTGAGACGATTCAACAAGACCTGCCAGAAAGAGGGAATCCTCTTCGAGGTCAAGAGGAAGTCCCGTTTCGAGAAGCCGAGCGAGCGGAAGAAGCGCAAAATGGCCGCGGCCAGGAAAAAGGCCCGCAAAGCGGAGCGCATGCTCGTTTCGTAGCTCTCGATCCAGACTTCCAGAACGCGCTGAAATTCACCAGAAGCCGGCTGGCGACGTAAGATCGTCGCAGCTGGCTTTTGCGATGTACATGACGAGCGCGCGGACAAGGGAATGAACGAGCTGACCCTCGAGAAGCTGGCCTTCCGCGACGTGATCGAGCTGATCGCCGGGCAGGCCCAATCGGAGCTCGGCGTCGAGCGCGTGCGCGCCCTCGTCCCGAGCACGGACCCCGATTGGGTGCGCCATGAACACGCGGTGGCGTTCGAGGCGATGCGGGCGCTCGACGAGGGGACACCGATTTCGTTGTCGGGTGCGATCGATATTCGGCCCTCGCTGAAATACGCGGCACGTCCCGGCACCCATCTCGAAGCAGAATCGCTCTCGTCGATCGCGGCGACTTGCGGGGTGGCGGAGGGTGCTCGCGCCTCCATCGCGGATGGCGCGGAGCTGCCGCTCCTGTTCGCGATCGTCAATCCGATCTCGATCCCGGGCGGGCTGGCGGCGGCGATCGAGAGCGCGATCGGCCCGGGCGGTGAGATCCTCGATGCCGCTTCGCCGGAGCTCAAGCGGATTCGGCGCGCCCGAAACGATCTGGAGCGGCGGGCTCGCGACGAGCTCGACCGCATCGTGAAAGGTCTGGGGGACAAGGGACACCTTCAGGACTCGCTCTACACCCTCCGGGATGGTCGATTCGTGGTCCCGGTTCGGGCCGACCGCCGCCGCCAAGTCCGGGGGATCGTCCACGATCGTTCCGCCAGCGGCGAGACCTACTTCATCGAACCGGCCCGCCTGGTCGAGCTCGGGAACAGCCTTCGCGATCTGGAGGCCCAGGAGCGCGCCGAGATCGTTCGCATACTGACGCAGCTCACCGACCGGGTGAGGGGAGGGATCGGGGAGCTTTCCGATGCTCTCGACCGGATCGGCCGTGTCGACGAAGTGTTCGCGCGGGCGCGCTTCGGCAGGGCGCACGATGGCATCCGACCGAAGATCGGTCCGCCGAAAGGCTCGCTGCGAATCGTGGACGGGCGGCATCCTCTTCTGGAGCGGTCGCTGGGACACGAGCGGATCGTGCCCCTCGATCTGGAGATCGGTGGCCCCTCATGCGCCGTGTTGATCACCGGACCGAACACCGGCGGCAAGACCGTCGCCTTGAAGACGGTCGGGCTGCTGGTTCTTCTCTCCCAGTCCGGGGTTCCCGTCCCGGCGTCGGAGGGCACTTCGCTCCCGGTGCTCGGCCACGTTTACACCGACATCGGCGATGGACAATCGCTGGAAGCGAACCTCTCCACATTCAGTGCCCACGTCGCGAACCTCGCCACGATCTGCGCGGAGGCGGAATCCGGTTCGCTCGTCCTTCTCGACGAGCTCGGAACCGGCACCGATCCCGACGAGGGGGCCGCTCTCGCGGCGTCGGTGGTGGAGCATCTGGCCGACGCGGGCGCCCGGGTATTGGCCACAACCCATCTGGGCCAGCTCAAGCTTCTGGCCGCCGCCCACGAGGGGGTCGAGAATGCGGCGATGGAGTTCTCGAAGGAGAAGCTCGCCCCCACCTACCGGCTCCGTCAGGGGATCCCGGGCCATTCCTATGGGATCGAGATCGCCCGCCGCCTGGGGCTGCCCTCCGGCGTGATCGAGAGCGCGGAGAATCGACGGGGTCGGGCCGAGACCGATATCACCGCCATGACCGCCGAGATCGAGGAGCGCTTGCGTAGAGCCGAAGAACGCGAATCGGAAGCGAGTGCCCTACTGGCTCGAGCCGATCGCACCTTCGCCGATGCCGCGGAGCTACACGAGGAGGTCGAGGCCCGCGAGGCGGAGCTGCGCAAGGATCTCGCCTCGAAGGTCGACAGCATGGCCCGGGACGCTCGCCGAGAGCTCGAGCGATCGGTTCAGGAGCTTCGTGAGGGCGGAGCGGACAGAGCTGCGATCAAGCGCGGCCGGGCTGCGATCGAAAAGGTGCGGGCGAGTCACTCGAGAGAGGCGGATTCTCCGAAGAAGGGGCCTCGGAAAGAGCGAGCTCGGAGCGCGGAGCCCCACGCCGGCCACCAGCCTCTGGCGCCCGGAGACAACGTGAAGGTGCCCGATTTCGGTTTCGGGGGTGTCATCGAATCGATCAAAGGGGGCCGTGCGCGAATCCGCAAGGGTGCGCTCTCGATGGAGGTCGAGCTACGCAAGCTGCGGCGCGCCGACGCCCCCACGGCCAAAGGGGGCTGGGAACGCGCCGGAGCCGGCGCCGAAGGGCCCCCATCGTGGAGGCTCGATCTGCGGGGGCAAAGGGTGGAAGAGGCGGAAGAGGCGCTCGATCGTTTCCTCGATGCATCGATCCTGGAGGGGATCGAGAACCTGGAGATCATCCATGGAAAAGGGACGGGAGCGCTGAGAAAACGGGTGCAAGAGATCTTGAAGCTCGACCCGCGGGTGGCGAGCTCGAGACTCGGCGGGTGGAACGAAGGGGGAGGTGGTGCGACGATCGCCACCCTTCGCGGGAGCCGGTCTTGAAGCCGAAACCACGACGATGCGCATAGCCGACGAGACCGTAGAGCAGGTCCGCGCGGCGACCGACATCGTCTCGCTGGTCGGCGAGGCGGTATCGCTCCGGCGATCCGGCCGGAACCACATGGGACTCTGCCCCTTCCATCAGGAGCGAACGCCCTCCTTCTCCGTGAACCCCGAAAGGGGGATCTTCCACTGCTTTGGATGTGGGAAGGGGGGAGATGTCTTCTCGTTCGTCATGGAAACCCAGGGGGTGGGCTTTCTCGATGCCGTGAGGATCCTGGCGGAGCGATCGGGCATCGAGATCGAGCGGAGCGAAGGGCAGAGTCACGCCGAGGCCCTCTACCGTATGAACGCCTTCGCGGCCCGCTTCTATCAAGAGGTCTTGATGCAGCGATCCGAGGGCGCGGTCGCCCGGAGATACGCGCAGGCGCGAGGGATTTCGCCCGATCAGGCGAAGCATTTCGGCCTCGGCTTCGCCCCCGACGCCTGGGACGCTCTGGGCCGGCGTGCCGCTTCAGATGGCTTTTCCCAGGATCTGCTGAAAACGGGTGGTCTTTCACTTGACAACCGCAACCGTCCAGGTCAGCATGATCGTTTTCGCAATCGTCTCATCTTCCCGATTCGGGCGGCAACCGGCCGCGTGGTTGCTTTCGGTGGACGGAGCCTCGGCGACGACGAGGGTCCGAAGTACATCAACTCCCCCGAGACTCCCGTCTATCGGAAAGGTGACCACCTTTTTGGTCTCTCCGAAGCGCGAGAAGAGATCCGGAGGGCGCGATCGGTGGTGGTGGTCGAAGGCTACACCGACTGTCTGGCGATGCACCGTGCCGGCGCCGCAAACACCGTGGCGGCACTGGGTACGGCCTTCACACCCAGGCAGGCGGAGCTACTGCGAAGGTATGCCGATGACGTGATTCTGGTGTTCGACGCCGATGCCGCGGGGCAGGCGGCGGCGCTCCGCGGGATGGGGATTCTGCTGGCGCAGGGGCTGCAAGTCAAGACAGCGGTCCTCCCGGCGGGGAACGATCCAGACTCCCTCCTAGCCGAGGGGGGAGCCGGCGCCATCACCGAAGCGATCTCGCGCCCCGTCGACGCCGTGGAACACCATCTGGAAGAGCTGGTCGGGCGCGCGCGCGATGCGGGACCGGCGGCTCGAGTCAAGAGCGTCGCACCCCTGATCGAAGCCCTTCAGCCGATCGCGGATTCAGCTTTGCGAGATGCCTACCTGGCCGAGATCGCCAATCGGATCCGGATCGACCCGGGAGCCTTGCATCGAAAGGCCCCCAGGCGAACCATGAGAGAAGAGCAGGAACATCGCGGGCAGGGAGAAGAGCCTCCGCGGCTGGACGCTTGCTCCAGGGAGCTCTTGCGGCTCGCCCTATCGGATCTCGCGGGCAAGACCTTCGCGAGAATCGATGCGGCGCGGATCGCCGATGGAGATGTTCGCGAGATCTACACGATTCTGGCCAAGGAGTACGAGGAATCGGGCGAGGTGCGGCTCGGACGGGTGCTCGATCAGATCCCGAGCGAACCGCTCCGAACCGTTCTGACCGGCATCGCGACCAGCGCCGAGACCGAAGCGACCGATCTCGACACCCTCTTGGAAGACGTGGTCCAGGAGATCGAAGAGACAGTAGGTGCCCAGCGCCGCTGGGAGCTGAATCGGCGGCTCGATCAGGAGGACGACCCGGATCGACGAAAGGAGATTGTTCTCGAACTCACTAAGCTGTTGCGGAAAAAGCAACGGCGGATTTGACTTCACCCATGGCTTTGGCCTAATGGTGTAGAAATATGCGCGTCCGCGCCATTCGCTCACGGCGATGGTGCGGGTAAGAGGATGATCGGCAAGGGAATCTGCATCGCGCCGATCGGACGAGCGTCCTTTGGGCGCTCCTGTTGCCGCGGTGGGTCTTTGGGCCCTCCCGCGGCGGGGGAACCATGAGCAGAGCACTGTTGCAGAAGAAGATCGAGCTCCTGAAGCGGGTATCCGACTACCGCGGCGAGGTCACCAACGGCGTCCTCGATCGTGACGTTCGTGGCGGTTCCATCACCGCCAACGAAGCGGATCGGCTCGTACTCTCGGTCAAAGCCAGGACATTCGGGTACGTGGATTCCCGCGACGACCTGCTTGGCGGCCGCGACGAGGCGGAGCTGCGTCGTGTACTCGACAGCTCGTCGAAGCTGATGAAGTTCGACGATCCGGTCCGGATGTACCTGCGCGAAATGGGCAAGGTGCCCCTCTTGGACCGCGAGGGAGAGGTGAGGATCGCCCGCCGAATCGAAGATGGGCAGAAGAGCATCAATGCCAATCTGCTCCGATTTGATCTGGTTCTCGACGAATTCCTGGCCGCTTTCGCTCGGCTCGAGTCCGGTGAGGTACGGCTCGAGGAGATCATCCAGGTCGACACGGCGGCGGTTCCGGGCTCCACGGCGAAGCAGGATCATGAGCTTCTCACCGAAGTTCGAGACAACATGGTCGAGCTGCGCGAGGAGCTCCACGAGCATTACGCGGGTCTCGATGATCCGTCCCGCTCCGCGGCCGAAAAGAAAGCGATCCGGAAGCGGATCGAGACGCGGCGACGCCGCATCGGGGCGGAGATCACACGCGTGAATCTGAAGGCCACGCATGTCGCCCATCTCCGGCGCCACCTTTTGGGGGCAGATGAGGAGCTGCGGAAGAAGGAAGAGGCGATCGCGATCGAGCTATCCCGTCTCGGTGTCTCCTACGATCAACTGCAGAACCTCACCCGCAACATCACGAAGGGAAAACCGACCCGGCACAACGAAAAAAACGTGCTCGCGACCGCAAAGGCGGTTCAGGAGCACAAGGATCACATAGCGACGGTCGAGCAGGCGAACCACATCACCAAAGAAGCGTTGCGACGCGGAATCGATCGCATTCTCGAGCACGAGGCGGCCAAGAAGCAGGCGAAGACCGAGATGGTCGAGGCCAACGTCCGCTTGGTGATCTCGATCGCGAAGCGCTACACGAACCGTGGCCTGGAATTCCTCGATCTGATCCAGGAGGGGAATTCCGGTCTGATGCGCGCGGTCGACAAATTCGACTACAAGAAGGGCTACAAGTTTTCGACCTACGCGACCTGGTGGATCCGCCAAGCGATCACACGCGCGATCGCCGACCAGGCGAGGACCATCCGCGTGCCGGTGCACATGATCGAGGCGATCAACAAGGTGGTGAAGGCCTCGCGCCGTCTGCTCCAGGAGTACGGCCGGGAGCCCACTCCGATCGAGATCGCCAACCGTCTCAATCTGCCCGTGGAGAAGGTGAAGAGTGTGCTCAAGGTGGCGCAGGATCCGATCTCTCTCGACCGTCCGATCGGGGAGGACGAGGACTCCTACATCGGTGATTTCATCGAAGACACCAAAGTGGTCTCGCCCGCGCAATCTTCCGCCTTCTCGATGCTCCAAGATCAGATGGGCTCGGTCCTCTCGACCCTGACCCAGCGCGAGGAAAGGGTGATCCGCCTCCGTTTCGGTCTGGGCGACGGATGCCCCCGCACACTCGAAGAGGTCGGCAACATCTTCAACGTGACCCGCGAGCGGGTGCGTCAGATCGAGGCGAAGGCGCTGCGCAAGCTCCGCCCCCCCTCGCGTAGCCGCAAGCTGCACGGTTTCGTCGATCTTTGATCAATCCAGAAGCCACACCCCACTAGCCCGAAGCAACCACGGCCAACAGCCCCTCACCGTACTGCTCGAACTTCTTCTCGCCGATTCCGTGCACGAGCAACATCTCGTCTCGGTCCGCTGGCCGCGCCCGGGCCAGCTCGCGCAGAGTGCGATCACTGGCGACGACGAAGGGGGGCACCGCCTGACCTCTCGCGGTCTCGAGTCGATGCGCCCGGAGCCGCTCGAATAGCCTCAGCTCCGCCTCGTCGAGCTCGACCAGGGGCTGCCGCTGCCTTTTCTTCGTCGCAGGGGCGGTCGCTTTTCGCGTTACGGGCGCCGGCCGGGCAACTCTCTTCTCGGGCGGCAGCAGGAGCCGCGCCGGCATGCGCCCGTACATCACCTCGCTCCCTTCACGCGTCAAGACCGCGAGTGGCCGATCCCCCCCGGTGAAGCTCACCCAGCCGGCCGTCACGCATCGCCGCAGGAGACTCACGATCCAGGCGGGCGTGCGATCCGCCATCACCCCAAATGTGCTGACCCGCTCGAGACCGCCCCGCAGCAAACGCTGGTCGGAGTCGCCATGCAGCAGCTTGGCCGCCAGGCCGAGACCGAAGCGCCGGTGCACCCGCGCGACTCCGCAAAGCGCCTTGCGGGCCATCTCCGCTGAGCTCTCCGCGTCGGCATCCGATCCCTCGAAGGTCTCACAAACATCGCAGCGCCCGCAGCCCTCGAGCTCGTCCCCATCGGCCCCGAAATAGCGCAAGATAGCGTCGTGCCGGCAGCTCCCGCCCTCGGCCCAGCGCATCAGCTCGAGGAACATATTCCATTTGTGCTCCACGATTCCGGAATCGGGCTCTCGCCCGTCGACATCGGCCTCGATCAGCCGCCTTCGCAGAGGCAGATCCTGGTTCGATGTGAGCAGCAACCCCCACGCATCGCTCCCGTCCCGCCCCGCGCGTCCCACCTCTTGGTAGTACGACTCGATCGAGCCGGGCGGCGCCAGATGGGCCACCGCCCGCACATCGCCCCGATCGATCCCCATGCCGAAAGCGTTCGTGGCGACGACGACCTCGAGCCCCCCGGCCGAAAACGAGGTCTGGCAGCGGTCGCGGCCCTCGGCCGGAAGCCCGGCGTGGTAGCAGTCGCAGCTCCATCCCTCGGCACGCAACCGCTCCGCCTCGGCCTCCGCCAACTTCCGCGTCGGCGAGTACACGATCGCGGCACCCCTCCCGCCCCCCGGAGCCCCGAGCGCCTCCGCCAGCAGCCCGTCCACCCGCCTTCTCCGCTCCGCCGCCCCCGCGACCTCCGCCGCCCGCAGAATCAGATTCGGCCTCGCGAATCCCCTCACGATCTGCGGTGTCTCGGCGCCCAAGCCCAGTCGGGCCAGAATCTCATCGCGAACGATCGGGGTCGCCGTCGCCGTGCAGGCCAGAACCCGCGCTTTCGGCAAGTCGCGAATCAGCTCACCGATCTGCAAATACTCCGGCCGAAAATCGTGCCCCCACTCGCTGATGCAGTGCGCCTCGTCGATCGCCACCAAAGGGCAGTCCAGCCGCCTGATCCGCCGCCGGAACCCATTGAGAGCCAGCCGTTCCGGCGCGACATAGACCAGCTTGAACTCGCCCCGCTCCATCGCGTCGATCCGGCGGAACATCTCGTCCTTTCCCAGCGTCGACGCAAGAAAGGTGGCGGCGATCCCCCTGCGCCCGAGCGCCTCGACCTGGTCCTGCATCAGAGCAATCAGCGGCGAGACCACCAGCGTCGTGCCCGGCAGCATCACCGCCGGAAGCTGATAGCTCAGGCTCTTGCCACCCCCGGTCGGTGCCACCAGCAGGAGCCTCCCGGTACTCAGAAGTGTCTCGATCGCCTCCTTCTGCCCGGGGCGAAAGCTCGAAAAACCGATGCGGCGCAATCCGCTATCGATCGTGTCGGTCGGCAAGCGCGGCGCTCCTCTCCAGGTCCGGCTTTCTCGGTGGTTGCTTCGATCGGAACGAAGAGCATCGCCCGGCGGAGCGCCCGCGTCACCTATCAAGATTCGACGTACCGGGTCTGTTCTTGCCCTGCGGTTCAGCCCGCCCCCACCTCCGCCAGCCCAGCGATCGCGCGCAGAAACTCCATCGTGGAGATGATCCCGACGAAAGTCCCGGAGGAGTCGACGACGAGCACCCGATGAATCCCCACCCGGGTCATCGTTCGGGCTACCTCTGGCAGACGCATATCGGAGGGCACCGCATGCACGAGAGGCGTCATCAGATCTTCGGCCACGGTCGTGTCGTCTTCGGGGATCGTGACCCGATAGCGATCGTCGTCGTCCTGCGTCTTGTACCACTCCTCGCGGTGCTCTCGGCTCAGAGATGGCCCTTCGCTCAGATGGGCGACCAGATCGCGCCACGACACGATCCCGACCACCTGGCCCGATTCGGCGATGACCGGCATGCCGGAGATGTTGGCGTCGACCAACACCCGTTCGACCTCGGCGATCGAGTCTTTCGCGTCGACCGCGACGATTTCAGGATGCATCATGTCGGCGGCGGTAAGTTCCACCAATTCGTTCTGTGTCACGTGAAGATCTCCTCGCGGAGGATGGACGTCTCGCGATCCCGGGGAGCGTGCGCCCCGTTGCGGCTCCAATGATAGCGAATCGGACATGTGGAGGCTCGCGCGGATGTGCCGCAACGAATGGCCTCTCGATGCGGTGTGTAGTAAAGCCAGGCAGAACCCTCAAATGGAGGACGCGACCGTGTTCGATCTCGCATTGCTCTGGTTCGTCGTTGGCCTGGCGCTCGCGCTTGCCGAAATGGCCGCTCCCGGTGTCATTCTGATCTTCTTCGGCCTCGGTGCCTGGGTCGTCGCGCTGACGACATGGATCGGATTGACTCCCGGGCTCCAGTCCCAACTCTTGTTGTTCGCGGTCGCGCCTCGACTGCATCTCTCGTGGGCTTGCGCCGGTCGATCAAGGGCCGTTTCCACGGCCATGTGAGCGACGTCCAGAATCCCTCGTTAAACCTCGATGAGCTTACGGGGCGCCCGGTGCGAGTTCTGGACGATGTGGGACCGGATCGGGTCGATGGGAGCGTCGAGTTCAAAGGAGCCACCTGCAGTGCCCGGTCCGCCGAATCGATCGGTCGTGGCGAAGGGGCCGTCATCGAAAGTGTCGATGGCCTCGTGTCGGTCATCAAAAAGAAGGAGGAAACACCATGAGCGCCGGAACGATCGTATCGATCGGCATAGCGGTCCTGGTCGTGATCACAGTCATGAAGACCGCCGGCGCCAGAGAACTAGTCGCGACGAACGAGAGTACATCCCAGGGGGATGACTGAGTACTGGCGGGCCGGCCTCCGCGTTTCGGAGCCAGGCTGGCCCCCTGGCTCCGCCTCCCCGAACGCGACGCCCTGTTCAGCCGCGAGTCGATGCAGCCGAGCGACCAGCGCCCCACTTTGCTTGCGAGCTCCGTTCTCTTTCTTGGGTGCGAATAGCGGGATGGCTGGGAAGCGCGCCGAGACGGCCTCCCATCGAACATTTCATCCGCGGTGCGAGGCCCAACAAAGCGGTTTACACTTGGCAGATCAAAGTAAGAGAGGCCCGATGGCTCCGCCAAAAGAGAACAGAAAGATCCACTTCCAGGTCGGTGCGATCCCTTACCGCTGGCTGGCGGGAGAGCTCCAGATCCTGCTGATCACTACCCGAAAGAAGCGGCGCTGGATCGTGCCGAAGGGGCTGATCGATCCGGGGCTAGGGGCGCGCGACGCCGCCCGCAAGGAGGCCTGGGAAGAAGCCGGTATCGTGGGCGAAGTCGCCGCGATCTCCTGTGGTGTCTATGAGTACAAGAAGTGGGGCGGTCTCTGCCGGGTCGAGCTCTTTCCGCTCGCGGTGCGAGAAGAGGCGCGAGATTGGCCCGAATGCGATGAACGCGCGCGGGTTTGGCTCGCCGCGGCGGAGGCCGAGAGCAAGGTGCACCGGCCGGGGTTGGCGGCCGTGATCGGAGCGTTTCGGCGCACGATGGAAGGTGTTGCGAAGCGAGAGGTCGGGTGAGTCGATGCGCGTGGTTCAGCTCGATCGCGCGTTCGGGCTCGAGAACCTGGCGATCGCCGAGCGACCGGAACCTACCGCCGGCCCTGACGAACTCGTTTTGAGGATAGAGGCGGCCTCGCTGAACTACCGCGACCTGCTGATGGTTCGGGGCCGCTACAACCCGCGGCAAGCTCTGCCATTGATCCCCTGTTCCGACGGAGTGGGAGAGGTGGTCGATGTGGGGGGAGCGGTCGCCGGAATCGAGATGGGGGACCGCGTTGCGCCGATCTTCGCGCAGTCCTGGCAGCACGGCACCCCCGGCGCGAAGGAGCTTCATTCGACACTCGGCGGCCCGCTCGACGGCGTTCTAGCCGAGCTGGTCGCGGTGCCCGCGGCGAGCGTGGTGGGGGTGCCGGAGCATCTGAGCGATGTCGAAGCGGCCACCCTCCCCTGCGCGGCGCTCACGGCCTGGAGCGCATTGGTGACCCATGGGCGCGTGGGGCCGGGAGACGCGGTCCTCACTCTCGGTACGGGCGGGGTCTCGCTCTTCGCGCTTCAGTTCGCCAAGCTGCTCGGCGCCCGCGTGGCGATCACCTCTTCGAGCGAAGAGAAGCTCGCGCGGGCGATAGAGCTCGGAGCGGATCGCGGAATCCATGTGCCGAGCGAGCCGCGCTGGGGTCGGTTGGCCCGGGGTTGGGCGGGGGGCGAGGGTGTCGACCACGTGATCGAGGTGGGGGGCGCCGGCACGCTCTCCCAGTCCCTCTCCGCCGTGCGACCTGGGGGCACGATCAGCCTGATCGGTGTGCTGGCGGGGGGGAAGGAAGAGCTGAATCTGCTGCCGATCCTGATGCGCAACGTGCGTGTTCAGGGGGTTTTCGTGGGGAGCCGCGCCGCTTTCGCGGCGATGAATCGGGCGATCGCCGCGCACCGGCTGCGGCCGGTCATCGACCGAGTGTTCCCCTTGGAGGCGGTGAGAGACGCCATGGAGCGGATGGCCCTCGGACGCCATTTCGGCAAGATCGCGATCGAGCTTTCTCGCTGAGCCGATCTGCTAATCTGGACCGTTCCCTCGAAACCCAGATCCGAGCCGGATATGTCCCCTCCACGCAAGAAGCTCTTCGTTCTCGATACCAACGTCATCCTCCACGACGCCGGCTGCATGCGCAAGTTCGCCGAACACGACGTCGCCATACCGATCGTGGTGCTGGAGGAGCTGGACCGATTCAAGCGTGGGAACGAGCAGATCAATGCCCAGGCCAGGCATTTCCTCAGAGAGCTCGACGGTCTCACCGGGGAGGTTGTCTTCGACGAGGGCGCCAAGTTGGGCGATGGACTGGGACGGGTGAGGGTGCTGGTCAACCCCACCTGGGATCCCGCGGTGCGCGAGGTCTTTCAAGCCGACACTCCGGATCATCGCATCCTGAACACCGCCATCAAGTTGAGGGGCGAGGAGGAGTACGAAAGCGTCATTGTCGTCTCCAAGGACACCAATCTGCGGATGAAGGCGAAGTCGCTCGGCATCCCCGCTCACGACTACACGAGCGACAAGGTTGAGAGCCTCGACAAGGTCTACTCCGGCCGGCGGGTCGTCGAAAAGGTCGACAGCGCGCTGATCGATCGTTTGCACACCGCTCCCCACCAGATCCCGTTCGATGAGGTGGATCTGGTCGACGATCCGGTTCCGAACGAAAACTACATCGTTCGAACCGGTTCCAAATCGGTGCTCGCGACCTTCGATCCCTTCGAGCGCCTCTTCGAGCGGGTGGAGCGCTGCACCGCCTACGGCATTCACTCCCGAAACGCAGAGCAAGCTTTCGCGCTGCACGCCATTCTCGACAACCGGCTCCAGCTCGTGACCCTCACCGGCAAGGCGGGGACCGGAAAGACGCTGCTCGCTCTAGCGGGCGCTCTCGAACGGCGTTCGGTGTTCAGGCAGATCTTCCTCGCGCGGCCGATCGTTCCACTCAGCAACAGAGATATCGGCTTTCTTCCCGGCGACGAGCAATCGAAGATCGGTCCTTACATGGCGCCGCTTTTCGACAATCTCACCGTCATCAAGCACCAGTTCATGCCGCAAGACGACCGATACAGCGCTATCGATACGATGCTGGAATCGAACAAGTTGGTGATTACGCCCCTCGCGTACATTCGTGGGCGATCATTCCAAAAAGTGTGTTTCATCGTCGACGAGGCGCAGAATCTGACGCCGCACGAAGTCAAGACGATCATTACGAGGGCGGGCGAAGGGGCGAAGATCATTCTGACGGGCGATATCGAGCAGATCGACCAGCCCTATCTCGACAGTCTCTCGAACGGCGTGACCTACGTCATCAACAGAATGAAGGGGCAGCATATGTATGCTCATGTCACGCTAACCAAGGGGGAACGATCTCCCTTGGCCGAGCTGGCGAGCAATCTGCTCTAGGCACTTTCGATAATGTCTTGCATACGATTCCATCTGAACGGGAAGACCGTCGAAGAGAGCCGGGCCCGTCCTTCGATCACGCTGCTGGATTATCTTCGCGTTCATCTGGGACTGTACGGTACGAAGGAGGGGTGCGCCGAAGGGGATTGCGGCGCGTGCACCGTCGTGATCGGCGACCCCGGAGCACCCGGTGGCCCAGTGTATCGGGCCGTCAACTCCTGTCTCTTGCTTCTGGGTGAGGCGCATGGGCGACATGTGATCACCGTCGAAGGCCTGGCCGAAGGCGAAGTGTTGCATCCAGTTCAGGAGGCCCTTGTTCGACACGGAGGATCGCAGTGCGGCTACTGCACCCCCGGAGTCGTGATGTCGCTTTTCGAGGCGGCGCACCGTGCCGATTTCGACCGGCCCTGGAAGCTCGCCGACCAGATCAGCGGCAATCTCTGTCGCTGCACCGGCTATGGCCCGATTCGCGACGCGGCGAAAGAGGTCGCGGGCTGCCAGCCGCCGGACCGCTATGCGGTTTTGCTGAGCGACGGGCCCGCGGGACCCGGAGAGTCCTTTCGCTACACGGGGGAAGGACAGGAGTTCGTTCGTCCCCGGAGGTTGGAAGATCTCTGGGATGCGCTCGATTCCGATGCGCGGTGCGCGGTCGCGGGGGGTACGACCGATCTGGTTCTCGATGCCAAACAGCCCGCGAGGACGATCGGACGTCTGGTGAGCCTGAGCGGAATCGAAGAGCTGCGCGGAGTCGAAAAGGGGGAGCGGAGGTGGAGCATCGGAGCGATGACGCCCTTGGCCGAGCTCGAAGAGGCGGCTGAGGAGGGGTTGCCGATGTTGGCGAGTATGCTTCGGTACTTCGGCAGCCGCCAGATCAAGAACTTGGGGACGGTGGGCGGGAATCTCTGCACCGCTTCGCCGGTGGGCGATCTTGCTCCCTGCTTTCTGGCGTTGGGCGCCAGCGTCATTTTGGCATCGCGGGGCGGAAGGCGGGAGATTTCGATCGACCGGTTCTTCACCGGCTACCGCGAAACCGCCCTTCAGCCACGAGAGATCGTCGCTTCGGTCGCGGTGCCGGTTCCGAGAGAGAATGAGATCGGCGCAGCCTTCAAGGTATGCAAGAGGCGGGAGCTCGATATCGCGACGGTTTCGGCGGCCTTCTTGATCGAGCTTGGCAATGAAGGGAAGATCTCCGGAGCCCGCATCGCATTCGGGGGGATGGCGGCGACACCCTCCCGCGCCCCTTCGGTGGAAGCGACGCTTCTCGGCTCGGAGCCTTCGAGCGCCTCCTTCGCCGCGGCCGCGGCCGCGATCGACTCCGACTTCGAACCGATCGGCGATCACCGCGGCTCCGCCTCGTATCGCGGCGCTCTGGCGCGGAACCTGGTCTTGGAGTTCGGAGATTCGATCGAGATGAGGGGGGGCGAAGCGAAATGAGGCCGACGACACCGCTCCACCGCCCCCATCCCCACGAGAGCGCGCGGCTCCACGTCACGGGAGGGGCGCTCTACGTCGACGAGCTTCCCGAGGCGCGCAACGCCCGGATCGGGCTGATCGTTCCCGCCGGTGTCGCCCACGGTCGAGTCGTTCGAATCGAGCGCTCACGGGCCGAGTCGGCCCCGGGAATCGATGCGGTGCTTCTCGCCTCCGACATACCGGGTGAGGCGCTGATCGGTCCGATCGCTCACGACGAGCCGGTCCTCGCCGGCGACGAGGTCCGCTACGCCGGCCAGCCGATTGCGTTGATCGTGGGCGAGTCGCTCGAGGCCTGCCGAGATGCCGCGGGGCTGATGCGATTCGAGATCGAGGAGCTCCCGGCGACATTGAGCATCGCCGCCGCAATCGCCGAAGAGAGCTTCTTCGGTGATCCCCACATCATCCGGCGCGGTGATGTCGAAGCCGCCCTCGAGAGCGCCCAAACGCGGGTCGAGGGCGAGCTCTCGACTCCCGCCCAGGATCATTTCTATCTCGAGACCCAGGCCGCGCTCGCTCTGCCCCTCGAGGCGGGGGGTTGGCAGATCTTCAGCTCCTCCCAGAATCCCACGGAGGTGCAGCAATTGGTGGCCCGCACCCTCGGCGTCGGTAGGCATCGGGTCGTCTGCGATGTCCCCCGGATGGGGGGTGCTTTCGGCGGAAAGGAGTCGCAGGGCGCCCTCTTCGCCTGCCTGGCCGCGATCGGCGCCGCCCGAATCGGCCGGCCCGTGAAGTTGCGCCTGACCCGCCGCGAGGATATGGCGATGACCGGCCCTCGGCATCCTTTCTGGTCAACCTACGAGGCCGGATTCGATCGCGATGGCCTCATCCAGGCGTTCAAAGTGGCGACCTACGCCGACGGCGGATTCTCGCTCGATCTCTCCCCCGCGATCCTGAGCCGCGCCCTCTTTCATCTCGACAACAGCTACTACATCCCCACTCTCCGCTTCGAAGGCCGCATCTGCCGCACCCACAAACCCTCGACGACCGCATTCCGCGGCTTCGGCGGCCCACAGGGGATGGCCGTCATCGAAGACGCCATCAATCGCTTCGCGGAGCGCACCGGCCGCGATCCCACCAGCGTGCGCGTCCGGAACTTCTACGGCGAAGCCCCCCGAGACCGCGCTCCCTACCACCAGCGCATCCCGGAGCCGCGCCTTTCGAGGATCCACTCGGAGCTCAGCGCCGACGCCGAGGTGGAGAGCCGGGCAAGTGAGATCGCCGTCTTCAACGCCGGCTCTCTCCACGTGAAGCGTGCGCTCGCCTTCCAGCCGGTGAAATTCGGCATCGCCTTCACCAATCGCATCCTCAACCAGGCCGGCGCGCTGGTGCATGTCTATCGCGACGGCACGGTCCAGGTCAATCACGGCGGGACCGAGATGGGGCAAGGTCTGCACACCAAGATGCAGGTTGTCTGCGCCGATGAGCTGGGAATCCCGCTCGATAATGTGCGGGTGATGCGCACCTCTACCGGCA
This sequence comes from Gemmatimonadota bacterium, assembly GCA_002686955.1. Lineage (GTDB taxonomy): Bacteria. Next base: position 27,809 of record NYZA01000038.1, read on the forward strand.
AGGTGCCGAACACGACACCCACCGCGGCCTCGAGCGGATCGGATCTGAACGGCCAGGCGATCGCCGACGCCTGCGCGAAGCTGCGGGCTCGTCTGGGTCCGGTCGCCGCCGGCATGATGGGGCGCGCCTGCGACGAGGATCTGTGCTTCGAAGGCGACCGGATCGCGACGACCGACGCCGAGAGGTCGGTCCCCTTCCACGAAGTGGCGATGCAGGCGTGGCTCGAGCGGGTTTCCCTCTCCGCCACCGGCTACTACGCCACACCGGGGATCTCTTACGACATTGAGGCCGGACGCGGTTGTCCCTTCTTCTACTTCGCTTACGGCGGCGCCTTCGTGGAGGTCGCGCTCGATGGACGAACCGGCCGCCACCGGCTGCTGCGCGTCGACATCTTGCACGACGTGGGCAACTCACTGGTTCCCAGCATCGATCGGGGCCAGATCGAGGGCGGATTCCTGCAAGGTGTCGGTTGGCTCACCTGCGAAGAGCGGATCGAGAGCCCCGACGGCCGCGTCGTCACCCTCGGCCCCTCTACATACAAGATTCCAGCGGCTGGAGACGCTCCGCGGGAGCTGCGGATCCGCCTGCTCGACCGAGCCGGCGAGTCCCGGACGATCGGCGGGTCCAAAGCGGTCGGTGAGCCCCCCTTCATGCTGGCGCTGGGCGTGGTCACCGCGCTACGCCAGGCGGTCGCGGCCTTTGATGGAAGGACCGCAAGCGAAGTTGAGCTCCGTCTTCCCGCGACTCCGGAGTCCCTTCTTCGAGCGATCGAGACGCGAGCCGGCTGACATCGGTCCCTGGTTTCGCTACGATCCTTCGCGACTAGGAGCCTGTTGCGCATAGGCTTTCGAGCCCAGTGTTCGAGTTCGTTTCGAGATCGAGGAGCTGGGTCCGCGGGAAGGCTGGTTGCCTTTCAAGGACTTAGCGACGCAGAGATCGGAACGAAGACGGATGCTGGGCG
>NYZA01000039.1 GCA_002686955.1 Gemmatimonadota bacterium
ATTTCTCACCAACTTTCGTCGCGAGGCGGCGCAGATTCGTGCCCTGGCGGTGCTTCGCACCGTTTCGCGCGGAGGCGTACTGGTTGCACGTCGCACAGAGCGAAACGGGGGGAAGTGCTGCCAGGGTGCGGAGATGCGCCGCCACAGCAGAAAGTTGGTGAGAAATGCGGGCTAGTTCAGCCGGATCGCCAGATCGTAGGCATGCGCGAGGGTACTCTGCACATCGTACGTGTCGTGGGCCTCGGTCGTGCGAGCGAGATAGCGCGACAGATCGTCCACGGCCCGCCACCAGTGACCGAGGTCGTGGTGCAACATGCCGCGATCCCTGATCTCCGGGAGTCTCCCCGGCGTGGCTTGCAAGAGACGGATCACCGAAACCAGGGCGTGATCCGCGTCGCCGCTTCGCCGATAGGCGCGTTTGAGTGTTCGCAAGATCCGGAGCGCAAGATCCTTGTTCGTCAAAGGCGCGGGTTCATGCGGAGCCATGACCTTGCCACCGATCGTTTGGCGCGCCTTGCGGAGCGCTTCCGCGGTGTCGAACACCTGTCCGCCGTCGAAGAGGTCGACGAAGAGATCGGCGCCGACCCGTAGCACCAGTTGACCCGGGAGAATCACGGGATGACAGGTGTGTCCCGCTTCCCGCAGGGCTCCCAAATAGGGGATTGCGAAGGTGGCCGCGATTCCGAGCCCTCTGCACAACACTTGGCTCAGAAAGCAGTTGCGAGGGTCGTAATAGTCCACCGTGTTGCCACGCATACGGTTGTGGACGAAGAAGTAGTGGTTCAACGTGCGCACGATGTCGATCGGTTGCAGATCACCGGAAAGCTCGCGGGTTGCACCGGCAACGAATTCGCGATAGCTCTCGAGCGTTGCCTCCATGTCGAAATCGGCGGCATGGTCGGCCTCGACGAGCAACGCCGCGCGCGGAAGGTCGATGTCGGGATCCTCCGAACGGAGAAGCGTCGCGAGCGGGTCCGCGGAGCTGGGGAGCTTCATGGCGTGAAGCGCCAGGCGAGCACGATCCGATCGGTGGTGGCGTCCGAGCGATCGCCCGGAGCTTTTGCCCTGCTCAGATGGGTGAATTCCGCGATCAAGGCCGACCCCTTCCACACCCGAATCCCGACGAATGGCGTCCACTCCCAAAGGGCGTTGTAGAGCACATCACGATCCGGATCGATCCTCGATGCACGGATGCCCGGAACGACACCGCGCCAATCGAGCGCCCCTTCGACCGTCGAGCCGGTCATGTCGGTACCCGTCAGCCGGTTGTCGGCAGCCAACCATTCCCCCCATATCGAGAGCGACCTCCACTCGAGCGATAGATCTACCTCCCAGGCGAAACCGTTACCGTGCGTGCTCGACCGCGCCCAGTTCAGTCCGGCTCCGCACGAAAGCCCCTCGCCCAGACGGAATGCCGACCGGGAGATCCACTGCTTCTCGTCGTCGTCATCTTCGTTTTTCGGCCCCTGGCCATTCATCGCCGCCAGCTCGATCTCGATCGCTCTCGAGGCCCAGCTTCTCGACCAGCGAAACATCAGACCTTCATCGCGACCGACATAATCGGATTCGCCCTTCGGGGCGGCGAACTCCTGATTGTTCGCTCCGAACAGGTCGTAGACGATATCCCGCTCGGTCGTCCGCAGCTTGGAGCTCGCGATCAACGCCCCACGCGAAAAGGGCTTCTTGAATCGACCGAGTTGAATCTCAAACCCTTCGAGTATCTCCGCCTCGACATAGCCGTCGAGCAGCTCCACATCATCGGGTCGCACTTTCACCTCGATCGACAGAGAGCGCCGCTTCCCCAAATCCTCCTCGATCGCGAAACGCGAGCGCCGCAGGCCGAACGAGAAGGGCTCCTCGTCGTTCGGGCGCTCCAACTGGAACTGCATGAGTGGGTCGATCTTGGTGGCGGGAGTGGGGGGCAATACGCCGAGCAGGAGCATTACGAGCAAGCTCGCCCTGACGCAGCCGCCGCCCGACATCGTCCCCTCAGGCCTCGCCATCATCCAGGCTCCACTGGATATCCACGGCGTGAGGATCGATCCGCGCGCGCAGCTCCCTGATCCATAGCTCAACCGACTCGCCGGGACCGAGGCGCACGCGCGCCTGGACGCGACCATCGTCCCGGCGCTCGCGCAAGAAGAGCAGCACTGCGTGGGTTGATTCCTCCACGCTGTCTTCGATCCCGGCGGTCAATGCCTGCGCATCGCTTCCCCGTGCTTTCAGAGTCAAGGTGGGGCCCGCGAGTTTGTCCTCGCCGGCATCGTCCTCGGGTGTGCGCGAGCCCCACAGCAGAATCGGGATGAGCAGCAGAACGAATGCCGCCGTGCTTACCCCGGCGAGCGCGAATTGGCCCAGGCCGCATGCCATACCGAGCCCGATGTGCACGAAAATCAACGCGGTTTCGACCGGGTTGCTGACCACGTTGCGGAAGCGGATGAAGCTGCCGAGCCCCACGAGCCCCATCGCGCGTTCGAAGCTGTCGTTGATTACGAGCACCATCAGCGCCGCGGCGACGGTAAGGATCACCTGCGTCTGGACCATGCGGCGCGCCCGTTTTCCGCTCCCGTTCGATCGCCGCCGCAGGGGGTGGAACGCCAGGACCGCGCCGATCGCCGCGGCAAACACCAGCCGCACCAAGAGCTTGAGTAGCTCCTCGACCGTATAGTCCGGTGCTCCGAGCGAGGGCAGTTCCAGAACGGCACTCGAATCCGGAAGCTGTGCTCCGGCGGCAAACGCCGTGCCCGCGGCGAGCCATGCGACGCTCACCGCGAATGCGCTCGTTCGTGCGTGCGGCTTGGTATCGGTTTCCGTGTCTGCTTCGAACATGGCGGGAGGATAGACCTTGCCCGGGACGAGGGAAAGGCGCCCGTCGCCCGTGAGCTGGACACCGAGCCGACGTTCCAAGCTATAGTCTCCGCCGAGATCGTGGTGAAACGGATCAACTTGCGAATCGCTCCAGACAGTCTCGAATGCTTGATAAAGAGGGTGCCGGCGGCGGCGCCCATTCTGGCCGCCGCTCCGATGCTCTGCCTCCTCGCGTGCGCCGAGAAGGGGGTCGCGCCCGAGCCGGATCCGGAACCCAGGGTCGTGCTGAACGAGCTCATGGCCGACAACGCGGGAACGACAGCCGATGATGACGGGGAGTTCGATGACTGGATCGAAATCCTCAATGTGGGAGAAACCGAGATCCCGCTTTCCGACCTGGCTCTTACGGACCGCTTGGACGACACCGATCCGTGGATCCCGGAGGGGACCGAGGCGTTGAGCCCAGGGGAACGGGTGTTGATCTGGGCGGACGGAGACGACACCGCATTGCACGCCGATTTCAAGCTTAATGTCCTCGGAGAGACCGTGGTCTTGCATTGGTCTCGGGAGGGCGGCATTATCGATTCGGTTACCTACGAGGCATTGGACGCCGACGAGGCATATGCCCGATTCCCGGATGGCGAAGGGCCCTGGCGCCGAACCGATCAACCCACCCCAGGAGGGAGCAACTCATGAGACGCGAAACGACAACGCTCGCAACAGCACTCCTCACCTGCGCATTTGCGGCGACGCGGGCATCCGCCGGGCTATTCCTGAACGAAGCCATGCCGATCAATAACGATACAATCGCCGATGAAGGCGGAGATTACGATGATTGGTTCGAGCTTTACAATAGCTCCGCGACGCCGATTTCATTGTTCGGTTTCTCGGTGAGCGACAGCCCGGAGGACACAGTCACCTGGGCTTTCCCCTACACGACGATTCCGGGCCACGGATTCCTGATCGTCTGGGCGGACGACGATCAGGAGCAGGGCCCCCTGCACGCACCCTTCAAGCTGAGCGGCAGTGGCGAGAGTCTGGTTCTCTGGTTCGGTTCCACCATCGTCGACTCGGTCTCGTGGGGACCTGCGGAGGCCGACGAATCGTATTCGCGCCTGCCCGACGGGGTAGGTGAGTGGTCCTGGACCGACCAGCCGACCCCCGAGGCATCGAACAAAGCGACCGGGATCGGTGATGGCGGGCTGCCGCCGTCGCGACCGATGTTCGCTTTGGAACCCGCTCGGCCGAACCCCTTCAATCCACGCACGACGGTCCCGATCGCTCTGGATGCCGCTGTGAAACGACTGCGGGTCGTGGCGTACGATGTTGCCGGTAGGGCGGTGGAGACTCTGTACGACGCGCCCGCCGATGCTGGTACCATGCGTCTCTCTTGGCAAGCATCCGACCTGCCCAGCGGAATCTATGTCGTCCGGGCGGAAGCGGATGGTCAGCGACAATCGAGGAAACTCGTTCTTCTCAAGTAGACCACCGCCTCATTCCGTTTGGAGAGCCTCCATGACATTCAAGCGATTCATTGAATCGTATCTCGCATTTGTATGTTCAGGCGTGCTCGTGGGCTGCGGCGACAAGAACGAAGTGCAACCCCCTGCGCAACCGCTCCCGAACGATCCCCCGCCCGCCGCGCGAGCGGTTTCGGAAAAAGGCGAGGCACCAAAGATGTTGACGGCCGGCGATCGAATCGAGGTCTACGCCGAGGTGCTCCAGCAGGTGTTGCGCAGGGATTCCTCTCCAAGGAGCGGGGTTTTTGTCGATCCGAGTGGGCTCCTCGGCCTCGACGACTTGCAGCGCCACCAGGTCTTGGTCGCGCTCGAATCCGTGGAAGCGCGCGCCTTCTTCGGTGCCCGGGAGGATGTGCTGGAGGCGGTGAAGGAGAGAGACGAGGAGCGCGATCGAGACGAGGCCGCTCGCTTGAACAAGGCCAACAAGAAACGAGATCAGAGTGGTTCATCCACGGCGGCAACACCCTTGGAGCTCGCACCAGTCGCCGACGACGAAGCCCCGATGCTGGTGATCAGCCTTGAAGTCGGGTCCTTTCTAGCCGAGCGGGCGTCGATCGTCGGTTCTTCGTGGCACATAGAATCCGGAGAAAAGCGGACGCGCTTCGCGGCCGCCTGGAGCGACGATCAGTGGCGGGTGCGGGAAGATCGCTCCGCCGAGACGGGTGAGGGCGAATAGTACGCCGAATAAAACATCCACTTTGTACTTGACGCTGGCGATCGTCTGAACTAATTGTCCCATGGTTTATGGAATCCGTTCCGCGAGACGGATCGTCCGGGGGCATTGTGGGCACAACATAGAGAATCGCGGTTCCAAACCTCACGCTTTGTATACAATCGCTTTCGCGAGGAGTGAGACGACGGTCGTCTCGGCCGCTCCGATTACCCCTCGCTGTCTGGTGCGCAAATCGAATTCTGAGAGGAGTTCCAATGAGGCTATTTGCTAAAGGACTGCTGTCCAGTGTCGGCCTGACGCTGGTTTTCGCTCCGGGGGCGCTCGCCAACTGGAGCCGAGTCAATGCAATGGGCGGAGACGACCGTCTTCTGCTCGATGACAATACGATCCGATACCGTTTCCCCCACCAACTGGTCAACTACCACGACGTAAACGTCGAGGACGGGGCCGGTTTCTCGATCGTACATGAGTACGGAGACGCAACCGTCGGTGCCATGCACGATGCAACACCCGGTTCGACGAACTTCCTGAACCTCATGTACGCGCGCAACAACTGGGGGGCGATCCTCTGGTTGGACCACCAATCGGACGGCGAAGATCTGCCGGGCTACACCGGCGCTTGGGTCAACTTCGGCACCGAGCTCGGCGGCGGCGATTTCGCCATCGGTGGTGGCTTCTTCTCCGACGATCCAGGCGGGGGCGGCGATGCCGTCACCGGCTTCGAGGGCCATGCGAACTTCCGCGGCGCCGATGGCGTCAGCACCTGGTTAAACTTGGGCCCGATCGGTGAGGTCACCTTCGAGAGCGTCGCTGACGATCACAGCATGTTCAGCGTGGAGGCGGGCCTTGGCGGCAACCATACCTTCGGCACCAGCGGCACCGTTGTCTGCGGTGTATTCGCCAGTTTCGAAAACTTTAGCCCCGATGTCGGTGACGCCATCAGCACGATCATTCTGCCCGATTTTCACGTAGGCGCGGAGTACGATGTCGGCAGCTGGTTCGGCTATGGTGTGACTCTGCGTGCCGGAGCGAACCGCATGACCGAGTGGGAAGATGGCGCCATCACCCACATGTTCATGCAGGACTTCGGTTTCGGAATCGGAAACGATCGTGTTTCGATCGACGGCGTGCTGCACGACGATGTGCTCAGGGACGGTCCCTACATCGTCGGTGGAGAGGACAACGGCCTCTTCACGCAGCTCTCCGTGACGATCGGTCTCGACTAGGAAGCCGCGATCTTTCCAGCCGGATCGGTGCAAATGGCCGATCTCGCCAGACCTGCCCCCTCATCCGCTCCACGGTGGATGAGGGGGCTTGGTCAGTACAGTGAGCCTCGCACGATTCATGGATGATCCATGAATAGCAGAAGCCTGATCCTGGCTGCGACAGGCCTGCTCCTCTTCGCCATCTGCGGACCGCTGCTGCGGCCGAACGCGGATTACCTGGCTCGAATAGCGGTTCTCGATGGCGTGCCAGGTGTGCTCTCCGATCTTTCCGATTCGCTCTCCTCGCCCGGAGTGTCGCTGCTGGTTTCGGGGCCGGAAGGCGAGGCGCTCACCCGTGACCTTGAAGCGGCGATCCGCGCGATCGATGGGCTCGAGGTCGATGCATCCTCGTCTCAGGTCATCGAGGCGGAACTCCGGAGCGACCTCGATCCGCCACGTCTGTTGCTGCACTCCGGCCCGACCTGGCGCCGAGAAGTGACCGGCCAGCCGCACCACTGGCACTCGCTCCTACCTCCCTTCGTCGCGATCTTGCTAGCCCTCACCCTACGCAAGACCATCCCTGCTCTATTGCTCGGAGTCTGGTCCGGATCGATGTTAATGGCGAGTGGAGACCTGCTCACGCGAATCGCGGCGGGTACGGTCCACGTAATCACCGACTACATCGTTCGGGTTTCGTTTTTCGAATACGAGAGCCTCTTGCTGCCTTCCACATGGACCCCGGCGAACTTCCAACTCGAGATCATCCTCTTCGTTCTCGGTTTGATCGGGACTGTCGGCATCGCCAGTCGCGCTGGCGGCATCCAAGGCGTGATGAACCTGCTGCTAGAGAAGGTCGCGGGTGTGCGCTCCGCTCTTCTGACGACCTTCGCGATGGGCCTCGCCATCTTCTTTGACGACTACTCGAACACCTTGATTGTCGGCAACACAATGCGGCCGCTCACCGACAGACTGCGAGTGTCGCGCGAGAAGCTGGCCTACATCGTTGATTCGACCGCGGCGCCCGTGGCCGGAATCAGCGCGCTATCCACTTGGGTTGCGTACGAAGTTTCGATGTTCGCCGGACCTGTCGCCGAGCTTGGGATGGGCGACAATCCGTACTCGGTCTTCCTGCAAACGATCCCATTCCGCTTCTATTGCCTGCTCACGCTTGCAATGGTGGCACTATTGTGCTGGACCGGTCGGGATTTCGGCCCGATGCTCCGTGCGGAGCGCCGCGCGCGCGAAACCGGCGCCGTTGTCGGCGAGGGTAGCTCCCCAACTCTCTCCGCCTCGATGGAAAAGGCTCGTCCGAAAGAAGGCATACCGGCGCGCTGGTACAATGCCGTCGCACCGATCGGTCTGGTGCTGGCGGCAACGGTTTTTCTCATCGGATCGACCGGGCACGCGGGCCTTCCACCAGGTACGAACGTCGACCTCTTGAGCGGCGCCTACCTGCGCGCGGTGCTCGGAAACGCCGACTCCGCCTACGCGCTCTTCGTTGCATCATGGCTCGGGTTCGGCCTCGCCTTTCTGCTTGCGGTCGGGCAGCGGATCTTGTCTCCGGTCGAAGCCCTTCGCGCCGGTCTGGCGTCGTTCGGGGCGGTTTCGAGCGCAATCGCGATCCTGCTGCTCGCCTGGGGCATCGGCAAAGTCTGCGCCGATCTCGGCACGGCGCACTATCTGATCGCGCTCCTTTCGGGACGGATCTCCCCGGTGGTCTTCCCAGCCGGTCTCTTTCTGATCTCCTGCCTGGTGAGCTTCTCGACCGGGTCGTCGTGGTCCACGATGAGCATCGTGCTTCCGAACACGGTCTTTCTTGCGCATGCGATCGGGGGGGAATCCGCCATCGGCGCCGAAGCGATGACGATCATGAGCATCGGTGCCGTGCTCGAGGGCTCGATCTTCGGCGACCACTGCTCGCCGATCTCCGACAGCACGATCATCTCGTCGATGGCGGCCGGCACGGATCACATCGATCACGTGCGAACGCAGTTGCCGTACGCGCTGATGGCCGCGGCCGTGACGGTGGCGGCCTATCTCGTCCTGGGGTTCACCCTCTAGCAGTCCACGGGCTGCTAGCTGACGTCGGAGTGCGATCGTGCCGATAA
>NYZA01000040.1 GCA_002686955.1 Gemmatimonadota bacterium
GATCAGAGCAAGGAAACGATGATCCGCGTGAGGCGACTGGATGGTGGCGAGATGGTACTCAACGCGGAGCTCATCCAGGATGTCCAGGAAAGGCCCGATACGATCATCACGCTGACCACCGGAAAGTCCATCGTCGTGAGCGACTCGCCGGCAGAGCTGACCGAGCGTGTAGTCGCCTACCGTCGTGAGATCGGAGCGGGCCCGCTCCGAGCTCCGAAGAGAAAGGAGAACGAATGGGGGTCCTGAGTATTCTCGGCCTGCTCACGGGCGTCGCGTTGATCGTGACGGCCGTGATGCAAGAGGGTGATCCATCCTGGTTTCTCAATCCGATGGGGATCGCGATCACGGTGGGTGGCACCATTTGTTCAGCGCTCGTGACCTATCGCATTCGTCAAATCGCGAGTGCGGCGGCCCGATATATGAAGATCGTTTTCGCGGCGCCGCCGACCTGCGACGAAGGGTACGAGATACTCCTAGAAGTGGCGAAACAGGCCAGACGGGAAGGCTTCGTGAACCTCTCGGTGCAGAGGGGAGGCCGCAACCTGGATTTCTTGAGCGCCGGCGTCGAGCTTTTGGCCGACGGGGTGGATCCGGACCAGATCCAGTACATCATGCAGACGCGGTCCCAGATTCTCGCGGAGGAGTATCGGCTCTCCGAGAGGGTTTTCGGCCAGCTCGCGCAGGTCGCGCCGATGTTTGGTCTCCTCGGTACGGTGATCGGCCTGATCCTGATGCTCAACAACGTCGAGAACACCGAAGCGATCCCTCGAAACATGGCGGTGGCGCTGGTGACCACCTTCTACGGGATCGCTCTCGCGGGCTTGGTGTTCGTGCCCATTGCCGCGAAATTCCGGACTCACAACGAAGAAGATCAGAAGGTTCGGGACATGATGACGATGGGGGTTCTCTCGGTTCAGGCGGGTGATACGACCCGTCTGGTCAAAGAGAAGCTCGATACCTTCGTGGCCGAGAAGTAACAACGGGCCGCGGGATGTTGTCATTATGGATCTGAGACCGACCTCAAAAGAAGAATCGCGCCGGGGAAGTGGATGGCGAGATCTGGCAAGACCGCATGTGATTGAGAGGGAGGGGGATCGTTCACCCGCATGGGTCGTGACCTACTCCGACCTCGTTTCCCTGCTCATGGTGTTCTTCATCCTCTTCTTCGCGGTCGACAAGGCGGGGAGGATCAGTGAGCTCGAGCAGGCGCTCGCCGAGTATCAGGAGCGCCAGAACTTGGTGGAGCGAGAGTTTCAGCCCGGAGAGGTCGTGCTCCGAATCTCCGGCAAGGTGCTCTTCGATTCGGGCAAGGCAAGACTCAAGCAGGCGGCCTTCCCAGTGCTCGACGAGGCGTTCCGGATCATTCGTGACAATCTTCTGACCTACGGGCCGGCGACCGTGCGCGTCGAAGGGCACACCGACAACGTGCCGATCCACACGCTCCAGTTCCCCTCGAACTGGGAGCTCTCGGCCGCCAGGGCCGTCTCGGTGGTTCGCTACTACCTCGAGCAGGGCCACTTCAAACCGGGCGACCTGCAGTTGATGGGGTATGGGGAGCACAAGCCGCTCGAATCGAACGATACGCCCGATGGCCGCCAAAGAAACCGTCGGGTCGAGATCAAGATCGTGCGCGCCAACTTCACCCCAGAGGACGAACGGACTCCCGGCCCCGCCGACCGTCTCTGGCGAAACGAGGACGATCTTCCGGTCCAACGAGTCGGAGAGCAGCAGTGAAGCGCAAACACCTTGTGGGCCGATTCGCGGTCGCGCTGGCGCCCCTCTTCATCTGGGCCGGCGCGGCGCCGGGCGACGGGCAGTCGGTCTACGACACCGACGATAGTGGAGGGAAGCCGCCCAACATCGTGATTCGAGGACAGTCGGGGGGGGTCTCTTTCGGTTCGCGTGTGGCGGTCGGGGATGTGACGGGCGACGGAATTGCCGACCTGGTCGCGAGCGCGCCACAGCTGTCGACCATCAACGGTCTTTCAACGGGCGCCGTCTATGTGATCAAGGGGCGCAGTGGGTTTCCGGACGAGATCGAGATCGACTTCGACGGAAGCGGGACGCACGCGATGTACTCGGGGCGCGAAGCCAGCGATCAATTGGGGACGTCGCTGCTCATCGCCGACGTGATCTCACCCTCGGGGGACGTGCCGGACGGCGTGCCCGATCTCATCGTGACCGGCACCTCCGCGGCGACCCTGCAGGGTCACGTCTGGATCGTGCCCGGGCCGATTGCGGAGACCGGTGGGCCGATCGATATCGATGCGGCGGCCGGTGGAGCAGTGATCGACTACACGGGAGAGAGCGAGCAGGATCGACTCGGGGCATCGGCCGCGGTCGGTGATTTCGACGGGGACGGTTTCGCCGACCTGGCTCTCGGCGCTCCACGGGTCGAAGCCGTAGGGCCCGATTCGATTCAGAGCGGCGCGGTGTACGTGCTAAAGAGCCCGCTTGGCCAGGGCAGCTTTGCAATCGACGTTGCCGCTGATGTGACGATCCATGGTGGAGAGCAGCTCGAGGACGTGGGCCGTGCACTTGTCGCCGTGGACCTCTCGCTGGGGATCGATGGCATCGATCTGGCGGTCGGCGCTCCCGGCGCGGGCACGGAGGACGCCGGAGGCGTCTACCTCTTCGACGGGGGATCCGGCAGCCCCTATTTCGAGCTGTCCGGCCAGGTCTTCGACCTGGAGTCCGACACGGCAACCGTCTGGATCGAGGGATTCGGCGCCGGACGGCTCTTCGGCGGTGGCCTCGCGGCGGGAGATATCGACGGCGACTCACGGCCCGATCTCTGTGTCGTGGGGGCGGCGGGCGGCAAGGGCGCCGCGCACGTGTTGCGTGGAACCGGCGCTCCCTGGCCGGCTCGGATCGATCTCGATGAAGGCGGGACGTGGTTGAGCTTCGACGAGACCGGTCCGACCGATTCAGTGGTCGTCGACCTGGCGATCGGGCAGTTCCATCCCGCCGGACACCCCCTCTTCGGCACTGGGGACGATCTATTTCTGGGCTCCCCTCTCGGCGCTGGTGGGCAGGGGGCCGCGTACTTCATTCCGGGGCGAGGGAGTTTTGGATCCTCCAAAGTGTCGAGCGCGGCTGTATTTCACACCGCGATTCTCGGCACCGAGGGCGCGGAGCACTTGGGGAACCAGAGCGCGATCGGAGACATCGACAACGACGGCCGCCCCGATCTGATCACGGGCGCTCCCGGTGGAGAAGGGACCGTTCGAATCTTGCTCGGTGGTACCCCCTATACGTGGGGGATGAGCCCGGCTCCCGGCGCGGCCAATGTCCCTCGAAACCACGACACGATCGTAAGGATCTACGACGACATAATGAGCGGCGGGTCCAACTCGGTTCTGGACGAGGGGGTTCTGTCCGGGTCGATCGGGTTCACCGTCAACGGAGTCCCCTTTCCTTCCGAGCTGGTGGAGGTGCGCGAGCCGCTCGACGATCCGGGCCAGAGCCCGTGGAAACTCGAGGCGTTGATCCACTGGCCAGTAGACTCCGTGGGCCCGGGTGATGTGCTGCAGGTGCGCGTGGACGCCACCGACTTGGGTGGCCACCCGATCATCACCGAGGGTTGGTCCTACACGATCACTTCCGACATCGAGTCTCCCTTTGTAAAGCTCGGTTCGACCTATCCGGGCGCCCTGGCCGATACCCTTCCGGACGTTCCACTCGTGACGCCGATTCGGGCGAGGATTCAAGACAACATCGCCATTGGGGATTCGACCGTGGTCATGACGGTGTCGTTCAAGCGAGTGACGGAGCTCAACCCGGATCCGGACGGATATCGCGAGACGATAACCGTCGAATTGCCCGACACCTCCGTGATCCAGCTCAGTGACGGACTCGTCGCGATCGACTATTTCACTTATCCCGATTTCTTCTGGACCGGTCTCGATTCCCTCAACCCCCCTCTGCGAGAGCGCTTCATCCCGAACGACACCGTCACGGTCACGCTCGACGCTGAAGACCACGTCGGCAATCCGTTGCGCGACCCGCGTGTCTTTAGTTTCATCACGATCATCGACGACGACGAACCACCCTATATCGCCTATCCACCCTTCGACGGCGCGACGAATCCGACGATCGGCCAGTCCGACGTACGAGAGGATCAGCGAACAGACATACAGATCAACGACGACGCCGCCGGTGTGCGTCTAAAGACCTGGAAGTGGTTCTGCCCCTCTTGCACGACGGCTACCCAAGCGGACGCGATTCTAAGCGACGAACAGAAAGACCAGCTTCGGCCGAAGATTCTCAGGATTATTCCTCGCTCTGGCCAGGATCCCGACACTGTCAACGTCACGCTGCATGGGACGCTCGGCGAGCGCAGTGAGGGGCCTCCTGTCTGCACCAACGGGAAGAACGGGAGGTCGGAGGCCCCTCACTGCGCCAAGTGGACCTATTTCCCCAATCCGCAATACCGATTCAACTCCGAGGTGCGCTTCCTCGTGAGTGCACTGGATTGGGCGGGGAATGAGCTGATCGATGATGTCTACTTCTTCAACACCGTCGAAGATGTTCAGCCACCTTTCGTGGTGAAGACGATCCCCGCTGACGGAGAGCAGGCGCCGACCTCGGTCAGTGTAGCCGTCGAGATCGATGACGACATCTCCGGCCTGGCCGACTCCACAGTCGCGCTCTCGTATCAAACCGAGTCGATGGGAGGATTCGCCGATATTCTTCTGGGAGACTTGGAGTTTCAGGCCTGCGATCCACCCTGCAACGACGGCAAGAGGATCGTGTGGACGCCCGAAGAGGCGTTCATGGCCGGTCAGGTGACGATGCGTGTAAGCGCGGCGGATCGGGCGGAAAACCCGATGGTGCCGCCATTCGAATGGACCTTTACCGCGACACCCGACCTGATCCCCCCGGACATCGATATTCTGCTCTTCGAGCAGGGGCGCCAGGTGGCCGATACCATCTTCACCAGCCCGGATTCACTCGGCCGAGCCCGGTGCGCGGAGATCGACCCGGTCGATGATCAACATCCGAACGACGTACCGCGGGATTCGCTCCTTTTCGTCGTCACGATCGAGGAGCCGCGGCTGAGCGATACCGGGATCGATCTGGGTGAGCTTCTGGTTATCCTCAACCTCTCATCATCGGAGCAGCTGTTGCTGGTTGCCGCGGGCGACGTCGCCGCGGGCGCGGCCAGAGTCGGCACGGTGACGATCGATCCGCACGAAGACGCCGAAGGGATTTTGGAAAGCGTCGAGGTCTCGATTCGCACCGACCTCATCACCCTAGGTTTGGGCCGAACGCTTTCCCTAGAGACGGAAGTCGCTGATCTCGAAGAGGGACTGCCGGTGCCGAATTACCGGAGTTGCACGCTCTTCTTCACGACGACGCTTTCCGGCCTCATGAACGAGCCGATACCCAGGATCATTACGCCTGGCATGGCCGGCGATAACGACGATCTCGTCGTGCAGTTCCCAGGGGGCTCAGCGGGGTCCAATCCCTTGAAGATCTTCAATCGACGCGGCGAGCTCGTGATATCGATACGGCCCTCAGATCTCAGCGGAGAGGGACGGATCGCGTTTGCCTGGGATGGTAGAGACGAAAGGAGCGAACTGGTGCCCGGCGGCTTGTACATCTATCAGTACGACTCCGGCGATCAGGTGTTTTCGGGCACCATGGGGGTGGCTCGATGAGGAGAGTCATAGCGCTTATCGGTTGCGCGCTTCTCGGTGGCACCGCCCTGGCTTCCTTCGAGATTCCGGGGGGCACCAGGGCCACCGGAATGGCGCAGGCCTTCGGCGGCTTGGCGACCGACGTATCGGCCGCGTACTACAACCCGGCCGGTCTGTACCAGCTGAGCCTTGTCGAGCTTTCGACCTCGTACACCCGTCCCTTTCTCGGTGTCGACAATCTCGGCATCAGCGACCAGTACTTCGGCATCGCCTACCCCTTTGGGCGTTTCGGTACGCCTGCCATCACGATGGTCACGACCGGCGATGAGATCTACCGAGAGTACGATCTTGCGATCTCGTACGGCGTGGGGGTCTGGCAGCGCGGCCGTCTCTCCCTCGGGCTGACCGGGCGGCGGCTCAGCAGAGGGTGGTCTTTTTCAGCGCTTCATCGCGACTACAGAGATCGCGTCAGAAACGACCCTCTTTTCGTTGATGGCACGAGCCAGACCAATTTCACGCTCGATGCCGGCATTCTGCTCCGTGTCACGGATGCACTGCGAATAGGAGTCTCGAGCTTCAATCTTCTCGAGCCGAACCTCGCATTCAATCGATCCGACAAAGACCCGGCGGCGCGTCGCCACCGGCTGGGAATCGGCTACGAGGGCGGCGGATACCGATTCGATCTGGATGCCGAATACGACAGCCAATCGATCGGCGGATCGACGCCGATTCGTGTTTATGCGGGCGGCGAGGCGGATTTCTTCAATCGGCGTCTCCAGGCACGCGGCGGGTTGAGAGACAATGCGACCGGGGATGCGCGATCCACCCACCTCGCCCTCGGGTTCAGCTTCGAGTTTCTGCGCCGCGAGTGGCACGAACCGGGCTTCGATCTGCTCGACGGCAAGGAGTACACGGTCGTTCGTCGACTTCGTGTTGCTCTCGACACTGCCTGGGAGTACGCAACGCCGATCAGCGAGATTTACGATCCCGGCTTCGGGGCTCCGATGGTCGGGCTCACATTTCTTTACGACACCTCCAAGGTCTATCAGAAGTTCATGAACCGCAGGCAGTTGGAGGAGGCCCTGAAGAAGCGGAAGGAACAGGTCGCCTTCGAAGTTGCGGAGTCGATGACCAAGCACCAGGCCAGCCTGCTCGAGAGCGAGAAACAGAAGATCGAGGCGTCGCTCCAGGAGAAATACGAGAGTGAACGCAAGCTCTTGGAGAAGGAGATCGAGGAGCGTGCCCAGCTGCAGGCGGAGAAGGAGTACCTCGAGACCGAAGCGAAGAATCAGGGACTCGAGCAAGAGCTGAACGAACAGGTCCGCCGCCTCGAAGAGGTCATTCGCGACAAGAACGTGGTCATTCAGCGGAGCACCCGCACCAATGAAGCTCTGCGGCATCTGGTGCAGGCCGTCGGCCACTACTTCGCGGGGGCGTACGACGAGGCGGAGAGCGAATGCCTGGTCGCGATCGACATCGCGCCCTATTTGGAGCTCTCGTTTGTTCGACTCGGATCGATCTATGTGAAGCAGGGGCGCGTGGACGAGGCGATCTCCGCCTGGGAGCGCGCGTTGCAGATCGAGCCCGACAATTCAGAGTTGAGGGAGTGGCTGGAAGCGCTGAAGGCGGGGCACCGATAGAGCATGGCGGGAGAACGCGACTACAGGCGAGAGAGAAAGCGCTACCTCGATCGGACCGGGCGGCGCGGCAGCCGTACCCCGGGGTTTGCCGGCGACGCATCTCTCGCTAGGCGCGCGCCACTGATTCGCAACTTGATCTACGCCGCGGTGGCGGTGGGTTTCGCCGTGGTGGCCGTCGGCATCGCCGTTTCGGTCTGGGACCGGATGCACCCGGAGCCGGAGTGGGTGGCTGCGCCGAAGACCGACGAGGGGCCTTTCAAGGTTGAGGTTTCCGGTGCGGTGGAATCCCCCGGAGAGTATGACGTCGAGCCGAACACTCTCGTATACGAACTCTTGGCCGAGGCAAGGGTACGAACGTCGGCGGATCTGACTCTGATCGATGTCAACACCCGTGTGACCGGGCCCGCGCGAATCCACGTTCCCTTCGTCGAGGCCTCGCCTGACTCCGGCCCCTTCATGGGAATCGGTTTGACGGCGGCGGAACACGAGCGGGGGAAGGTCGAGGATCGGCAGCTGGCGGAGGAGCTCCGGCGCGCACAGGAGTCGGCTCTGGGCAACGCCCCCCCTCCCGCGCTCGATCTGGACCACGTAAACATCCTCTATCTGGGTGTTCCGAACGTTTTCTTCCTGGCCGAGATCCAGTCGAAGCGGCGAAGCATGCACCTGATGAATCTGCCCCTCGACACGCGGGTGGCCTTCCCGAATCGGCGCGGCGCCGATCGGCTGCGCGACGCCTACTTGTTGGGTGGTGCCCCGCTCTTGATCAATCAGGTCGAGTACGCGACAGAGATCCCAGTGCACGCGTATCTCATACAGGAGCGCCTGAGCTTCGAAAAGATGGTCGATCTGCTCGGCGGGATTCCGCTCGATGTCAGCCCCGTCCTCGCAGAGGCCCTTGACATTCCCGAGGGGCGGCAGGTGCTGAATGGGTGGGAGGCCTATCAGTTCATTCTCTTCTTCCGGGAGACGATCTCGGCCGCCGACTACGTTGCCTCGCAGATGGAGCGAATCCATCGTTGGGTGGAGTTCGCCCACAGCTTCCACGCCCAGACGAGGGAGCTTTCCTGGTTGAAGATGGTTCGTTTGGTTCGGCACGTGGTCTTCGAGACCGAGACGAACCTCAAGCTCTCCGACGCGCTGGGGCTGGCCAAGGCGGTTCGCGGCTCAGAGCAGTGGAACATTGCGCTCGACGTTTTGCCGGGGCAGTGGGTTGAGTACAAGGGGGTTCAGTACTGGGAGACTCGGCCGGACGACCTGACCTCGAGGGTGCTTTTCGAAGGTATGGGCGAAGAGGCGTTGATACACGGGATGACGCCGCCTGCTCTGGGAGCTGAGTAGCGGCGGAGATCGGTTCTTGCCTCCTCCTCTCAGGCGTCTCTACGACGCGTGTCTAGGGCTTCTCGTTCTCTCGATCGTGGTCCGACGCGTGCTTCTCGGGGCCGATCTTTCTCTGGAAGGGGGCGCGGTGATCTTCCAGTGGGCGCTCGTCATGGCGCTCACCTTGATTCATGCCCTCGCGCGTTCCGGCCCGAGGAATGCGATGCTTCTCGGCCTAACGGCTCTCCTACTCTCGCTGGCTGCGGAGTGGCTTGGCGCATCAGCGGGTTGGATCTTCGGATCGTACGAGTACAGCGACCTTCTCGGCTATCGGATCGCGGGGCAGGTTCCGGTCTTCATCCCCCTGGCCTGGTATGTTCTGGCGTATCTGTCGGATGCCATGACGGAGATGGCGCTCCCCCGATCGGCGGGGGTTGCCGCGCGCGTCCTTTTCGCGGCCCTTGCATTGACCTCCTGGGACTTTCTCTTCGATCCGATCTGCGTGGCCTTCGGGGCCTGGAGCTGGGTAGGAGGGGGAGCCTATTTCGGATCGATCCCGATCGGCAATTTCATCGGCTGGTACGGCGTCTCCGCCACGATCTTCGCGACCTACTACTGGCTTCGCGGTCCCCACCGTGACGAGAGAATGCTGGCCGATGATCCGCTACGATACGCGGCGCCGATCTTCATGCATCTTCTGACCGCCGCTCTCCTGGTGGTTTTCGCCCTCGACCTCTGCAGGGCTGGAGAGGCGGTCGTGGGTCTCTTGGTGCTGCTGCCCTACCCGGCTCTGGCGGCCGCCGGATTCCTGTCGCGTCGCCAGTCCCTCCGGGCGAGAGCGGCTGCGGCGTAGGGCGCGAGCGCGGCACCGCCGGCAAGCCCCGCGCCTGGAAAACCGAGCTCTATAGTCGCGGCCACATTGTTGATGGCGGCGACGAAGAGTGCCAATGCGGGAAGATGTCGAAACCAGTGCTCGATGTCGGATCTCCGTAGGGCGTCCCCGGGACGTGCGAGATATGTCGCCACCGAAGCGACGAGCCACCAACTCGGAGCGTTGGTCGCCGGGATTCCGAATATGGTCGCCGTGGCTTCCGGGCTCCACGTCCAGCAGTTGTAAGCAACGGCGATCGGATCGATCATCAGATCCCACGACGCCGCCACCGCGCCGACGGCGGCCGCGTGCCAGAGAGCGGGAAGGGAGCGTCCGAATGCCAGCCCGGCGCAATCGTCCGCCGCGTAGATCATCAAGACCCAGAACACGGGGATCGCAATCGGGACTTCGCCGGGCAGCATCGGCCCGAGCCGGTCTGTGTACGCGTACTCTCCGAAGAGCCATCCGCTGCGAACGCCGACGATCTCGGCGGTGTAGGCGACCGCGGCCACCGCGACGCAGAATCGTGTGAATCCGCGTGCCCCCCGGGTTATGAGGCCATGACGAATTCCGAACGCGACGGCGATCAGCAGATAGGTCGCCCGCACCAAGATCGGCACTTCAAGTCCGAGGTGGTTGCCGGCGCGAAACGCGGCGAGGAAGGCCACGGAGATCAGCGCGAACGCCACTCCCAGTCGACGGTCCGCGCGGAACCTTGCAGTCAAACGAACGCTTCCAGCAGGAGGATCAGTTGGAAGAAGACGACTCCCATTCGTGTTCCGAAGCGGATGTGGCGCTCAAAAGCGTCGAAGATCGCCTCTTCGTTTCCACTCCTGATAGTCCTCCAGGTAGCCGCCCACGTCGCCAGGAGAACCGCGGCGAAGACGATCGCTCCGGCCAGGTACACGGGCCCGAATAGCCCCGGTAGCGGACCGATTCCGGTGAAGGGGATCGGTAGCAGGAGTAGATAGCCCGCGTAGTAGAGGAGAACAAAGCGCATCGCCCGGTCTCTTCCCTGGCGGATCGGCAGGGTGCGAAAACCGGCCTCGATGTCACCCGGCATATCACCGATGCAGACCATGATCTCTCGGCCGATCTCCATGACGAAGATTGCGCATGCCAGAGGCAGGATCCCCGAACCAGCGGCGGGGTAGAGCTTGAGCGCTCCCCAGAGCGGGATCGCGCCGACTCCGAAGGCAACGATGGCATGCCCCAGGAGCCCGTGCATTTTGCCGTGGTCGTTGTAGAAGATCCCGGAGGCCACGATCGCGGCGGTCAGCGCACTCATGACCGGATTCCACTCGAGGCCACCTCCCGGTGCGTGATGGATCGACGCCACCGCCACCGCGGCGCACATGAAGACGATCCCGGTCCACTTCGCGCTTTGGTGGCCGATCGCACCCCGGGGAAGGGGCTTGTGGGGACGATTCACCCGGTCGGAGGGGTAGTCCGTCACGTCGTTGTGGATCATCAGGCCCGAGCTGAGCAATGCGGCGCCGAGCATGAGCTCACAAAGATCGAAGAGCTCCGGAGCCGGCCAATCGGCCAGTGGTGGATGACCCAGAAAAACCCGTACGTTGAGCGCACCCACGAGCGCCCCGAAAACCGAGATGAAGATGATCAGGGGGCGACCGATCTGGATCCAGGCCCAGGCCTTGTCGGCGGCGGAACCCGGCGGGAAGCGCGTCGGATGGGTTGTCGGGTCTCGGGGTGTCAATGGCGGTCCCAGGTATGCCTCCGCCTCGGAGTACCTCGATCAGCATACTCTTTGACAAGTCAGCGGAGCGATCCCTATCCTCCTACGGCGTGTCGCGTTGGTGAGAGACACGGGCTCTGAGAGGACCGATGGATCGCCCGGGTGATCGACAAGACGATTTGCGAGAGTTGCTCGATCGGCTTCGCCAGGAAACCCTGACGGAGATCGCCGAGCTCTTGCGCAGCCATCGTCCGGAATCGGTGTCGTTCGATGATACGCGCCCGACCGACTGGGGCGATGAGGTGAGCCGCCACATCGATGACGAGATGGATGCCGCGCAACTCGAGAGAAAAGGGGAACGGGTGCGCAGAATCGAACATGCGCTCGATCTTCTCGATCGAGGGGCGTACGGGCATTGCGAGAAGTGCCGTGAAGCGATTCCGATCGCTCGCCTTCGTGCTCTCCCTTTCGCGACCCAATGCGTGGGTTGCCGCGAGTCGAACGAGCTCTTCTAGCCCGCATATCTCACCAACTTTCTGCTGTGGCGGCGCATCTCCGCCCCCTGGCAGCACTTCCCCCCGTTTCGCTTGGTGCGACGTGCAACCATCACGCCTCC
>NYZA01000041.1 GCA_002686955.1 Gemmatimonadota bacterium
AGGCAACCAGCCTTCCCGCGGACTCGGCTCCTTGATCTCGAAACGAACTCGAATACCGGGCTCGAAAGTCTATGCGCAACAGGCTCCTAGGCGCGATCTGTGAGGGAGGAATTCGGCATGGGCGCTCATGGGTCGCCGGGGGAAGATCCCGAGTGGGTGTCACCGATCGAATGAGCGCGCCTGAATCTCATCGATCTTCACCGGGGCGCGCGCGGGAAACCTTAGGGTCCGCGCAAGAATAACTTGTCATATTGGCGCCCAGATGTGGTGCAGATGGGATGCCAAATGACAAGCAATTCTTGCGCGGACCCTAAGGGCTAGAGCGCGCCACGATGCAGGTATTCAGAAGCGTTGGATATATACCGGAAGCTGACGGTTGTCGATGCCGCAGCTGCAACGACTCTATCTGGATTTATTGAGTGCGTACGGGGCCTCCCTTTTGTCTGGAGGGGACCGTCGCTTGGCATTGCAGATCCATATCGAGGGCGCCGGCCGCTCGCTGGAGTTGGCAAGCAGCGATACTGTTCCCCTCGGCGTTGATCGAATCGCAATGCTGATGATCGGACTCGCGCAGTCGCTCGGCGATGACCCCAGAGATCAGCCCGATGCCTCCGATCTCTATCGGCGATCATACGTCGCCGTCAGGGATATCGCCTCCCAGCGCCCACTCGGGCGCGAAGAACGGAGGCTTTGGGATGAGGCGAAATGTGTCATGCAGGAGCGCCTCGACTGATCTTCCAACATCAGAGCCGCGACCAAGAACGCACGGACGAGACCGGAGACACTCATCGCCGGGCACGCCAGTGCCGTGTCGGTTCTCCTGAATCTCCCAGCTTGGTAGAGTGCCGCCATGACAAAGGAACGACAGGTTACCGCTACATCTCACAAGATCCTTGCCCTGAACACGTTGGCGTTCACGGTCTGCTTCGCGGCCTGGATGCTCAACGGTGTCCTCGTTACCTTCCTTTCCGGCAACCAGGTGTTCGACTGGGGACCGGTGGAAATCGGCTGGCTACTCGGAATCCCGATCCTGACCGGCTCGATCTTCCGCCTGCCCGCAGGCATGCTCACGGACCGATTTGGCGGCAAGCCGGTCTTCTCGGCCCTCCTCTTTCTGACCGCGATTCCGCTGTACCTGCTCTCCCACGCCGATTCCTTCATCGCCTTTGCTCTTTGCAGCTTCGGATTTGGCATGACGGGCGTGTCGTTCTCGATCGGCATTGCGTTCAGTTCCGTCTGGTATCCGCGCAAGAATCAGGGCACCGCCCTGGGGATCTTCGGCGCGGGCAATGCCGGGGCCGCCGGCACGACGTTGCTCGCGCCCACCGCCCTGAACTGGCTGACCAGCAACGGCGACAACCTCGAGGCCTGGAGAACCTTGCCGGTCTGCTATGCGGGGATGATGGTCGTGATGGGCCTAATTTTCATCATCTTCTCGAAGAACCGCAAACCGGGCACCGAGAAGAAGAGCACGCGGGAACTTCTGGAGCCACTCAAGCAGGTGCGTGTGTGGCGCTTCGGTCTGTACTACTTCCTCGTCTTCGGCTGTTTTGTCGCCTTCTCGCAGTGGCTGGTCCCTTACTTCGTGAACGTCTACCAGGTCACGCTTGTCACGGCCGGAGTGCTGGCGGCGTTGTTTAGCTTTCCATCCGGTGTGATTCGGGCATTCGGCGGCTGGCTCTCCGACAAGTTCGGCGCCAGGGTCGTCATGTACTGGGTGCTGGGCGGTTCGATCACCGTCAGTCTGATGGTGACGATACCGAAGATGGAAATCGTCTCGCCGGGCAGGGGGGTCACCGCACAGGAGCCCGGTCTGGTCCAGGAAGTCACCGGCACTTCCATCGTCGTCGGCCAGGCCAGGTACGAGCTGACCGAGAAGCCGGACGTGACGCTGGTCGGCGATGATCAGGCCCTGGTCCTCCCCACGAAGGACGCCTGGCACGAGCCGATGGTCGAGGTCGGTGAGAACGTGGAGCGCAAACAACTGCTCGCCAAGGGAGTGACGCGGATCTACTTCCAGGCCAACCTTTGGGTTTTCGCGGTACTCGTAATTGCCCTGGGCAGCATCTGGGGTATCGGCAAAGCGGCGGTCTACAAACACATCCCCGAGTACTTTCCCGATGAGGTCGGCGTGGTGGGAGGAATGGTCGGCGTGCTCGGCGGGCTGGGCGGCTTCTTCTGTCCGATCATCTTTGGCTACCTGTTGGAATGGACTGGGCTCTGGACCAGTTGTTGGATGTTCATGCTGGCCGTGTCGGTGACCGCCCTCGCATGGATGCACCGCGTCGTTGCCAAGATGACCACCTACCCGGACAGCTTCGAATCGAAATACGCCACACAATCACGAGCGTTGCCCGGCGACGTGCTCTCCCCTCTAATGAAGTGGTCTGGCGAGTACAGTGTCGGTGACGCCGACATGGACCGCCAGCACCAGGAGCTGATCGGCCTGATCAAAGACCTGGAAGAAGTGGTCGAAAAGGGGCGGAACCGAGATCAGTTCTATCCCGTCCTCGATAGCGTGATCGAGTGCGCGCGGACTCACTTCGGTGCGGAGGAGGCGCACATGCGAGAGATTGGCTACCCGGATCTCACGGAGCATCAGGGCGCGCACGCTCAACTACTCAGGGAAATGCACAGTCTGAGAGATGAGGCACCGGACGGAGATCGAGCTGTGATGGACCGGCTGCTGGTCTTTTTGCAGAGCCGGCTGCTCGGCCACATCATTGGGATCGACTCCCGGTACGGCACATACAGCCTGTCTCGCGCATGATTCGCGCGCAACAGGCTCCTGGGAGAGACGAAGGAGCACCAAACGCAAATCGGCCGGGCGCCATCCATAACCCGGAGGTCACCCGGCCGATTGCTCAAAAGAAAACGAGCCGCTACTCGATCGAGAAGATATCGAGATGCGCGATCGTTCCGCCCGTGTCTCGGAAGCCCTCCACGCTCGCGGTGGCGTCGAGATCGTCCCACACCACGCTGAAGGTGCCGAGCACGATCGTGTAGTGGCCCGCGGGCAGATCGGCGACATTGGTGAACTCGAGGCCACTAGGATTGGTCGTACCGTTGTAGCCGTCGCCGTTGGTCGGCGAACCCTCGGCATCACCGTAATGCAGGCGCGAATCGAGGCCGGGATCGCCCCAGCTCCCGCTGTCGCCATCGTCGTTGCAGCCGACGAGGGTCAGCCCGCGCGGGCCGTAGATAGCGACCTCGGTGTCGGCTTCACCCTCGGTCCAGAGCGAGAAGCCCAGGCCGCTGCCGGCGGTGATCGACTCGGTCAGCTCCATGAAGCCGACATAGGCCTCGGAGCCGTCGTCGAAGGTCAAAGGCGCGGCGATCGAGGTTCCGGGACCGACAGGACCCAGGTTGTAGAGACTGACGGAGGCGGCGTTGGCGATCGACGCCGCGCCGAATGCCGCGATGGCGGCGATTGCTGTTCTGTTCATTTCGATCCCCTTTTCCTCTCGTTCGAGAGGCTCAGGATGTTGGATTGGAAAGCACCATGTTGGACTATAACCCAGCTGCATCGGGGCGATCAATCGATTGTGAGTGTATCCTTGAGCCATTGCCGCCCCGCTTCGGAAGATCCGAACGCGAGCCCCGATCCGCACTCCCTCGAAGACCTCGAACAGAAGCAACGCGATGTCCCGAACCATCATCGAGCCCTTTCGCATCAAAGTCGTAGAGCCGATCGGCCAAACCTCGCGAGAGGAGCGACGGGCCGCCCTGGAAAAGGCCGGCTACAACCTCTTCATGGTTCCGGCCGAGAAGATCCTGATCGATCTTTTGACCGACAGCGGCACCGGAGCGATGAGCTCCGAGCAGTGGGCGGGCCTCAGCCGCGGGGACGAGTCGTATGCGGGGGCGAGGAGCTTCTACCGCTTTCGAGACACGGTTCGTGAGATTTTCGGTTTCCAGCACATCATCCCGGTCCATCAGGGTCGCGCGGCGGAGAAGATCCTCTTCGGTTTGCGCGCCAAACCCGGCCAGACGATCCCGAGCAACACCCATTTCGATACCACACGGGCGAACATCGAATGGAGGGGGGCGACCGCCCTCGATCTGCCGGTTCCGGAAGCGGAGAATCTGAGCGACGAGGCGCCTTTCAAGGGGAACATGAACCTCGCCGAGCTCGATCGAGTTCTCTCCGAGACCGGTGAGGGCGAAATCCCCGTCGTGATGACGACGATTACAAACAACTCCCTGGGCGGTCATCCGGTCTCGCTCGAGAATCTGCGAGGTACGGTCGAGATTTGCGAGCGGCATGGAGTCCCGGGCTTCGTCGACGCCGCCCGATTCGCCGAAAACGCCTACCTCGTGAAGCGTCGCGAACCGGGGCAGTCCACACGTTCGATCCCCACGATCGCGCGCGAGCAGTTCTCGGGCTTTCGCGGCTGTCTGATGAGCGCCAAGAAAGACGGAATCGCCAACATCGGCGGCTTCTTCGCCACCGACGATGCCGATCTGGCCGAAGAGGCGCGGCAGGTCTTGGTCGTAACGGAGGGTTTCCCGACCTACGGGGGCCTCGCCGGGCGCGACCTGGAGGCGATCGCGATCGGCTTGCGAGAGGTGCTCGAAGAGCCCTATCTCGAGTATCGAATCGCATCGACCGCCTATCTGGCCGACCATCTTCACAACGAAGGAGTTCCGGTCGTGCGGCCCGCCGGCGGACACGCGGTCTATCTCGATGCGCGCCGATTTTTGTCGCACCTCGATCCGACCGATCTGCCCGGCCAGGCCCTCACTTGTGCCCTCTATCTCCACGCCGGAATCCGCGCATGTGAGATCGGCACCGTCATGTTCGGCACGATCGACTCCGAGTCGGGGGAGCTCGAACCGGCACCCCACGATCTGGTCCGCCTCGCCATTCCCCGGCGCGTCTACACACAGAGCCAAATGGACCTGGTCATCGAGTCGATCCTCGAGCTGCACGCCGATCGCGAACGCATTCCAGCCATGCGCATGGCCTGGTCACCGAGCGCTCTGCGCCACTTCACGGCCCGATTCGAACCGGCGACGTAGCCCGATGAAACGAGTTGTCGCTTCAGTTTTGTCTCTACCTTTGTCACTCGGCTCCACTCGAGCGACCACGATCGATGTACCCGGCGATTACGCGCTCATCCAGGATGCGATCATTGCGACCTCCGACGGTGACACGGTGCTTGTCGCGCCCGGAACCTACTTCGAGTCTGAAATATCGTTGCTCGGCCGGGGAATAGTGATGATGGGGACCGATCCCGACGATCAGGCGGTAGTTCAGAGCACGGTCATCGATGCCCAGACGATGGGGATCGTGCTGCGCGCCGATCAGGGCGAAGGGGCCGCGACACGAATCGAGGGCTTGACTTTGACACGAGGACGCGGGACCGGGGGAGGGGTGTATTGCGAGGGCACCTCACCGACGATAGATCGCTGTCTGATACTGCGCAATTCTTCGACCGGACAGACGTGGAATTACTGTGGCGGAATCTACTGCGTAGGCGGCGCCCCGTCGGTTCTTCGCTCCTACCTTGTCGAGAACTCAGCGGATTGGGGTGGAGCGATCCGTATCTCCGACGGCTCGACGGCGAAGGTGAGCGACTGCGCATTCATCGGCAACTCCGTTCGCTTCGACGGCGCCGGCATCGATGTTTTCGAGGCCGAGCCGTCGATCGAGGGCTGTGTCTTCCTCGACAATTCGTCCGGCTACGGGGGAGCTATCTACTGGGCGAAGTCGCCGAACGGCACGATTCGAAACTCAGTTTTCGCCGGTAACTCCGCGAATTGGGGCGGTGCGATCTATATCTCTGTGTCGAACCCAACGATCCAAAACTGTCTCTTCAGGGGGAACAACGCAAACTGGGGCGGGGCGGTGCACGTCTTCAGCGGATCTCCAGAGATCAACTACTGCACCATGAACGAAAACAGCGCCCGCGATGCGGGCGGAGCCATCTACGCCTGGGGCACCGGATCGAACGTGGCCGTGACCGGGTCGATCCTCTGGAATGACACGCCGCGCGAGATCCGCGTGCGACTCGGAAACCACGTCTCCTGCACCTACAGCGACATTCAGCGTGGGCGGAGCGGCGAGGGCAACATCGATGCCGATCCGCTCTTCACGGAGTACCTCGAATGGACGCAGGTGTTGGCTCCGGGGTCGCCCTGCATCGACGCCGGGCCCTTGGGGGAACAAGACGGCATTCCCTGGCCCGGCTATTATCCGAACGGCCCGGCGGCGGATATGGGCGCGTATGGAGGCGAGGGCGCCGCGGCTTGGTTGCTCGCGCGGTGATATAGTCCCCGTTCCCATCCACCGAAACCGAGGTTGCTCTCATGTCGTTCTTCCCGCGGGTCGCCCCTGTCCTCTTAGGCCTTTCGATTCTGGCCCTTCCGCCGCTGGCGCAGGCGGGTGGGCAGAGCGTGAGCCTTACCATTCTCCATACGAACGATTGGCACGGGTACGCCTTCGAGCAGGAGTACAAGGGCAGGCTGAGCGGTGGCGTGGCCGCCTGCGCCGCCGAGGTGGCGCGAGTGCGGAAGGAGCGGCCGGGCCAGGTGTTGGTGCTAGACGCGGGCGACTTGCTCTCTGGGCATTCGGCAGCGCGCTTCGAGGCCGAGGGGGTTCGTGGGCTTCCCTTCGTGAAGCTCTGGGACCGGATCGGATACGACGCATGGGCGATCGGCAACCACGATCTCGATCACGGCCGCGCCAACCTCGTGGCCATGCTCGAGAAGATCGAGAGCCCCGCGCTCTGCGCAAACTGGCTTTCACTCACACCCCACGGAGGCCCGCCCCATCCGGCGCGCGATCCGGCCCCCGTGGCCTGCCGGCCCTTCATGGTGTTCGAGAGGGCGGGGCTCAAGATCGGCGTCGTTGGTCTGGTGACCCACGATCTGCGCGATCTGGTATCGGCGAAGACCCTGGCGGGCAGTTTTGTTGCTAGTCCGACTGAGGCGCTGGAGCAGCTCTGGCCGGTGCTGGACGAGCAGAGCGATATTCAGATTGCCCTCACCCACAACGGCCTCGACGCCGATCGGGAATTGGCCAAAGCTCTCCCCGGCCTCGAGGCAATCGTGGGCGGGCACAGCCACAGATTCTTGCGTGAGCCGGTTGTCGAAGGGGAGGTGGTGATCGTGCAGGCCGGCTGCTACGGCAAGGTGCTCGGACGCCTCGATCTCGAGATTTCGGATGGCAAGGTGGTCAAGAGCGAAGGGCGGCTCTTGAATCTGCCACGCCCCGCCGACGAGTCGATCGAGCCCGGGCTCCTCGCCGCGGAGAAGGCCTTGCGCGAAAAGGTGCGGGTGCTCGAAGCCGAGGTCATCGGCACCGTGCCGGCCGACTTCGGCCGCAGCTACTACCAGCCGAGCCCGCTCGGCGCCGAAGTCGCCGAGGCCTTCCGTCGCGCCGCCAAGGCCGACATCGCCTTCGTCAACAGTGGTGGCCTGCGCACCGATCTCTCCGCCGGCCCGCTGACACGCGCGCAGCTCATGGAGCTTTTGCCTTTCGACAACGAGCTGGTGAGCTTCCGTCTCACCGGCGCCGAGGTCGAGCAGATCTGTCGCTACAATGCCGTCGCTGCGCAGACCGAGGCCCACGGCATTTTGCAGGTCGCCGGTCTCGACTACACCTACTCACCGGGTGCCTCGCCGGACGAGGTCGTGCTGGGGAAGATCGCGGTCGGCAGCAAGCCACTCGAGGCCGCCAAGAGCTACCTCTGCACCGGCAGCGACTACATCACTTCCACACGTGCCGAGAAGTACTTCGGGCGAACGATCGATGAGCGAACGAATCTGGGGGTCTCGGTGCGCGAGGCGTTCGAGAGGGCGGTTCGGACGGGAGAGGAGGAAGCGAGCGAGTAGCTCCAACGGCGTGGTGGATATGGCCGAGCGGACCCTCAGGGAATCCAGCGCAGGTTCCCCGGACCGCCCCAGGCCCCCATGTCCGAGCGTTCGCCGTTGGGGAACCAATCGGGCCAGCGACTGTCGGAATCCCAAATGCCGTCCGAGATCAGGGGGTCGCCGCCGTCGATGCAAGGCGAGCTCAGCCCTGGGTACTCCGGGAAGCCTGCCAATGTGAAGAAGCCCGGATCGGTATCGATATTTCCCTCGCCTGGCCAGCCGCCCCCGACATCGCTGTGGCTGACGACGATGCTGCCGCGAATGATCGAGATCTCGGCGGGGACGTCGTTCCAGAAGATGCAGTTTCGGAGTGTCGCACCGGTGCTCGCTGGAGCGGTGTCCAGCACGAGGGCCCCGCCGCTCGTACAAAGGTTGCGGGTCGAAGTGCACTGATGAAATCTCGATTGGACATGAAAGCCGGTCGCGTATCCAAGGCCGCCGATTTCGGAAACGTTGTCGGTGACGAGACAGTTCTCGATCACCTGTAGACATTGCCATGCGCTCCGTCGGTCGCTACTTATCTGTTGTTCGTGATCGACACATCTGAAACCCTGTTTCTATTGTGCTCGAAGACGATGCCGAAATCGGCGAGTCCGATTGTGTTGTGGTCAACAGTCAAGTTTGTTCTTGAGCCGTTGGCGGCGCGGGGGCGGTTCTCGCGGAGCGACAGCACCGAAAGCCGTCGTCGTCGTACCGATCGCGCGGCATGTGAAAATGCTCTCTGTGTGCGCAGCGCAGATCGGCCGGGTCCTCACCCCAGTCCCCCCCGCCACGCAGCATCGGAACACGCTCCAGTCCGGCCTCCGCCATCGGATCCAAGACACCGAGGTAGCTCTCGTTGGGGGAGCTCTCGACCTCCTCTTTCGAGAGAGTGGAGTCGGTCCACTCGTTGATGTTGCCGCTCATATCGGCGACGCCGAAGCCGGAAATGCAACCGGGAAAAGCGCCATTTCTGCGGAGGTGGAAGTGCTCGAAATTGAGAGGCGTGTAGCAGGCGTTCTCATCGAATACGCCGCCGTAGGGATAGGTAGATTGATTCGGCCCCTTGCACGCCCTTTCCCACTCCTCCTCCAAGCAAAGGCGTTTGCCCTGGATGCGGCATAGATAGCGTGCCTCTTCCAGCGTGACATCGACCCGTGGATAGACGCCGGATCGGCCTGGGTAGGGGTACGCATCGATGGAAAAGCGAGGTATGTAGATCGGTTCCAGCTCCAGCTCACTTGAATCCCGTTCGTTGTGATCACGCGGACTCCCACGTAGGAGCACACCCGGGGGAACAGATACCATGGGAATGGAATCCTCCCGAGCCGGACGGCAGACGGCGGGAACCAAAAGGAAGGGGTCTAGCGATAGAGTGTCATCGATTGCATCGAATACGACGCCGACGCCACGCACCACACCTCCGGCGAGCCAGCGAAGGGAGCGACCCACGGG
Source organism: Gemmatimonadota bacterium (assembly GCA_002686955.1). GTDB lineage: Bacteria. The sequence goes on from NYZA01000041.1 coordinate 9,313, forward strand.
AATCGCCACCCTTTCGTGATCGTCGAATCGGAATCGGAGCCGGTTCTCCCCGCTGGGTATCGGCTTGCTGTCGGTGATCCAAAAGAACGACCCCGTCGCGCCGTGCTTCGAGGCCGAACCAGGTCGGATCGCCCGCACTCTGAGCATCACTGTTCCGATGTGCGGAGGCTGAATATCGAGGTCTCCGGCCCAGACGCCGATCGCAGCTCCGGCAAGCGTCACACTACGCTCGGGCTCTGAGGAAGCGGCAAGGGCGAACGAGCCGACTCTGGGGACCTCACGTAGCGCTACCGGATCGGCCACCAGTGCCAGCTCGGCGGGAAGAAGGGTCGTACGAGCCATCCGTGGCGCCGAAGACACGGCCCTGCACAGCTCGGGCAATGTCGATGTGAGATCGCAGAGGCGACTCGCATCATCCTCCCAGGCAAACACGCGATCTATACGTCGCTCCGCCACGTATCGAGGGTCGAAGAGGGCTCCGCCAGGGAGAACGAGGTCGCGGTCAACGGGAAGGGCTGCGATCGATCGTGGCGCCAAGCGGTCTGCGTGATATCGAACCGCCTCCAGTATCGATGGGGGAGCGTCGAAGACGAAGATTCTTGCGCCGTCGGGGATATCACAGTGGAGTCTGCTCAGGTCATCGAGCGCCCGCCCTTGCACTTGGCGAGCGTCGATTCGCGCCGGGAGATTGATCTGCGAGGCAAGACGGCTCGCCGGAACCGCCACGACGGCCAAGGCCCAGCCGTATCGGCCGTCCAACAGACGGGCCAGACCGGCAGTGGCCAGTGCCAGTCCGCCAGCCGCCATCGGCCCTGCGAACGACTCCGAGAGTGCGATCGACGGATTCGCCGGCCTCCAAAGTAGTACGAGCGCGACTCCGAGAAGGGGGAGCGGCACCCACGTCGCGATCGAGTCTCTCCCGACGCGCCATCTGCGCATGACTGCGATCCAGCCGATCCACGTCCATCCGATCAGAGCTACGCCCAACAGAATGGCGCCGCCTCCGATGCGCGAGCTCCAGTCCAGGATAATTGGATGGGCCGCGAAAACGATGAGGCCCACCCAGGCGGCGCCGCTTCGACTAGTCAGGGCTCGACCCAGCATGCCGATGGTGAGGGTTGCCAGGGCGTAGGATGCCAACGACACGAGATGCCACATCCTTCGGCCGCCCCAAGATTGGAGATCCACGAGGCGTAGCGCCTGGTCGGCCAATGCTGGCAACGATCGCCGGTCCCACCCGGGCGCGAACAGCCAATCGAGGCCCTCGTAGCCACCGCCATAGATCCCCGGAAACGCCCACTGCACACCGAGTGCGGCCAGTGCGGCGGCCAGAACCATTGGTCCGATCGACCGCGCCCAGTGGGCCGCGGCGTGAGGGGTCTGTCCCTTCTTCGCGCGATGCAGGCCCGGTGCTTCGGTCTGTGATCTCAAAAGTCCCCCTCGATCTTCGGAGCAGGTGTCGATCGAAGATGATAGTCGATAGGGCCATTCCTCAGCCGGGTTGAAATCACCCCTGGTTCGTTGGAAACTGTCCAGATTCAGAGATGGATCCATAAACCGATGCCGTGCCAACTTCCCTGTCCTCGCCCCTCGATCCACCCGCTTCGCCCGTTGTGGATCGGTGTGCTGGTCATGCTCCAAGGCGTTGCGGCGGCCGAAGAGGCGGCACTCCTGCCGCCCGGTGCCGAGATCGTGACGCTCGATGGGCTGGACCAAGAGCACTGGCGCCGTCTCTCGTCCCCGACGATGAACTACGCGGAGCTCTTTCAGAAGCAGGAGGTCTTCGACGATCGTTTCACACTCGCCTTTTTTAATGAGCTGATCTTCGAGACACCGGAGGACAATGAGCACGAGCTTCTGGAGCTCAGCGTCGAGGTGCTCCCGATCGGTCTCGAGTCGTATATCGACCTGATGGTGCGCCGCCGCGTGAACTCCTACTACTGCTTTCGAGTATCGGTACCGGAAGTGATGCCCACCGCCCTCGTCTACTACGAGGATGGGCGCGCCGATGGCGTCGAGGCGTGTGATTTCCTACTAACCGAGGGAGAATGGGTCAGGGTTTCTTTGCGTCTCGATGGAGCCGGGATGACAGGCGAGATCGATGGCCGGCGGGTGATCGCGTGGAGTCACGACCGGCTCGCCGAGGGCAGGTTCGGTTTGCGGGCGGGCTTTCTACCCGAAACGATGATCAGAAAGATAAAGATCGTCATGCGGAATCGCTCGACAGGCGAAATCCGGGAATATAGGAGCTTGTGGTAGGGAAGGTGGCGAGGCGGCGAGCGATCCATTTCGCCGTGACGGTGTTGGCAGTTCTGATCGCGGCGATAGCCAGGGAAAGGGTCGATCGACCTCCTCCGGCACCGATCCCCGAGGGCTGGAATCCGGTCGAGTACGCCATCAGGAATCCATCCACCCAAACCCTCGTCGCGGGCGACGTTCTCTTTCTGGAAGGCAATCTGTTCCGGAATGAACGGATTGAAACCGATCTGAGGCTGGAATCTGGAGGCGTGGCCGAGGTCTTCTTCCATCGTCGAGAAAGAGACATCCAAGTGCAGTCGGACTATGGCCTGGTCGGACGGAAGGCATTCGACTGGTACGCTTTCAGGATCAGCTCACGTGAGGGATTGCCCTGTGGTTTCGTTAAGAGCACGGGACTCAACCGCCGCGACCAGAAATTCGTTGCTCCAGCGGAACAATGGATCCACCTGCGTCTGGTCTCCCAAGATGGGGAACATGTCGCGTACATCGATGATGTCGAAGTAGATCGATTCGAGGATTTCGAATACCCCTGGGGGGAGACCGGACTCGTGCCCATAGAGGGCACTATCGGTGTACGCGCTTTCACCGCTACTCCCTTGCGTACATCCGAGACGCCGCCACTCCGTTGGACGAGCATCGGCACCCTTGTCGGGCTCTGGCTCACGGCGCTCGGGCTCTGGGTCGCTCTACTCGGTGCGTTGGATGATGGGACCGCTTCGAGGGAAGGCTCGAGTCGGGCGGCGATGAGAGCCTCACTCGCCCTCGCGGCGTTCGGAGTCATCGGGGGTGCTTTGGGGTGGAATGCTGCGTGGGTTGGCGCGGGGCCTCTGGCTGCGGCGACTGTTGCTTTCGGGCATGTGTTGCTGATGCAGCATCGCCTGAAAGGAGCACAGGGGCTCCTGATGCTTCACGTCGTCGCTCTCGTCATCGGCCTGGAGAGCTTCGTCAGGGATACTTCGGCCGCGACGAAATGGGATGCGAGCTATGTCGGGGGCTATGTCAAAGATCGCTTTCTATTCTGGCATATGGAGCCTGGCAGCCGAGTCTGGGAATCGTATATCAACTCGTTCGGTTTCCGCGGCAACGAGATCGATTTGCACAAACCCGAGGGAACGACCCGCGTGCTCTGCCTCGGAGGTTCGTCCACCTATGGAGACGGCATCTCGGATTCTCACGACACATATCCCGCGGTGCTGGAGGACCTTTTGAACGCCGGCTCCGACCGGCACTATGAGGTTCTGAATGCCGGTGTGTCGGGCTACACGACTTTTCAGGCTCTACGGAACCTCCGAAGAGACCTGCTGAGGCTCTCTCCTGATATAGTGACGGTCGATTTTGCCCACAACGACAAGGTACCATCCGAAGTCGGCGTTCCGTACCGTGAGCACTGGGCGAAGACGACCACGGCCCGAAGCCGTTGGGTAACGTCGATTCAAGATACCTTGCACCGTTCGCGGCTCTATATGGGGCTTGTCGCGACGATCACGGGCATGGTCGATGCGGAGGAGATCGGTCCTCCGCCGATCGCTCTCACCGAAGACCAGATCGATGATGATCTCCCTGTGGACCCCCGGCCTTCGCGAGTTCCTACCTTCGATTTCGAGAAGAACCTCAACGCGTTCTGTGCGTTGGCGGACAGCTTTGTTTTCGAGCTCGTGCTCATTCCCGAGCCGACATACAATTTTTACTATGATCCACCGGATCTTGAAGACTACTACGAGATAATGCGTGCTGTTGGTGACGAGCAAGATCGTCCCGTAGTCGACTCGGTGGATGCGCTGATGCAGCGTCGCTACGACGTGCTCTTTTACGACGACGTGCACTTGACCGAGCTCGGAGCCAAGCTGCTCGCGCAATCGATCTACTCCACTCTGCGATCGGAGTTGTCGAGCCAGCGTGACCTCGCGTCTCCGGATGTAGCGATTCGCGGAGCGAAGAGAGCTCGGCGCGCGAGACGGATCCGCGAGAGAAGCTCGACCGATCCGATTCCCCGCCCGAAGCCGCATTTGGTGCGCCGGCGCCAGGCCTATCTCGACTCGTTCACCGCCTTCTTCCTGAATATGGGTGCGGAGTGCCCCGAACCCGAAGGGGCCCGATCCCGCGTCCGCGAGAGTCTCGGAAAGAAGTCGATCGCCGTAGACTCGGGACTGGGGGAACAGGCGCTGCTGCTGGGTGTCGCGGGATATCACCGAGCGCATTCCGATCATGAGTCAGCTCTCGTTTCGCTCCTACGCGCCAGAGAAGCGGATCCGGCGGTGGCAGCGATCCAGCTCGAGGTGGCACGAGAGGCGATCGCGCTGACTCGCTTCGACCTGGCTCGGGATGCGCTTGCGGCCGCCCAGGAATACGCTCCAGGTGATCCCCGCCCTTGCGCGGAGCTGGCCCGACTCGCACTCTTGCAGGGGAAGGCTCAGGAAGCGGTAGAGGCTGCGCGCGCCGCAGTGGAGCGAGACGAGCGCTCGCCCGCCTCGCTTTATCTGCTCGGTGAGGCCTACCGTCGATCCGGGAAGATGTCGGAATGCCGGGCGGCATGGGAGAGGCTCGTGGATGTGGCTCCAACCAGCGATGAAACCCGACGCGTCCGCGGCGCTTTGAAACAACCCGGGCAATCATGAGAGAGGGGTCGACCGCGCCCCTGATCATTCGCGTCATTGTCGAAGCCGTGGCAGTGTTCGTTGGGCTCTGGGCTCTGATGTGGGTTCGCTTCGGTGAACAGATGAGGATTTTCTTCGTCAGGGACGACTGTCGCTATCTTGAGTGGGGAAAGCAGTTCGCGACCGATTCCAAGCTCGAAACCGCCGTCAGGTTGTTCACGGAATGCCAAGGGAACATGTACCGAGCCTTGCCGAGTCTCACGGCGGGGCCGGACTTCCTTCTGTGGGGATTCGATCCCTTCGGCTGGCATCTCACGACCTCTTCGGTTCACGTCGCTGCGTGTACCCTGGTCTACTTCATCGGATTCCATTGGTTTCGGAATCGGCCGGCGGCCGTGTTGGCGGCCGTTCTTACGCTTCTCTTCCCGCTCTCGGTGAATTGTGTTCTCCGGGTGGCTCTGCGCGAAGAGACGATGTGCCTCCTCTTCTACCTACTCGCTCTCCTTCTCTATCTCCTCCACCGCCAGGCACGGGAGGGTCGGGGCCGAAAGGTTCTCTACTGCGCATCGCTGATATCCGCTCTGGCCGCGGCGTTCTCGAAAGAGGTCGGCGTTGGAGTCCCGATCGCGATCGCGTTGATCGAGACGATTGCACCGGCGGAGGGTCGCCGGCGCTATCGGAATCTGATCCCCTATCTGGGAGTCGCCGCCATCTACTTGTGCGCGCGCACTCTCGTGCAAGGCGGGATCTTCCAAGGACTCGCCAACGCTCATGGTGAGGAATACCGATCGGTTGGCGCGTACTTCGCGGATCCTGAAGCGGCTCTTCGTCTCCTTGCGACCGGCTTTCCACGCTTTCTATTGGTTCCGGCACCGCTGAGAAGTCCTCACTTCAGCGCAACTCTGGGCGCAGCGTCGCTCGCCTGTGCATGGGGTCTCGCTCTGCTTTCTAGGCGATCGGCTTGCCACGGGCGCATCCTCTTCGCCTGTGTCGCACTGGCATTCGGGGCCTTTCTACCGGCTCTGCCCCATGTCGCCCATTTTGGGCTCGAGATGAGTGAAATGAGGCGCTTCTACATCGCTTCGCCCTTTGCGGGGCTTCTGATCGGCGGACTGTTGGCCGGTCAATGGAAACCAGCCGCAAGAGCGGGCCCCCTCAGCGGCCGTCTGTCGCGCGGAGTCGCAACGGCGGTGGGATTGGCATTGGCTGCAAACCTGATACGAACCTACTGGATAGCATATCGATGGAACACAGCCACGATCAGGCAAGACGCAGCGGAAGCACACCGGCTCGCCGGCGCCCTTGGTCCATGGGCGGAGAAGGTGCCGCCTGAATCCTGTCTCTACTTTGTTGGGACCGATCTAACCGATGCGATCCTCTTCACCAATCTCCTACGCGACAGCCAATTCGGCGCGGCGCCGATCGGCAATCTCGGGCAGGTCGCCTACCATCTAGCGCCGCCCTTCGGCAACTCGCCTCTCATATTCGAACCCGAGCCGCATCGGTTCCGGGCCGACCTCCTCGACTGGGGAGGGAGCGACTACCTGATTCGTTGGGATCGGAACCAGATCGTGGACGAGACGGCCCGGATGTCGCGCGCCGTGGCCGAACGGTGCAAGACCACCGAAGAGGTAGTGATTCGCTGGGAAGGGGAAGAGCTGATGGAATGGCATGCCATCGGTTATCCACGACTCGACCCCTTCTTCAATGCTGGCGGACTTCGCGCTTCAGGTCCGGGACCGACGTGGATCGCTATGACCAATCTCAATCTGTCGCCGGCGCTGGTGCGCGAAGTCCGTGTGGCCTTGGCGGCGATAGACGAAGAGAAGACGATCGGTGAGGCCGACGGAATCCGCTCCTGGACCATTGGATTGCGTTGGAGCGGACCAGCGGAAGAGCGTTTCTCGAACCGAATCGAATTGCCATGGATACCTGGGCAAACAGATGTGGCCTTCTGGGTAGGAGAGACACCGGGTTGGCTGTTCCTCGACGAAGTGGAAGAGCTTGCGCTGGAGCTCAGTCCCAGCCATTTCGACCGATCGGCCGTGCAGGTGGAGCGAATCGAGCTGAGGGGCCATCCGTGACCGGTCGATGGCGTGGAGTGGTCGAGCACCCTCTCGCTTGCTCGATGCTAGTAGGTTTGGTGCTTCCCGCGCGGGCCGCGCATGCTGACTTCCGTTTCGATCGATTCCGTGGAATCGAATCGCTCGAGCTAATTGGAGACGCCGGTCGTTCCGCGGACGGGATCCGCCTCGTTACCACCTCCCCCGACCAAAAAGGGGCGGTATGGACACGAGTTGCGCAGGATATCTCCAGTGGTTTCGATACCGATTTCACCTTTCGAATCAGCGAATCGAGCGATCCCGAGGGCGATGGACTCGCCTGGGTGATTCGCGGTGATAGAGACACGAAGATCGGCGGAACCGGTGCCAGCATCGGCTACGATCTTATTCCAAAGAGCGTTGCCATCGAGTTCGACACCTACTACAACCCCACGCTCGACGACCCGAACGGGAATCACATCAGTGTCCACACCCGGGGAGCGTTGCCGAATAGCCGTCTACACCGCTATTCTCTTGGCTATGCGACCGATATCCCTAGATTGACCGATGGAGAGCCGCACAGAGTCTGGCTCCACTATCGCCCGCCACTGCTGATTGTCTGCATCGATGATCCAGCGGAGCCGGTTCTTCTCGCGGCGGTCGATCTCACCTGGATTCCGGATGGGCGTGCGTGGATCGGGTTTACTGCGGGAACCGGCGACTCCTTCGGCAACTACGAAGTGCTGAGCTGGGCTTTCGCCGAGTTGCGGACCGCGATTCGTGTTCCAGAGGATCTTCCGACGATCCAAGCCGCCATCGACAGCGCTCCAGACTGGGGAACCGTTGTTGTTTCTCCCGGCACCTATACGGGTGATGGAAATGTGGAGCTGGATCTGGGTGGCAAGCCGATCCACCTTCGATCGAGTCGAGGTCCCGAATCCGCATTCATTGAATGCGAAGAACAGAGCCGTGCCTTCGACCTCTTTCGTGAAGAGACGATGGGGAGCATCGTCGAAGGTTTTACGCTCCGGCGTGGTTCGGCATCGGGGGAGGGAGAGGGGCGCTCCGGAGGCGGAGTCTACTGCGCGCCGGGAACCAAACCTACATTCCTGCGGTGCACCTTCGGCTTCTGTCACGCGGATTCCCACGGTGGAGCGGTCTACTGCGCACCGGGATCGAAGCCCCGATTCCTGGCTTGCCGCTTTGTCGGAAACCGGGCGGGCGGCGATGGGGGTGCGCTCTTCGTCGATCGTGGCGCCGAAGTATGGCTGGCCAATTGCCTGGTTTCCGGGAACGCATCCTTCGGTTCGGGCGGCGGTGTTCGCGCGCTCGGCGGGGGCACGCTCCGCAACTGCTCCATCGTGGACAACAGTTCCGGCATGTCGGGCGGTGGGATCGCCGTGGAAGGCGCGAGCAGAGAGGGGAAGCTGACGAACTGTCTCCTATGGGCGAATCGGCCGGACCAGATCCGCGGCCCGATGGAGATCGCCTACTCCTGCATCGAAGGAGGCTGGACGGGAGCAGAGGACATTCGCCTGAGACCTTGGACAGGGAACGTCGCAGCCGCCCCGGTCACGGACGCCGGCAATCTCATAGGTTCGGGTTTCGCGCCATTTGCGCAGGCTCACCCGGATCATCCCTCTCGCAGAGGGGAATGGCGAATCGACTGGCCCGTGAGCTATCCCGCCGGCCCGGCTCCGTCCATCGGTGTTTTCGAAGGGCGATGACGATTCAGGTAACGAAGGATCGCTTTCGCCACGAGTGCGTTTCCGCGACTGTTGTAGTGCCCGTCGCTTCGCAGTAGCTCGCTGTCGTCGTTCACGATGTGCTTCTTCATCCATTCACCGAGATCGAGTACCGGCAAACCCAATTCGCCACATCGATTCAAGATGCCGCGACGAATCTGATCGCCCTCGTCGAAATCTGAATGAGTCGGAAGGTAGACGATCAGAAAGGCCTTGCCAGCCTCCTCGACGAGATCTCGAAAGGCGCGTAGTACCTGAAAAGGGACATCTTCCGCGCCCGGGTCAGAGGGCGACAAGCCTCGACGCAGGCGGAGGAAACGCATCACATCTGAAGGGCGCACATTTCGCGTTCCCGGAGGGATCCGATGGGGAACCGGCACGTTGGTCAGCACCAGGTCGTCGCCGATCAACTGGAACAAAGGCCGTCCATGTCCCGAGCTCCATCTGTCGGAGCGAGCTCGACGAATGTCGTCCTCCATGATTGCGACGATCACTAGATCGGAATCGAACCCAATTCCGTCCTCCGCGTACCAGAGAAACATCTGATCCACGCCGTACGCGCAAGCCCCCATGTTGATGACTTGGTAGCGGGGATCCAGTGTCTCGATCAATGCGCCGAAGGTGTCTTCGAATCGAACGAATCCGAAAGTAAAGGAATCACCTACGAGAACAATACGGGAGCGCCCACCCGGAATCTCTGGACAGTAGTCCTGGATTGCTCGAAAGCCGTTCGAATTGATTTGGAAGACGATATCCTCACCCGCGAAAACCGGTTCCATATCAACCGTCTTGCCCGGAATGTGTTTCCATCCCAGCGTCGGATCGTACCGATTCACCGGATCTTCCGGTACTACCCAGGCGGGATCCAGAGTCATCTTGAATCGTTGCCAGTCGGAAAGCAGCCGCGTCAACCTCCCTCCAACAAAAGTGAGGCAGATCGCAACGCCCGCCCAAGCGGATCCAATGAGCACGCGGGTGGCCACCCTTGCCCGCCGCTTTCTCATGAACGAGCGTGATCGAGATGTGGAGGTGACTATCCGGCTCATGGGTCCTTTCGGCGCCTCAGCAACGTGCCATGTTACCATGCGCGCATGAGCGTCCCACGCGTCCGAGCCGGGCTCTTTGCGGTTGCCCTGACCCTCGCCTTTCTCGCGATGGGGCTCTTGACCGTCCAAGCGGCCGACGAGTCCAACACCATGGACACCGAGCCGTACCTCTCCGCCGCGATCGGGATCGCGGAGGGAGGAGGGGCTCTTCGTTGGCTCGGGGATATGTTCGGCGGAAGGTGGTTGGAGACGGACCAGAATCCGATTTTTCATCTTCTGCTCTCCCTGGTTGCCCGCCGGGACCTTGCCTTCTTCCCTGAAGCGAAACTGATCACTCTGGCGACAGGTTGGCTCGCGCTCCTCGCATTCTTCCTCTTGGTCCGCCATAGACGCGGAGAGCTCTGCGCTTCGGTTGCGGCGCTTTTGCTGCTATTCAACGCCAATTTCATTCGCTTGAGCTCGGTCGTAACCGCAGAGCCTCTGCTCTTGCTGTGGGTGCTCTTGACTTGGTACAGTGTCGCCGAGGGTTTTGCGAGACGGCACATGTGGAGCTTCGCGGGGCTCTTCGTGGGGCTTGCATTTCTGACAAAGGGATCAGGGCTTCTGTTGATTCCGTCGTCCCTTGGTGCAATTTGCCTGGGGTCACGTTTTTCCGCTTTCAGAAGTCCTCATTTTTGGGGGTTCTTCATCGTTCTCTCTTTCGTGGGCTCCCCACTCTTTATTCGAAATACTGTGGCATTCGGTAGTCCGATCTACAATTTCAATAACAACTCCCTCTGGGCGGACGTTTGGGACCGCGATGCTATACAGGAATCGCCTGTATCGTTCTCCCAGTACACGGCAACTCATAGCTGGTCCGACGTCAGTGCGAGGATCAAGACCGGAACTCAGGAACAGGCCGGCAATCTCCATAGGGTCCTGAACAACACCATCTTGCCCTTCAACGCGGCCGCGGTGCTGAACGACACCCAACCAGGGACTGTCTTTAGCTTTCTCTTAGCGATCTTGGCAGCGACAGGAGCGGTATTCGACACGCAAGGGCGCAAGACATTCCTCTGGATCGGTATCCATACCCTGCTTTTCTATGCCCTCTTTTCATGGGTACACCAGATTCTCGGCGATCCCAGGTTTCTGCTTCCAATCGTACCCTTTATCTACCTCTATGCGGCCGTCGTGATCGCCGGCATACTACAGCCGCTCGACAATCGAGCCCCCGGAGCAATTGTTGTCCTGCTTTCCGTCACGCTCGTAGCTTACGCGACACATCTCTTTTGGATACATGACTACGAAGATCCGCGCCTCTCCTTTCGCTTGGACGACAACCAAGAGGAGCTCCTTTCCTTCCTGGAAGAATCGGTCGGCAGGGATGAGATCTATCTGCTCGACAATATCATGTGGAACGACGACTTCAGCAACAAGCAAACCTCGTACCACTTCCGGTGGTTTGCCCGAATCGGTGGCACAGGACTGAATGAGCTACCAGATGTGCATTCACCGGAGGCATTTGAGCGCTATGTGAAGGAGAGCGATATCGACCTTCTCATGATCATCAGAAACAATCTCGAGGAGCACGGGGACTATCTTGGACGCTGGCTGGCTTGGTGTCCGTCGACAGGCATCGAAGTCGTTGCGCCAATTCCGGGATGGTGCGAGATTGAGCGCGATCCCGAGCCGCCGGTTTCCTGGATTGGATTTCGACGAGCGATGGAGGCGCCCGATTGATAGTCGCACGATCCCTAAGGGTCGGCGAAGAAATAGCTTCCCTTGCATCCCATGAAGCTATTCCTTCGCCGACCCTAAATCTCGAGTAGACACCAAATGCTGCGAAGCCGCTACATACTGGCAATTGTGCTGCTGAATTTCCTGGTGCTCGGGCTCTTCCGCATCAAAGAGAACCGAGATATGTTCCATACGGACCAAGAGGTGTTTCTGCAGAATTCGCTGAGGTTCAATGACGCGAGCATCAGGTTGAAGCTCTTTCCACCGATGCACATGGCGAGCGTTTCTTCGACGCTTCATCCCCTAATGCCCTATCTGCTCTATCCGATCGCAGGGGATATGCGGACTTTCTATCCAAGCGCCAAGCTGATCAACCTGACCTTTGGTCTGCTATGTCTGCTTGCTCTCTATCTTCTCGTGGCCGCGCGCTACGGCTCGGTTCCCGGACTCCTGGCAACGCTGCTCTTGTCGGTCAACTCGATCTTTGTTGTCGTCAGCACGCGGCTCTCATCCGAGCCGATTCTCTTGCTTTTGGTCGTCTTGTGGCTTTTCGTCTCTGTGCGTTGCCACGCGCCTCCCCACGCCAGAGAACGAGGTGGGAGCGGTAAGTGGATTCTCGCCGGCGTCATTTCCGGTCTTGCCTATCTTTCCAAGCCGACTGGTTTGCTCCTACCATGTTTGTTCGTAATCGTCTGCATCGCAAGGATGCGTAGCGTCGGAGCGAAGCGCTTTGTTCTCTATGTGTCGGCATTGCTTCTGACGATTGCGCCTCTGATGGTGTCCAACACAAGGGGGAACAACTCTCCCTTCTACAACATCAATTTCTTCCACCTGCTCTCTCTCTCGGGTCCGTCCGCGCACACCGCCGAAGATCTACAGAGAAGAGGTGCGTGGGATGTTGCGATGAGCATCGATGGAAAGGAGTTCGTATCTAGGTTGACGGCGCATTCGATCACCTTTTTCGATGACCTCCTTCGCCATCTTTCCCCCACCAGCATGCCGCAGTGGTTTTCGTTTCCTATTCAGCAGGCCACTCGTTCCGCGGCCGCGCTGATTGTTGCAATGAGTACGTTATACGTATTCGTTTCCAGAAGAAGAGACGCTCTGGTACTGCTTGTGCTCTTGTTCTCTCTTACTTACAGTCTGTGCATGGTTCCGGCCTTCTCCGTCAATCCTTCGCCACGATTCCTGTTGCCGGTTATTCTGATGTTCTCAATCCTCATCGGCGGGTTCTCCACCGCATTTATGGCAGGACAGCGGTGGATCAAGCTCGCTGTTTGCGCGGTAGCCTTGAGCTCGATTGCCTTACACACGATGCGCGACATATTAGGCAATCCGCTCGAGGCCAATGACGAGTCGGTTGACTATTTCCTGGATTGGACGTGGTCGGCGGAGGAGGGAGCTCGGCTCGCCTTCTTCGAGCATGATACCTGGCTGGTCGAGGCGCTCGTCCAGAGAGAGGGCCGCCACATTATGAAGGATTCGATCGACAATGATGTGTGTGAGTTCCCCGAGCTGTACCGATTCCTGCAAGAGAGGGAGGTGGAGTTCCTGCTGATCTCGTCGAGCATATTCTACGATGGGAATCCAGTCTTGGAGGAGTTCGAGCCGCTCGGGAATTGCGAAAGGCGGGGGAATCCGGCGCGGGAGATTGCCCCCTATGCGGAACTTGTCGAAGAGGGGCTGCCGGAATGTGGCTATCTGGCGATCTACCGGATGGCTGGTTGAGTCGGGGTGCGTTGGTCAGGCACGATCTTGCAGCACGATCCGGAACAATCCAGTTCTCGTCGCGGCGGCGAAGTGTCGTCGTGATACACGCGATAGAGGAGAACGTCAGCTTCGGCTTTGCCGGCGGAGTGGCGGTATGAGATCGCGGTCTCGAACTCAAGACGGCTCGCCCCGAGATGTCGACCATCAAGGCGGGCGAGAAGCCGGGAGAGACGGTACTCGGCGAAGAGCGAAGGCGGAAAATAGCCGAGCCGCTCGGCGATGAAATCTGCCTGAAGTGCCTCCAACTCGTCGAAATCGTATTGCAGTGCGTCTGTCGGCATGCGGTAAGTCTGTTCTTCGATCATTCCTCCGATTCGAAGTGCCTCTTGAAACCGTTCGAAAGGCTCGAAGGAGCGCGCGGCCACGTAGTCGATCCGCGCGGAGGCGAGGAGCTCGCAAAGAGCCCCTTCGTCTACGTTCTGTGGCGACATATGGTCTGCTAACGCCAGCACGCGTGTATCGCTTCTCCATCCGTAGCAGACGTCTCGATTCGGCACAAGGACACGATCAGTCTCGGGAGCGCCCGCCACCAGCAACCGCTCGTCCACCAAGAGATAGGGATACATCGGTCCTTCGAATTCCTCTCGGAACTCCTCCGTGTGTAGCTCGCGCGCCGTTGCCAGCGAGTACGGTATCTTGTGCCCGGCAACGATCGCCGCGACGAACACGAAGAGGAATGGGCCGTGCCATCGGTTGCGAAAGACGGCGATAACGAGGAGCTCCAAAGGAAGAAAGAGAAAGGCTGAAAGCAGCGGCAATAGATGTTGTGCGTAGAGATCGTCCACTGCGTAGGCTGCGAAGAGCACGAAATCGATACAAACGAAGGCTGCGAGGGAACGCCAGGTTCGGCCCACGAAGAAGGGGATGCAGGCCATGGCGATCAGGCCGAGAAGCCCAATTGTGGATTCGGCGGCCGCCGGAGTGAATAGCTCCCCGACGATGTGCCCGGCTCGCGCGGAGAAGCGGTGCATCGTGAGCTCGATCTGTGCGGGGTCGTTCAGCTCGAACGCGAAAGCCAGATTGTCGCGTTTTCGGTAGCTCAGGTACGAGGTCGGTCCTCCAACCGAGACCAGCCAGAGAAGGAGGATCGGCAGCAATATCACGACGAAGACCTTCGCCGATCGCTCCCGTCGCGCCGCGACCAGCTCGCGCAAGAGCACGAGGGGAACAAGGAGAATGCTGACCCGCACGAATACGCCCGCTCCGATCACCAGCGCGGCCGCCACAGCTGCTGAAATCCTCCCTACACGCAGAGTGCGTAAGAGTAGCCAGAAGCCCCAAATGGAGAGCGCGACATAGAAACCGACATAGTTGACCGCACTGGCATCGATGTAGGACGCGGGGAGAAGCGCGTACAGTGCCCCACCCGCAGCACCGGTCCATGGGCGGTCCAATTCGGCACACAGAAGATAGACGGCGGGCGTGATGGCGCAGTAGGAGACGAAAGAGACCAGCTGCTGCGGAATGATGCTGCCGGGACCGGGATCGAATAGGTGTTCGAGGAGCCAGTAGACCAAGTAGATCGCGAGGCCTTCGCGCTCGCCGCTCTCCGCCCCGAGATTGGCGAGCGGGTTCTCGGAGGCGGCCAGCAGCGAGATTGCGTACCCAAGATGGCCGTGCCAGGCGAGTGAGCGCAGTCCAACGGCGACAAGGAAGAGCACGAGCGCCACGAGCCAGCGGTCGCGATCCCCGCGGGGTTGCCATCTCATCCTGGCAGTGTACCCCAATCGTTGCACAGAATCTCGGCGCCGACCGCCTTCGGCTCGCGAAATAGCACGCGAACTCCGAACGTGCTCACGTTTTGTGGATCTCACATAGGGTGGACTATGCTCCGATCCCCAAAACGCTGCGCGCGCTCGGATTTCACGCACTCTTTCGCGTCCACGCTCGAGATCTTGTGCAACGTTGGGGTGTACGGAGCTTCGGCCCAGGAATCCACGAGAACGGGGCGGCAGTCTGCGTTAGCATGGTCCTTTCGAACCTCATCGGGAACCGGTTCGCATCATCCGCGACCGAAACGCGAGACGTGGCCAGGCGCGCCCGCTCCCTACCCAGTCCTGGAGACCAACATGAGAAGCCGAATCTGGCTCGCGCTCGCCTTCGGTTCCGCGGTGAGCGCCGCGAACGCACTCGACCATTTGCTCATCACGGAGTTCGTGGTCACGCCGACCGCCGGCGAGTTCATCGAAATCGTGAACCCCACCGCGTCGCCGATCGATCTCAGCAACTACTACCTGACCGACGCCGTCGCGAGCAACGACAACCGCTACATCGATCTGGTCGATGGAAGCGTGGCCACATCGAGCTCCGACTTCCTCGCTCGCTTTCCCGCCGGCGCCACCATCGGTGCGGGCTCCTTCGCGGTCATTTCGATGCATGACGATGCGGATTTCACGGGCGAGTACGGGACCCTTCCCGACTACGAGATCAATGACATCTCCGGCGGCACCGACGGCATCGCCGACATGGTCGATCCGGGAGGACTGATCGGCGGAAGCGCCGGTCTCAGCAACTCCGGTGAGATGATCGTTCTCTTCTACTGGGACGGAACGACCGATCTGGTCGCCGACGTCGACTACGCAGTGTGGGGCGACCTCGTCGAAGCGGTCGATAAGACCGGATTCTCGAAGGACGGCCCCGACGCCGACGCGATCGCGACTCCATATCTGGATGACACGCCCGTGGCGAGCCAGGCTCCGGTCGACCCGAACGGCTCGGCCGGCCAGCCGCACGACTTCGGCTTCTCCGCCGCCCGCGCATTTCCCTTCGCTGAGTCCGCCGAGACATCTTCCGGCGGAAACGGAATCACCGGTCACGACGAGACATCGGAAGACCTTTCGATCGCAGGAAACTGGAGCGTGCACGCGGCGCCCAGCCCCGGAACGATCGACACCGATGCCCCACCGACCATATCGAATCTGGCCTACGCGCCCTGCATTCCCGAGGCGTTCGAAACCGTTACCGTAGCCGCGGACGTCGTCGACCAGAATATCGACGAGGTATCGCTGCTCATGTCGCTCGACGGCGGTGTGGTTTTCGATACGACCGCCATGGTCAACACCGTTGGCGACACCTACTCTGGCGACCTCACCCCTCTCCCCGCCGGCCCGACCGTCACTTTCAAGGTCCTGGCGACCGATCTTGGCGGTAATTCCGCGGATACTTGGCTCTATGACTATGTCGTGGAGACCTTCACCGATATCTCGACGATTCAGAGCGACACGACTTCGGGCGGGGATTCGAACTACGACGGCAGCGCCGTGAATGTCGCGGGCTATGTGACGACCGCCAGTGGTTCCCTGAGCGATTCCTATTTCTATCTCGCCGAAACCGCGACAGCTGCACCATGGGAAGGGATCAAAGTGTTCGCTCCTTCCGGTCCCGCGGTGGTCGCAGAGGGCGATTGGGTCGAAGTCGGTGGTGTGGTCGATGAGTACTACGGCGAGACCGAAGTGCTGGCGGCGGAAGACAGCGAAGACGCGCACGATTGCGTCATGGTCCTCACATCGACCGCCGTCGATGTGAAGCCACTCATGGTTCCGTCGACCGCGATCAACGACGAAGCGCTCGAAGGTGTGGTGGTCACCGTCAACGACGCTGTGGCGGCCGACACGATGAACGGGTTCGGCGAGTGGTTCATCGACGACGGCTCCGGAAGCGCCATGGTGAAGAGCAACTTTGGGATCTCGTACTTCCCGGTGATAGGCGACGCCGTTGACGTGACCGGTCCCGTGGGGTACGCCTTCGGCTCCTTCCGAATCCAGGCACGCGACGACGCCGATCTGGACGAGGTGGCGTTCAATATCGAGATCGTGCAGCACGACGACATCGTCGGTCCCGGCGATACCTGGTCTGAGTACGTCACGATCACCAACGGGAGCGCCGCAACCGTGGCCTTCGACGCCGTCGATCTGGAGTACGTGGGACCACCGACCGGCAGCTACCCATTCTTCTCGGGCAGCGCCTCATTTCCGTCCTCATTCGCCTACTCCACACTGGCTACGGTGCCGATTCCGGGATTCGTCCCACCCACGACCTTCGAGACTTCGACCGTGATCTCCTCGGGTGGAGCACCGATC
>NYZA01000042.1 GCA_002686955.1 Gemmatimonadota bacterium
ACCCAGTCGCGCACCAACCCCTGGTGGAGGCTCCAGCGGGTGTTGGTCGTCGGCCACGCCGGCACCCTTGGGATTACGCGCAATCCGAACTCATTCGCTTCATCCATGATCCGCATCAGATCGCGTTTCGTGGGGAAGACCTGGGATCCGAACTGATCTGTAGTGCTGGTTCCGGTCACGAGCGGAGATGTCGGCAGGATCACGCCGGTGAAGCCCAGATTGCTGATCTGCTGAAAGTCCGCTACGAGCGATTGGTAGTCGGGCGGGGCATTGGTGTAGGTGAGGTAACGCGGTGCGCTCGGGGACCAGGGGTTCCCGGCATCGGCGCGTTCGTGTAGAAAGCCCTCTCTGGTGAGGGTCATCTCGACCGGCGGGTCTTCCGCATGGGGGGGCCTCCCAGGTCAGCTCGTCGCCCATGCCGATCCAGTCGATCACGGCTTCATCGGGCGCCCCGCCGCCAACGTCGGCGTTCTCGCTACGCCAGCCGATCTGAAGACCGCACATCAGTACCGGCTCCGCGAAGCTGAAGCGCCCTTCGTACGTGGCCCACTCCTGGTCGATCTCGAACTCTTCGACGAAATAGCCGACCGACCCGCTCGTCGCGAGCTGCACATCGTCGAGAACGACATACAGAGTGCCATCGACTCCGTTACCCTTGGCACCGACTTGGACGATGACATCGGAGGTCGCCCACTGATTCTGTAAGACTCCGAGGTGTTCGTTGTGGGCGTAGCGCCGGTACGTTGCGACGACCTGCGGTCGCGCGGGTGAGGAAACTGGCGGCGTGCTCTGCGTGAACACCACGAGCGGCTTGTACGACGTGTCGTCACGCCAACGCACATAGCTGTCGGCAGCGTTCGCCCAATTGGCGGTCTCCGGCTTGATCCAACCCCCGTAAGCTTCTGTCACGAAGGGCGTGTTGTAGCCGCGAGCGGCCCAGAAGAGCAGGGGGGGCTGGCACGGGTCTGCGGTGCAGTCGTGATAGCTGTTGAGCTCGAAGCTCGCGTTCTCGAGCAGATTCAGGCTCAGAGGCGGCGGTGCGGGGCGCGGGGGCGGGATCTGTTGGGCCTGGCACGCTCCGACGTCAAAGCCGAAGCTCACACACAAGACGAGAAGAGAGAGCTGACGCGCGTGCGACATCATGGATTTGCTCCCTACTCCATTGGCACTTGGGCCAGGATGTCCTGTTGCTGATTCGTTACCAGCGTAGCGGGTCGATGCACTGTTTTCAAGCACCGTTGGTCAGTCAGGGTCGCGTGCCCCTGGCTCCGGCGACGCCACCGAAGGAGAGGCACGGAGCTTGCGCTCTGGGCCAACGGCACAAGGGCGCCCGCCGCAGCACCGACGCCGGCAACCTTTTGATCGACAACGTTTTCAGACCACAATCCGCAGGAGCAGAGATGTCAGTAATCGACCCAACCATGGGTGAATGGAGAACCCCTGGCGAACCGGGGCGGGCGCCCGATCAAGGGCACGAGGGAAGTGCCCTGGTCGACCGGCCGAGGGAGCGGTTGCGCGCACTCGGCGCGGTCTCGCTGGCCGACGAGGAGCTGATGGCCCTGATCTTGGCGACGGGAGCTCGAAATACTCCGGTGATCGAGCTCGCGGGGCGGCTCATGAAGGAGGGGGGCGGGCTGCGGCGAATGTCGGCGCGGAGCGTGGGGGAGCTCGAGCGCTATCACGGCCTGGGACCGGCGAAGGCGTCGAGGATCGCGGCGGCCTTCGAGATGGGGCGGCGGGTGGCGCGACTTCCGTTGCGCGCGGGCGAGAGCATCACTTCGGCGGCCGATGTAGCGGCACATTTCGGTCCCCATTTGCGCGACCGGAAGCAGGAGATCTTCCTGACTTTGCTGCTCGACGGGCGGCGGCGGCTGCTACGGGCGGCGAGGGTGGCCGAGGGATGTTTGACGGCGGCGCTGGTCCATCCGCGCGAGGCGTTGCGACCTGGAGTGCTGGAGGCCGCGGCGGCGGTGATCTTCGTACACAACCATCCTTCGGGCGATCCGACGCCCAGCCCGGAGGATCTCGATCTCACGCACCAGCTCGTGCGGGCGGCCGACATTTTGGCGATCGAGGTGCTCGACCATGTGATCGTGGGTGACGGGACGCACACGAGTCTTCTCGCGGAGGGGCTGTTGCGGCCTGAGCTCGGTGTCTCGGCGTGAGGAGAGGGACGAATCGGCGCGCTGGAGAACCAAACCTGTGTCACAACTCCCGATTCAAGGATTGAAACACGGAGCTATGACGCATATGGCTGTCGTAACTGCCCGATCACCCATGAGAAATGTGAGTTGCGACACACATATCGGTCGCAAGTGGAGGTCCAATTCGTGAATGAGAAGTTGTGACGCAAAGAACTGTCGCAACTGTGGCTTCTACTTCCGGAGCTCGAGGTTGTGACCTGGAGAAGCCGGTGGCCCGTGAATTGTGACGCGGGGTGGAGTGCGTGGAGCTTCGCCGCCCCTTTTTGCCTGGCAGGGCGTCGCGTTCGGGGCGCGCGGGGCGACGGGGCATGCCTGGCTCGGGTTCACGGAACCCGATCGCAGTGCGTCCCCCATCCAAAGTCTTCTCTTCCGGGAACTCCCGCGACGGAGTCACGCCCATCGAGCCCAAGGAGCGCGCCGACGAATGCGCTAAGCTCTGCCCCTCTCCAGAACCTCTGTCCGTAGGCACGCACATGACAGACATCCACCGCCTGAATCCTGTCGTCGATCGGATCGAACCTTCCGCCACGATCGCGATTACGAACCGGGCTCGAGAGTTGAAACGAGCCGGAGTCGATGTGATCTCCTTGAGCGCAGGCGAGCCCGATTTCGACACTCCGGCGCACATCATCGAAGCGGCTTTCGCGGGGGTGAAGGCGGGGATGACCCGCTACACGCCGGCCGACGGCTCGCTCGAGCTGAAAGAGGCGATCGCGGCCAAGCTGAAGCGCGAGAACGGGGTCGATTACGCGCTGGAGGAGATTGCGGCCTCTTGCGGAGGGAAACACACGCTGCACAATATCTTCGCGGTGATTCTGGCGCCGGGCGACGAGGTGATCATTCCCGCTCCATACTGGGTGAGCTACCCGGAGCAGGTGCGGCTGGCGGGGGGCGTTCCGCGGGTGATCGAGGCCGGCGCGGGGGACGGTTTTCGGATCACGGCGGAGATGTTCGAAGAGGCGATCGGCGAGCGGACGCGCGCGCTCGTCCTCAATTCGCCGAGCAACCCGACGGGGGCGGTCTACGGGAGGGCCGAGATCGAGGCGCTGGTCGAGGTGGCGGTGAGGCGCGGGGTGCTCGTCGTTTCCGATGAGGTGTACGAGCACATCCTCTACGATGGGGCGGCCCAGATTTCGCCGGCGTCGCTCTCGGCCGAGGCGCGGGAGCATGTGATCGTGGCGAACTCGGTGAGCAAGACCTACGCAATGACCGGATGGCGGGTCGGCTATGCGGCGGGTCCGGCGAAGATCATGAGGGCGATGGCGCGGCTGCAGAGCCACCAGAGCCAGAATCCGGCGAGCCCTTCGCAGGCGGCCGCCACGGCGGCGCTCGGCGGGGGACTCGATTGCGTTCGACCGATGCTCGCGGCCTTCACGGAGCGGCGAGCGATGACGATCGGCGCGATCGAGTCGATGCCGGGCCTGAGCCTGGCGGTGCCGCGGGGCGCCTTCTACGCCTTCCCCGACGCGACCGAGGTTCTGCGGCCGGCCGGGTCGCGATTCGAGGGTTCGGTCGGTCTGTGCGCGCATCTTCTCGACGAATACAAAGTGGCCTGCGTGCCGGGCGAGGCGTTCGGAGCGCCGACCTGCTTCCGGATCTCGTTCGCGACGGCGACCGATGCACTGCGGGAGGCGCTCGATCGGATCGCGCGGGCGATCGGAGCTCTGCGCCGCTGACCCTAGAGGGAGTCATCGATCATGACCAAAGTGCTGATTGCCGATGCGGTGAACGTGGTTTGCGCCGAGCGGCTGCGCGAATCGTGCGAGGTGATCGAGAAGCCGGGGCTGGACGAGGCGGGGCTGATCGAGGCGGTGGCCGGTGTCGACGCCATGGTGGTTCGCAGCGGCGTTCGCGTGACCGAGGCGGTGATTCGCGGGGCGGATAGTCTGCGCGTGATCGGCCGCGCCGGCGCTGGAGTCGACACGATCGATGTCGAGGCCGCGACGCGGGCCGGGATCATCGTCATGAACACGCCAGGCGGCAACTCGGTCTCGACCGCGGAGCACACCATCGCCCTGCTCTTCTCCTGCGCGCGCAACATCGCCGAATCGGATCGAAGCGTGCGTGCCGGTGGATGGGATCGGCGCCGCTTCGTCGGAACGGAGCTGCGCGGCAAGATCCTCGGGATCGTGGGGCTCGGCAAGGTCGGCCGAGAGGTGGCGCGCATCGCCGAGGCGATCGGTATGCGGGTCCTGGCGCACGATCCCTTCCTGGCCGAATCGGAGAGCCCCCCCCTGATCGAGCTCGACCGCCTCTTCGCCGTGTCCGATTTCGTGACCCTTCACTCGCCTCTCACCGAGAGTACGCGCCATCTCGTCAACGAAGAGCGCCTTGCGTCGATGAAGCCGAGCGCCCGGCTGATCAACTGCGCGCGCGGTGGGTTGGTCGACGAGGCCGCGCTCGCGGAGGCGATCTCCAGCGGGCGGATCCTCGGCGCGGCGGTCGACGTCTACTCGAGCGAGCCGCCCACCGGGAATCCCCTGCTCGAAATCGATGCGATCACGACTACGCCGCATCTCGGCGCTTCGACACGCGAGGCCCAGGTGCAGGTGGCGGTGCAGATCGCCGAGCAGATCGAGGCGTGGGCCCGCGACGGAAGTGTCGTGAATGCGGTCAACTTCCCATCGCTCGGGGGCGAGGCGGCTTCGCGCATGGCGCCCTATCTCGATCTCGCCGAGAATCTGGGCTCGCTCGCGGCGCAGCTACTGACCGGAGCACCCACGGAGCTCGTCGTCGAAATCCGGGGGGAGCTGCTGGAGATCGATAGCCGCCCTCTGCTGGCATCGGCGGCGAAAGGGATGCTCGACACCATGCTCGCCGAGCCGGCGAATCTGGTCAGCGCGGCCGCCCTCGCCCGAGATCGCGGGATCGAGCTCAAAGAGATCCGCAGCTCCGAGGCCGAAGATTTCTCGGCGCTGATTTCGGTCAAGGCCTCGGCGGAGACCGATTCTCACTCGGCCTCGGGCGCCCTTTTCGGCCGCAAGGAGCGGCGGCTCGTCGGCCTGGACGGCATGCGCTTCGATGCCGCGCTCCAGGGCCCGATGCTCCTGATCGAAAACGTGGACCAGCCGGGGGTCGTCGGTGTGTTGGGCACGATCTTGGGCGAGCGGGGCGTCAACATTGCCGCGATGAGCCTCTGCCGGGCGGCCGATGGCGCCCGAACTCTGCTGAATCTCGATGCGGCCGCGTCCGACCCCCTCGTGCAAGAGCTCGAGACTCGCCCCGAGTTCGGCGCGGTGCGGGCGTTGCGGATCAAGGGTGATCCGGTCCGGCCGAATTAAAGAACGCGAGCCTACACATTTGGTCTCCCCCCCCGGGATCTTCGATGAGCGGAACCGTGCACAGGAACGAGAGCGCCACCGATGCCGGCGCGGAGCAGGAGCTTCGGCGCCTGCGAGAGGCAATCGACAACCCGATCGCGCGCATCGACGGCGAAGGGAATCTCGTGGTGGCGAATGCGGCTCTCGAGTCGCTCCTGGGGGTCGAACGCGCACACATCTTGGGCTACCCGGCGGAGCGCTTCCTGACCCGCGAGAGCCTGGTTTGGATCGAGCGCGCCGGCGCCGAGCCCTCGATGGTGGAGGTTGCGTTCATCCGCGACGATGGCACGACGCTTAGCGTCGGCGCCCGTGTGGAGCGGCTGCCCACGCAGGAGATCGAGCTCCTCGTCGGCGCTTCCGTCGACGTCTCCACCGCCCTGGTCGAGCTTCACGGCAAGGCAGGAATCGGGTCGATCGCGGCGGAGGTCGTGCACGAAGTCAACAATCATCTGCTCGTTCTCGGTGGCTACGCCCAGCTCATGCCCTTGCACATCCGGCGCGCGCAGTGGGCGAAGGTGGAGAAGGACGCCGGCATGGTCGCCTCCGAGGTAGAGCGCTGCCGCGCACTGACCGACGGAATGCTCCATTTCTCCCCGAGAATCGACGGGGAAGCCGTGTCGCCCTTGAAGAGCGCCTTGCGCCAGGCCGAGGCCTTTCTCACGCGCCTCAATCGCTTCGATTCGATCGTCTTGAGGCTGGATCTTCCGGAAGATTTCCCCGTGGCTCTGATCGCGCCGATGCTGCTCCGTCAGATGCTGCTGAACGCCCTGGGGGCGGCGGCGGCGGTGCTGCATCGCACCAGCAGAGGGCAAGGAGAGATCCTGGTGCGCCTGCTGGCGCGCCAATCACAGGCGACGCTCACGATCGACGCGGTCGGAGCGCTCCCCGAAGCCGGCGAGAGAGAAGACGGCGCCGGCGGCTCCCTTCCGCCCGATTTCGCCCCCTCCTTGATCGGGACCAATCCAGCCCTATCCCACCAGGTCCTGATGCGGATCTGCCGCGCGACCAACACCGAGATCGCGACTGGCCCGGCGGGAGCCACGATCGGCGAGGACGCCGAGCACCTGGAGCTCCGCATTCCACTCGCGAACACGCCCTGAATTCGTACGCGAGCGCCTCGATGGACATATACTGGACATGTGCGCGCGAAAGTGTCGAGACCGTGCGCGGCGAACCCCCCGCTTCGGAGCCCGTTGCGTCGCGTGGGCGGATCTTGTCAGCCATGTGTGTGCAACTTCTTGAAATGAGGTGCGTTGCAGAGGATTGCCGTTGACAGGCTCCAAACGTGGAGCTAAACAGTAGTATGCCGCGTGGACATGGGTCTCTGCACCACCGGGCTCAGCCGGAAACCGCAGTGTGAAATGGACCCTTTTCCAGCTCACGCATTGAACTCGGGTCGGCGGCGATCGCTCGACGCTTCGCTCGAAACCACTCTTACGTCGGAGGTCAAGGATGGTCAACTCCGCCGAAGTCGGCAGGCGCATTAAGAAGGTCCGCTCAGAGAAGCAGATGACATTGCGCGATGTCGCTCGACGCGCCAGTGTTTCGGCGACGCTCATCTCGGATATCGAACGCGGCAAGACCTCTCCGACGATCAAGAGCCTCTCCAAGATCAGCAAGGCGCTCGACGAAAGCATCGTGCTCTTCATCGAAGAAAGCCTCGCGACCGAGATATCTCTGACCACGGCAAACGAGCGGGCCACGGTGGTATCCGACAGAGGCGAGGTCATGATGACCTCGATGACCGGCGGCATCTCGTCGAGCCATCTCGATGTCATCGAAGTGACCTACCAGCCACAGGCCGAGTCGCCATCGGCTCTCGTCCACCACGGGGAGAAATGCGGCTTGGTGATCGAAGGAGAGATCGAGGTCGAGATCAAAGGCCAACTCCACCGAGTTCCCGAAGGCGCTAGCATCCATTTCAAGGCGGCTCATCCCCATACGATCGCCAACCCGCTCAACCAAGCCTCTCGTGTGCTCTGGGTCGTAACCCCCCGTCTGACCGTCCCGATGCTTTGAGCGAGTCCAAGGGGCCACGGGACTCGATCCGCGCCGTGGCGCGTCTATACGTCTTCTGCGCCGCGATCATCGGCCTCTTCGCGGGGATAGGGGCCGTGACCCTGGCGACCTGGGGCGGGAATCTCCTGTCGATCGGGGGCGCCGTCGCGCTCCTGACCCTCGCCGCCATCTTGGTCGCCACTCTGCTGCTCTTCGCCCAGCTATTCGAGCTCTTCGTCGAGGCGGTGGGATCGATTCAGGAGCAGACCAGGCTTCTGCGCGAGCTGGTTCGGATCGCGCGCTCGCGACCGGAGGACTGATCGGTCTTCGGGGCCGGGCCTCAAGAGGCTAGGAGCCTGTTGCACATAGCCTTCGCTTCGCCCGGCATCCGCCTTCGTTCCGATCTCTGCGTTGACGGGGCGCCATCCAGGCGCC
>NYZA01000043.1 GCA_002686955.1 Gemmatimonadota bacterium
GGGGGATCGGTGGGCGGCAGAGGGTTGGGCACGAAGGCCGCCACCTCTTCTCCGCCGGCTGTGGTGCGCTCGTAGGTTCCTGTTTGGCGCGGCATTGGGTTCTTCCCGGGGAAGGCGTTCTTTCTTCTCTCGGGGCCAAAAGAAAGGAATCTTTCTTTTCTCGGGCTCGAAAGAAAGAAATCTTTCTTTTGGCCTTTCTATCGCCTTCGAGTTCAAAAAGAAAGAAATCTTTCTTTTCTCGAGCTCAAAAGAAAGAAAACCTACTTTTGCCCCTTTTCGTCTCCGCGCACGCGTTCAAAAGCTCTCGCGATCGAGCCCCTATTGCACGCGCGGCCGCCGTGCCGGCGTGGCTTCCGCGATCGACGGTCGGAGGTCTCTGTCGCCCTCCCCTATCCCCTTCTCCCTCTAGGAGCCTGTGGGACATGATGCTGGTGGCGGCACGGGGGACGGAGGCTTCGCGCGAGCCGGAACCGGCCGCCGGTGTCGAGCTACTCTCTGGGTCCCCCCACTGTGGCCAAGGTGCCGGTGAGCTACCAACCTCCCTACGCAATCACGCCTGAGATTCTCGCGCTCGTGGAGCGGATCGGCGAGGCGCTCGGGCGGCTGTCCGCGCTGTCTGGAACGGCCTCTCTCGCACCGCGGAGGGCGAATCGGATCCGCGCTTTGCGGGGTTCACTGGCCATCGAAGGGAACACGCTGACCGAGGGGGAGATCAGCACGATCCTCGACACAATCACACAGAGCGACCAAGTGAGCGACCAAGTAGCCAGGCTTCTGGAGTGCCTGCGCGATGGGCCGAAGAACGCGAATGATTGCTGGCCGCACTCGGTCTCTCGCATCGCGCCGGCTTCCGGCGGCGCTATCTCAGGCCGGCGATGGAGGCGGGGCTGGTGGAGATGACCAACCCGCGTTCGCTGCGGGCGAAGAACCAGCGGTATCGCTTGCTGCTCCGGCCATAGTTCACCTGCGTGCGTTCGAACCGGCACTGGGCGATCGGCTTGCACCGAAATCTCCCTTGGCGTTCAAGCGCAGGAAGGCGATGAGCCCCCGCAGGTTCCGTTTCACGTCTTCGATGGAGCGTTGTCGCAGGGCGCGCCGGGCGAGATAGCCGGGTCGAAAGTAGAATTCCTTGTAGCTTCGCACCATGAGATCGGCGAGCTCATCGTAGGTCATGGAGTGAGGCACGAACGAGAGCAGGTGGAAGGCCGGCGGCCCAAGGGAGTGACCGTGGCGATCGAGATGCTTCCAGAAGCGAGTGCCGCTGAGTGGCGTGAAGTTGAGGAAGTTAGCGTAGTCGATGGGCAGAGATTTCGCGAATCGGATCGTCTCCAGCCCCTCGCCGTAGCTCTCGCCTGGAATACCGAACATGAACGAAACGAACGACTCGATCTTCGCTCGTCGGGTCATTTCGATGCCACGTCGGATCTGTTCCAGCGAAACACCTTTGTGAATCGTGTCGAGCTGTTTCTGAACACCCGATTCAGCTCCGAACTGTAAGCGCCAGCAACCGGCATCGCGCATGATCCCGAGCAGCTCTTCGTCGATCGTATCCACCCGGGAATTGCAGGTCCATGCGATCCGGATACTCCTTTCGCGGAGCTTGGAACAGTACTCGAGAACGAACTCGCGGTCGGCGGTGAAGGTCTCCGTGAAGAAGAGCAGGTGTCGCACCCCGAATCGACCGCGCAGCCACTCGATCTCGGCGATGACATCGTCGACGCTGCGCTTTCGAAGGCTGTTGGCCGAGTGACAGAATGAACAACTCGAGCCACAGCCTCGCTCGGTCATCATGTTCACCGAAGGAACATATTTGTAGGAGCCGATGGCCGGTTTGTATCGACGAATGTCGATCGCATCGTAGTCTGGGAACGGGACATGGTCCAAGTGGTCCGGGAGAGCGCGCCGCGAATTGACGACGATGTCTCCGTCTCGCCGCCACACCAGTCCCCGAACCGTGTCGGGCGTGCGTCGTCCCCGAACGACATCGCAGAGCTCGACGATCGTCTCCTCCGCATCCCCTTGGATCACATAGTCGAGTGCGGCACAGTCCCCGCAGCTCAGCTCCGTCCGCCAGTCGGTCGAGAGGAAGGCGCCACCGATCACGAATCGTGCGCCGGGGAGCCGGGAGTCCAGGCGGCGAATTGTGGCGTTCGCCCAGGGCCAGGACAGTTGCGTGCACCAGAAGCCGATCAGATCAGGCTTGAACGAGAGGATCTCGCTCTCAAAATCTTCACCCTTGGCGAAGAAACCGTCGACGATCCGGGTCTGGTGACCGGCGTTCTTGAGACTGGCCGACAGATAGAGCAGCCCCAAGGGGGGCGTGGCTCCTCCGAGCGCGCCGAAGATCCCGCTGCCAATGGTTCTCTTCCCCTTGGATGGGGGATAGGCATCGGAGTGGGACCAGGGCGAGATGGCCAGTACGACTTTCAACTCGGGTGCTCCTCGTTCATCTAGCCATCCTCGTTCGCCACGTCGCTACGGCGTGTCTGAGATTCCAAAGATAGGCCCGAGCGAGAGCCCACAGAAGGGCCGAAGCGACCGCACCGAGCTGTAGCGGAAAGGCCCAGGGGCGGCTCCCCAATGCGCGCAAGCGCGGGGAGATGTGCTTGCGCGTGCTGACGCTGCCTCGGCGCAAGCTCCTCAGCTTCCAGGGTTTGAACAGATACAGAAGATCCAGAAGAGGCAAGAGGATCAGCCGCGCCGGCGAGAAGTGGAGGGCGGCGAATCGGATGCGGTTGCGGTGCACAAGAAAGAGATCCCCCCGGCGCGCCTCGGTGTCGATCTCGTGGATCACTGCGCTCGCGTCGTCGACCACGCAACGCCTTCCCATCCGCCTGATCCGCCAACAAAGGTCGGTATCCTCCACGAGAAAGAAGTACGCCGGATCGAAACCGCCCAGCCGGTCGAAGTCGATCCGCCGCATGAGCATGTTGCAGCTCGGCATATAGTCGACGTCGCGTAATCCGCCGTAACCCGATGCCAGCTCCAGCGTTTCGGTCTCGCCGTTGGCGAGCAGAACCTTCACGCGCCAGAGCTTGCCCCGGTCGCCCTCAACCACGATTTCACCACCGACCGCGCCTACCGTTGAATCGGCATCGAGGATCCCGCCGGCATGCTCCAGCCGAAATGACTCTGGTATCACGGTGTCGGAATCGAGAAACCAGACGTATTCGCCTCGCGACGCGCGCACGCCCTGGTTCTTCGCCTCCGCGGCTCCTCGGTTTTCCTCATTCTCCACGATGCGCACATTCGCATGCTGATCTCGCAACCACTCGAGAGTGCCGTCGGTGGACCCGTTGTCCACCACCACGATCTCGTTCACGGAGGCCGGAATCGAGTCGAGGCAGCGCTGAAGCGCTGCGCGACGATTCCGCACCGGGATGATGACCGACACATCGTGGACCATTCACTTTTCTCCTTTCGGATCGAGGGAACCCTGAGGAGTCGCCACCACCATCGGTGCGCGGCGGAGCACGAGCGTGGATAACATTCCGCACGATAGATAGGTTAGACTTTCGCTAGCTGCTATCGCCCCCCCCCGGAACGCGACGAGTGCACGCGATAGGCACGATCCAACTCCCAACCCACCAATTGGGGCAATGAAGCTAGCACTCATCTATCCGCCCTTCTACGCGAAGCAGTTCAACGAGAACCTCGGAACGGTCGATGACCAGTTCGGGCTCTTCCCGCATGTCGCCTTCGGCTGGATCGCCGCGGTGGCCAAGCAATGCGGATGGCAGGTCCGACTGATCGATGCCGCGGCGGAGCGCATCGATCCGCGTGAGGCGATCGATCAGATCGAGAGCTGGAATCCGGATCTTCTGGGCTTCGCGGCCCACGCCGCCCAGACGATCCAGGATATGTACGGCTGGGCACGGGTGATCCGTCGAGAGACCGGCATCGCGTCGATGGTCGGTGGCTACGAGGCCAAGGCCTATCCGCATGAGATCATGGAGCAAGGTTGCTTCGATTTCCTAGCGGCGGGGGATGCCCCGGCAATGCTGCCGGAGTTCCTGAGTGCCTTCGAGCGGGGCCATGGCTACGAGGATGTGCCCAGCCTGGTGTATCAGGCGAGTGGCGAAGCGCGCTTCAGCGGGCGCACGGCCCCGCACATCCCCTTCTCTGAGTTCCCGATCCCCGATCGAAGCATCTTTCCTAACCATCTCTACTACTCCCATGTCTCCCAACGGCGCAACTTCACCATCGGGATCTCCGAAGTGGGCTGCCCCTACCCCTGCTCCTTTTGCTGCATGCGCCGCACCGGCTTTTCGGCGCGCTCGCCGGAGCAGGTCATCGAGGAATTGGAGCAGTGCATCGCTTTGGGGATTCGAGAGATCGACTGGTTCGACCCGCTGATGCTGCATGATCGAACGCGCGTCATCGAGATCGCCCGCGAGATCAAGCGACGCCGGCTCGACATTATTTGGTCCTGCCGTTCTCGCGTCGACTCCCTCTCCTTTCACCGCGCCGAGGGTGCGGTCGACGAGGAGCTCATCGAGAGCCTCGCCGAGGGCGGCTGCCGGCGCATCTACTTCGGCATCGAGTCGGGTGACGACGCCGTCCTGAAGCAGATGAGCAAAGGGCAGAAGATCTGCTCGACCCAGCGCAACGTGCTGGCGTCGGTTCGGGAAGCCGGGATCATGTCGCTCGGCTTCTTCATCCTTGGGGCTCCCGGCGATACCCCGGAGACCTGCAAGAGAACCGTCTCTCTGGCGCTTTCTCTCCCCCTGTCCTACGCCCAGTTCCAGATCGCGATCATCAAGCCACACACCGAGCTGGAAAGGGACCATATCGTCGAGGGTAGCGGAATCGACTATTGGCGCGACTACGTTCGCGGAAGGGTCGGGGAGCGAGAGCTGCCCAATCCCTGGACCGAGATGTCTCGTGCCGCTCTGGAAGCGACGGCCAAACGCGCCTATTTCCAGTTCTACGCGCGCCCCCGCTACATCCTCATGATGCTCCGCCGCATCGAGTCCAGCCGAGAGCTCTACCGCTACGCACGGGTGGCGCTACAGCTCTTGCTGCGACCGGTTCGGGCTAGCGAGGACTCGGGCCGATCGCGGCCACGGCGCCTCGGGCGGGCCGCCGGTGCCTTCGTCGAAGCGGTGCTGAACCCAAGAAGCCAGGGAGCGCGGCACCCCGTGATCCGCATGGGTGGCGGGATTCGTGGGGCATGCAGACTGGCGATGGCGGAGTGGCGTTGGCGTAGGGAGGAGAAGGGGGTGGACCCGGCCTCGCCGGTGCCCGCGGACCCGGTCAATGGTGCGATCATCCCTCCACCGGCTCCAACGCAGGGCGCCCACGTTCTCCCCGGCCGCTACGTACCCTTTCTGGATGCGATTCCGTTCGCAAACGGTCGCGCGATATCGGAGACGGCGATCGACTGACCATCGCCGCGGAGCCTGTCCGCCCGGCTCACTCCAAATCGCTGTCCTTCAGTGAGCCCGCTGGTGCCAGCTCGATCTCGGCAAGGCGCAAGGGAACCCTGCTATCACCGAGCGGTTCGAACTCCAATGTGAGCTCGGTGATTTCCGGCAGCAGCAACCACTGAGGGAAGCAACCGGCCTGGAGCAGAAGCTCGTGCTGCCTCGCTCTCAGGTTAGCCGTAGCGTGTCCCGTGATCTGTCGATTCCCCGGGAATGCCGGGGACCAGCGCATCGTCACCCGCCAAGCGTTCGAGTCATCGACGGCTTGGGCGAGCACGAGCAGCAATCCATCGTGTGCCCAAGGCTCCGCCTCGATGCAGGGGTGATGGAGGCTCAGCGCGCCGTCGATCCGGAGTCCGCCTTCACTTCCCTCTTCGATCTCTCCGGCTCCTTGCAGGCTCCACTCCGACCAGGGACGCCCCCAATGACCCCAGTAGCGCGGCACCTCTCCCGCCGAGAGAAATCGTCTCTCCACCGCGAATTCCATCGCGTCGGTCCAGTCTTCCAGCACCTGCCCCTCGGGATTCCACAAAAAAAGATGGTCGCTTGCTCCCCACTGCAATTGGTCCACCGGATAGTCGGGTCGCCAGCCAAACCCCCAGCGCGGATCTCTGGGCTGGAAGGCGACCTGGGAATCGTCTTCCAGAGCAACCGCGAAGAAGCGTGCTTCCCGGCGCAGGGAGAGCCAGGCGGTGACGTCGGCCGGTTGTGAGGCAGTGTTCCCGAAGAAGTGAAGGCGGGATCCGTCGGCTACTCGCGTGGTCTTGATCCGCAGCTCCTGCGCCAATCTCTCGAGCTCGAGGGCGTTGAAATGGTGTGCTCCGGCCACTTCGCCGAAACCTCGCCAGTAGACGAGCAGAATCGGCAGGAGCAAGAGTCCGCCCACCGATCGGTGGATCCAGTGATGGCCCGGTCGCGCCAGTCGACCCAGCGGAGCCAGGAGCAGCGCGCTGATTGTCAGAGCCGCGAATGGGGTGGAGTAGTAGAAGCGTCGGATCTGCGCGTCTTCGACCGACCAGCGTGCGATGTCCGGCACCACCGGCAGGATCAGCGCAAACGCCGCCGCCACGACGAAGAGCAATGAGAGCAAGACCGAGCGGCTGCGCCATCGACAAAGGAGCACGCCGACCACCAACCCGGGCGCGATCGAGCCGACGATGCTCCCGGCAGCCGCCGCGCCCGGGGGCCAGGGAAGCAGCATCGCCCGCGGGAAGTCGAAAAGCAACACACGAAGGGCCGAGCGGAGCTCACCCAGGTATTTCCAGACGCCGAATATCGGCACCTGTGCTGGTCCCGTGACCCCGCCGATGAGGCTCCCATGCACCTCCATCTTGGCCCATAGCCCCAGCGCGACGGCGCCGGCATGCGGCACGAAAGCCAGCCATCGAAAGCGAGAGCCGCGATCGAGCCCCGGCACCAGAGCCTCGGCGAGCACGATCACCACCGGCAGCACCACGGCGGTCTCCTTGCAGAACACCGCCACCAAGGCGGCTTCCCAGGAGAACGCGAGCCACAAGAGGCGCCGTCCACCCCGCGAGCGCGCTCTCAGGTAGCAGGCAAGACTGGTCAGGCTGGCGAGCTGGAGCATCCCTTCCTCGCGCATAACGATCCACGCGATGATCTCTCCGGCGAAGGGGTGGACCGTGAAGAGCAGCGAGCCCGAAAACGCGGCGCTTCGGGACCGGAAAAGCCTGAGAGCCAGTCGATAGACGACCAGCGCGCTCAGCAGATGGAAAAGGGCGGTCGTGCAATGCCAACCCAGCGGGTCCAGCGGCCAGACCAGGGTGTCCCAGATCGAGGTGAGCCTCGGCAGGGGGCGGAATCCACGGTCCCGGGGCTGAGTCACATGCTCGAGGACCGCCTCGAGGACCGCCGCCCAGGATCCACGCCGAACCAGCTCGTGACCCCAGCTGAGATACTTGAAGTCATCGCGGACGAAGAAGCCGCCCAGATACTCCCAGAATCGTGTCAGTCCAAGGGCCCACAGAGAGATCGGCACCAATGCCCAGTCGAACCACGCCCTTCGACGCCGGGACCGCCGCGACGCCGGTGCTCTTACTACCTTTCGACTCATGGAGAAATGCTACCCAAGTCCTCCGGGGTTGAGCATCACGTTATTCCGTGTCGCGGCTGTCGGCCGCGAGTTGCTCGAGCAGCCGAATCGCACTGCGGACTACAACTCCGTCCCCACGCGCAAGAGATCGAGGTAGGCGGCGCAGCTGAGGCGTTGGTCCCGTTTGCGGCCGGTGGTTTCCACGAGCACCTCGGCGTCGACCAGCGCCTTCACGGCCATCGTCGCGGTCGGCCTTGTGGTTTCGAGCAGCCGCATGGCGGAAGGGATGGAGAGCACCGGGTTCTTGGGCAGAGCCTCGAAGAGCCGGGCTGCCATGAGCGTGCTCGTCTTGGCGTTCAGCACCTGTTCAAAAGGAAAGAAACCCTACTTTTGCCCCTTTTTCGCGCCCGCACACGCGTTCAAAAGCTCCCGCGATCGAGCCCCTATTGCACGCGCAGCCACCGCGCCGGCGTGGCTTCCGCGGTCGACGATCGGCGAGCTCTGTCGCCCTCCCCGATCCTCTTTCAGTCGAGTCGCAGAGCCAAGTACCGCACTGTTCCCACGTCGTGGAAGCCGAAGCGGCGGTAGAGCCAGCGGGCGGGGCGGTTTTCGTTGTCGACGTCGAGGCGGACGCGGCGGGCGCCTTCGGTGGACATCGCGGAGAGGCCGGCCTTCATCAGGCGGCGGCCCCAGCCTTGGCGGCGGGCGATTTCGCGCACTCCGATGTCGTCGAGGAAGGCTTCGTTTCCGGGGCGGAGGCTCCACTCGATGAAGCCCACCGCTTCGTCGCTCTTCGCGTCGACGGCCACGAGGACTCGCTCGGCGCCCGCGCCGTGGCGCGCCAGGCGATCGGTGGCGCCTCTCTCACCATGCGGTCGAAACATCCAGGTGCCGCCGAGGGCTTCGTCGAGCAGGGCGCCCAGGGTGGCGGCGGGGGAGAAGGTCTTGCGGTCGGCGTACGATGCGAGGGTTTCGACCTTCGAATCGGCGTCTTCCGCGCCTCGAACCAGATCGGCATCGGTGAGCGCCAGGCCGGCGCTCAAATCGGAAAGCTCCATGCGCCGGTAGATCCGCACTTCGCGGTAGCCGCGGTTATGCAGGACGATTCGCCGCTCGTGATCCGATCCGTCGACTTCGAAGCGCAGGCTGCGCCACCCCCGTTCGGCCGCGAGGTGCTCGGCGGATCGCAGAAGGGCATGGGCGCAGGGTCGGTGGCGCACCGAGAGGTCGGGGGCGAGGAAGGGGCCGAGGGCGGTGAAGAACTCGTCTTCTCGGTAGAGGGCGACGAAGCCGTCGACGCCGCCCCCGGGGTGCGCCTTGACCAGAAGGTCGCGACAGGGATTTCTGCCGTGTTTCGGGTCGTTGAACGCCTCGCGGAACTCTTTCTCGCCCGGTGTGTTGCCGCTTGGAGTCATCCGTCCCATCAGGTCGAGCAGGGCCGGCAGATCGGAATCGCGGTAGT
This sequence comes from Gemmatimonadota bacterium, assembly GCA_002686955.1. Lineage (GTDB taxonomy): Bacteria. Next base: position 8,942 of record NYZA01000043.1, read on the forward strand.
GACGGACGGGGGGTGCGGGGACAGGGGGGGCGAGAGAGCTCATGTCCGGTTCTCCGATTCGGCGTCGCGCGGCCGTCCGGTGACCGTGCGTCACACACTTCTACTGTGGGCGCTTCGGCGGCGGCTGACAAGCGTTTGGGTCAAGCCGGGGCGATTCCGGGCGATCTTCCGGGAAAGCGGCTCATTCATCTCCGCAATTGGTGACTCATGTCCAAGAAGAAGCGACGAAAGAGGGCGGCGGATCGATCGAAGCGTCCGGCGCGGCCCGAAGCGCATCACCCCTTGCCCCCCCGGGCGGACGGAACCCCGACGCTCACGGTGTCGATGATCGCGCGCGACGAAACGCGCTTTCTTCCGGCCTGCCTGGAGAGCATTCGGGGGCTGGCGGACGAGGTCGTGGTCGTCGATACGGGGTCGAACGACGACACGATCGAGATCGCCCGGCGATTCGGCGCCCGCGTGGGGCATTTCGAGTGGGTGGACGATTTCGCGGCGGCCCGCAACGCTTCGCTGGCGATGGCGCGCGGGGATTGGGTGCTGAGCCTCGACGCCGATGAGGAGATCGACGCGGTGGATCACGTCAAGCTTCGAAAGCTGATCGCCTCCGATTGCGCCGACGCCTTTCAGATGAGCACCCGGAACTACTGCAAGCGGATGACGGCACCGAACTTCCACCCGGACGACGGTTCATATCCGGGCCGCTGTCGGAGCGAACCTGGATGGGTGCCGTCCAACAAGGTTCGCCTGTGGAAGAACGGGCTGGGGATGGAGTGGCGCAGGCGGGTTCACGAGCTACTGGAGGACAGCGCTTTCGAGGTTGGCGCTCGCGTGTTCAGGACTGCCGTGCCGATTCACCACTACGGGCTGGTGGGCCAAGACGGCAGCAAGCTCGATCACTACCTCGCCTTGGGTATGCAGGCGATCGAGGAGGATTCGAGCAACTCCGGCGCTCATCTCGAAGTCGGGCTCGTGCTGGCGCAACGTGGGGAGTCGGAGAAGGCGCTAGAGCATTTCGCGATCGCGGCGGAGCTATCGCCACGCCCCGCGAAGCCGCTCTTGCAGGCGGCCGCGGTGCTTCTCACCGAACTGCGTTTCGACGAAGCGCGGGAGAGACTCGAGACCGCGATCGAGCTCGAGCCGGACAATCCGGAGGTTCTGCACGGTTTCGGCGTGCTCGAGCATTTCGATGCGCGAGACCATCAGAAGGCGATCTCGTACCTTCGGCGATCGCTGGAGATCAGCCCGGACTACGCACTCGCGCACTTCAATCTGGCCCGCTGCCACCGCGCGCTCGGCCACACCGACGAGGCGATGGCCGAGATCCGCCGAGCCGCCGATTTGGCGCCGCGGCACATTCCCGTGCTGGAGCTGCACGCGGCGATCGCCCTCGAGAAGGGGAGGCCGGAAGACGCGCTCTCGGTGATCGACACCTCTATCGAGGTCGATTCCGCGAACTGGAAGACCCACAACAACCGCGGAATCGCACTCTCTCGGCTCCAGCGCTTCGACGACGCCGAGGCGGCCTTCCGGCGTGCGGAATCGCTTGAGCCCGAAGCTGAAGAGGTGCGGCGCAATTTGGCGGAGCTTGCGCGCAAGCGTGGCGGCGAATCGGCGCCGGAGGGGTGCCGGGGTGCCGATCGAGCGGGCGTTTCGCTCTGCATGATCGTGAAGAACGAAGAGGAGAATCTGGGGAGGTGTCTGGAAAGCGCGAGGGAGGCCTTCGATCAGATCGTGGTGGTGGATACCGGCTCCACCGATCGCACGGTCGAGATCGCGGGGGAGTACGGCGCCGAGGTGCATCATTTCGAGTGGTGCGACGACTTCGCGGCGGCGCGGAACCGATCGCTCTCTTTCGCGAAGTGCGAGTGGATCATGTGGCTCGACGCAGACGACGTGTTGCACGCCGACTCGGTGGCCGAGCTACGGGAGTTGCCCCGATCGGGCATTCCGCCGGCGGGTCTGCATATCACGCTTCTGATGCGGCACGAGCGCCTCTTTCATCAGCAGGTGACCCAGCTCCGCATCTTGCCGAATCGGCCCGGGATCCACTTCGAGGGGGCCATTCATGAGCAGGTCGCGAATAGCCTCGAGGCCGCCGGAGTCGGAACCGACTACATGCCAGAGATCGTGGTCGAGCATCTGGGGTACGCCGACCCGATCGTTGCGCGCGAGAAGGCGGTCCGCAATTTGGCGCCGCTACGCGCAGCGGCTGCTGCTCCGAGCGCCACATTCTACGAGCAGTACAACTTGGTTCAAGGCTGCTTCGGGGCCGGCATGGCGGCCGAGGCGGAGCCACCGCTACGAGTTCTGCTCGATGACTCGCGTTGTCGAGGAACGCGACCCGACATCTGGTCCCACGCCTCGGTCCTCTCGGGACGCCTGCGCCTTCAGGGAGGAGAAGCCCGCGAAGCCCTTGCCGATTTCGACCGTGCGGCGGAGGCGGATCCAGAAAGCCCACTCGCCGCCTATTTCCAGGCGGCCGCTCACAAGGCGCTGGGCGATCACGACCGGGCGCGCGCGGCGCTCCAGCGAGCGGCCTCAGAGCCGGGCGGCGTGCCCTCGATCGCCACGGCCGTGGATCGGGTGCGTTACCAGGCGCTGCTCGAGCTTGCGATCGGCTGCACCGGCGAGGGCGACTTCATCCAGGCCGAGCGCCTCTTGGAGCAGGCGATTTCGATCTCTCCGGCGCATCCCGACGCTGTGCTCGCTCTGGTTCGAGTCCACATTCAACGTGGCCGCCCGCAGCAGGCGGCGGAGCTCTTGCGGACGACGATCGGGCTCGCGGGGGCGCTCGCGGAGCTGATACTGCCCCTGGGCAACCTCCACTTCGAGCGCGGCGATCTCGCAGCCGCCGAAGCGGTTTACTCGAAAGTCGATCGTGCGACGCCGAGAATCTCCGCGAATCTCGGCAAGGTGCTGGTTCTTCGCGGCCGCGACGACGAGGCGATCCCGCACCTCGAGTCGGCTCTGAATGAGGATGCCGCGCTCACCGATCTGCACGGTGTTCTCGGCGACGCTCATCTGCGCCGCGGCCGCCCGGAAGACGCGCTGGATTGCTACGAAAACACCCTGCGTTCGGGGCTGCCGCCCAGCGCCACGACGATGTCGAAGATCGGTGAGGCATACCGGGCTCTCGGACATCGGGAATCGGCGGCGCTCGCGTTCCGAAGCGCTCTCGAGCTGGATCGCTCCTGCGCCCGAGCGAAGGAAGCCCTCGCCGACCTGACCTCGGCCGCGACTCGGTGACTCGAAGAATCCCAGGATTGTTCCGTCTTGAAGCCCCCGGACGCTAAAGCCGATCGGCTCTTTGCCCGATGGTAACCGTGAGCGCCATAGAAGCCGGACTCCCCTCCACTTTTATGGACTCGCATCGGGAAAGGTCCCAAACCGCAAGGGGCGGGGCCTCGACCAACCGCGAATAGCGAGGCAAGGACGCCTCGTTGGCCCGCCCGGCCCCGGCGATGTCGAAAGCCGCGTTCCGGGGCAAGGAGTCGGGATCTGGCCGCCGCTCAGGAGGAAGGCGGAGGCAGCCCCCCATCACGGAGGATCGAAGATGTCATTGCGCATCAATCACAACATCGCGTCCATGAACGCCTTCCGGAATCTGACGAAGGTCGAGCATGGGCTGAACAAGAACCTGGAGCGGCTCTCGAGCGGTCTTCGGATCAACTCGGCGGCCGACGACCCCGCGGGTCTCTCGATCTCGCAGCAGTTCCGTGCCCAGATCTCCGGCCTCGGGCAGGCGATCGAAAACGCAGAGACCTCGATCAACATGCTGCTGACGGCAGAGGGCGCCCTGGCCGAGGTGCACAACCTGCTCACCACGATGCGTGAGCTGGCCGTGCACGCGTCGAACGAGGGGGTAAACGACGCGACGATGCTGGCCGCGGATCAGGACCAGCTGGAGTCGGCGATCGATACGATCACCCGGATCGCGCAGGAGACGCAGTTCGGTGCCCAGTATCTGCTGGACGGGTCGTCCGACAACGGCATCGGGATCTCGACCAATGCATCCGACATCGAGCTGGCTCAGAACTCCACACTCTCGGAAGGGTTCCACACCGTCACCGTGAGCTCGGTGGTCGACGCGAGTCAGTTCATCGACAACGAATCGTTGGGTCTATCCGATCCGACCAGCGTCGTCGGGCTCGATGCGGGCGACCACCAGGTCGTGGTCACGCAGGAGTCGGCCGGTGCCATCGTGAGCGGCGACGACATCGACTTCACCAGCACCCTCACGATCACGGCGGGCGTGAACGACGACTTCATGCTCTCGCTCGACGGTGGGAGCGCGATGACGGTCACGGTCGCAGCGGGTGGCCATACGAACGCCACCACTCTCGCCGCGGCGATCGAGACCGCCGTGAACATGGGCTTGACCACCGCTTCCCTCTCCGCAGCCGAAATCGATGTCACGGCAACGGGTGACCAGCTGGTGTTCACCACAGGAGACCAGGGCTCGGCGGCGTCGATCAGCATTCACGACACGGGCCTCACCACCAGCTCTCTCGCGGATATCAACGTGACACAGCAGGTGACGGTGGGAACCGACGCGATCGTGACGCTCGACAACCAGGTGAACTACATCTACGACGTCGATGAGCGTCAAGACGGCAGCGCGACACTGCAAGACAAGGATGGCAACACAGTCGACTTCACCGTCGGCAATGCGTCGGCCGGCCTGACGCTGGGCTCCACCACCCTCACCTTCAACGCCAAGAGCTTCCTGGTCGATCTCGATGGGGATGTGCAGGGCCGTTTCGAGGTGGGCAAGACCGGCACGATCTCGAACGGCCGAGAGTCGGTCGATCTTCGCTTCGGAAGCAATGTCGCCGCTGGGATCAACAAGATCCGGGCAGAGGACAACTCTCTGCGCTTCCAGATCGGCGCCAACGAGGGGCAGTTCAAGGAGATCTCGATCGCCTCGATGGCGGGAACTCAGCTCGGACTGACC
>NYZA01000044.1 GCA_002686955.1 Gemmatimonadota bacterium
ACAAGGCGAAACGGTGGGAAGTGCCGGCAGGGCAGGGAGATGTGCGGTCGCAGCAGGAATCTCGTGAGATATCCGGGCTAGTCCTCAGGGCAAGCGAAAAAGCTCGCTCACGCCCGGCTCGAAGACCCGGCGGCGGTTGGGAAGCGGTGGAAGCGGCTTCTGCGGAGCGATCGCCGCGACCGTGATGGCGGCCTCGCCTTCAACCGGGCAGGCAACCTGGCAGAGCGCGCAGCCAACGCAACGATCCTCCACGACGCGAGGATGCCCTAGCGAATCGCCCCACTCCGAAGTGATATCCACGCCCACGAGAAACACTGCCTCGAAAGGACATGCAGCCACGCAGCTCAAGCAAGGTTGGTTCTTCCCAATCGCCAGACATCGCGTCTGGTGGATCGAGGCCACTCCGATCTGAAGCCCCTGCTTATTGCCCAAGGAGAGCTCCTCAATCGCGCCGGTCGGGCAGACCGCGCCACACAAATTGCAGTCGTGCAGACAACCGCCGACGTCCGGATCGAATACGGGCGCCTGGTAGGCCAGCAGTCCGCTCTCCAGGCCGGCGGGGATCAGTGTGGATGTCGGGCAAACTCTCGAACACGATCCACATCGGATGCAGAGGTTGATGAAACGGTCCTCCGGAACCGAGCCTGGAGGGCGAATCACGGGCCGCATCGCCGCGTGAGCGGCTCTCAATGGGCGCAGACCGAGCATCGCGATCGCGGCCAGGCCGGCGGTGAGCAGAAAGGCGCGGCGTGGAGGTTGAGGTGGCGCGGGCAGATGGGTCGACGTGTAATGAAACTCGAGCGCATCGGTTGGGCAGACATCCACGCAATGACCGCAGTGAACGCATTCCATCGGATCGTACGTTTCAGGTCGCTCGACGATGGCACCGGTTCTGCATTGCTTGACGCACAGATCACAATCGATGCAATCAGGCTCGATAAACTCCCTCTTGAACAGCCCCAGTTTGGAGACGACTCCCAAAGCAGCGCCCAGTGGGCAGAGCACACGACAGAACGCGCGGCGCCCGAAGATGGCGTGGAGCGCCAAGAGCGCCACTGCGAGAACGAACAACCAATGGTACTCGACATAGCGAGGGGCGAAGCCGCCGCCGATCCGAGAAGACCAGTTGAGTGGATCGAAGAGCCAGAAGAAGGTCGCCCCTCCACAAGACAGCATCGCAAGCGCCAGCAACAGATGGTATTTGAACGCCCCCGCGGCGGAGTATCGGCTCTTGAACGAAAACATCTTGTCCAACAAATCGCCCATCGTTCCCATCGGACATACATAACCACAAAACACCCTGCCCCAAGCCACCGTTGTCGCGATCAGCACCGCGCAGAAGAGCAGCGACGAGCTCCAACTGAGGGAAGCTATCGCAGCGAAGGGGACCGTAAGGGCATCCGCGCGGAAAAAGTACTCTCCGGCGGACACCCTCACCGTCGAGCTGACGAAGAACACGAAGAAGAGGATAAAGAGCAGTTGGCAAGTCTGGCGCACTTTCACGCTATGCAATGTCTCGGCCCTGCAACACACGGATGCCGTCGACCGCACACCCCGCCTGACAGTAGCCACAGCTTACGCAGAGCTCATCGATCACCGCGATACCGTCAGGAATCGCTTCGATCGCCGCGGTGGGGCAGACGGCCGCGCAGCCTGTGCATCCGATACAGCTTTTCGTAACTTCGATGCGCCGGGCGTCGCGTAGCCCGCGTCTTTTGAGATCGACTGTTGCCCGCCATGCGACTGCACCGAGGCCCGCGCCCGCCACCGTTCGCAGGAAGTTCCTGCGGGCTCTCCTCCTCGCGCGTCGCTGACTCTCAGCCACTGCGTGCCTCGCGCTTTCGTCTCTTGGCATACCCGTGCCGAAGAGGGCCGTACAGGCGATCGACTCGATCTCTGTACGATGCGAGCTCTTGCGCCGAGGTGCCACGCTCCCCTACATCGACGTAGGTCTCTCCCGCGGCGGCACCACTGAACGCGGCCTGCCATAGCCCCTCTCCCAGCTCTGCATCGATCAGCCGCGCGGCCGTCCCGGTGACCAAGAGTCCGTCAACGAAAGGAGTCTCGAGTGGCAAGGTGCTGGGATACCATCCGACGATCGTCTGGATTCTCTTTCCCCCCGTGAGCGCGCCCGTCTCGTCCATGAGGCGATCGAGCAGGGGGCGAGCGGCGTGGCCACGGTGAGCGGGAACACCCAGGCCGACATTGGCCTCGCTCGGTCCCGAGGGGATGACCCAGAAGTAGTGAGGATTCAGCACTGGCGGGAATTCGAAGCGAATGTTGTTCGCATTCTCGAGCGTGGTGTCGATGATGCGATAGGCCAAACAAGAAACCGTTTCGAGCGGACTGATCAGGGTATCGATGCCCGCCAAACGCGCCACTCGCGAGGGGGCGCCGTCCGCCGCGATCACCAGCCGTGCGTACACTTCCATCGATCCGTGGGACGAGCGCAGGCGTGCGGTCCGACCCACGCCGTCGTACTCCCCCAGCCCCATGAGAGCACAGCCTTCGGCGACGCTGGCTCCTCGCCGAGATAGAATCCTCGCGGCACCGCTCTCTGTCGCGCTGCGGTTGAGCACCGGCATGTTTCCGAGCTCGGCGATTCTCCATCGGACCCAATCCGGCTCGGGATCGAATCCGAAAACCTCCATGAAGTTGTCTCTGGCGAGTTCCCCGCAGCGCGGTGGGTTGCCGATCCGGGCGCGCGCATCCACGATCAGAACCGTGGCGCCGGCGTCGACGATCCTGCGGCCGGCCGCCAGCCCAGCGGGACCGGCACCCACGATCAAGACGTCGACGCGATCCGGAATCTGAAGGGATGTCTGGGGCAACTGAAACTCCGACGGTGCAGGCTCCTTGAAAACAGGACCAGAATAGTCCTTTTCCAAGATGATTCGGAGTGAGAATACCAGCCCGGCCCGAGTGCCTCTCCAAAGAGACAGCGTCGGTGGAGTGGGGCTGCTAGAATGCACGATCCAAAATGGACCCCGCATGCAGCCAGAATCCACTCCATCCCAGCCGAAAATCCGACCGCCGACCGAGCTGAATCCCCGGCGAGACGCTCCGCTGGATTTCCCTGATCGACAATACGGCGAGATGACTCCGGCCGACTATCGTGAATTGGGGTTCATGGCGGGGCTCGAGGTCCATCAACAGCTGCGAACGAAAAGCAAGCTCTTCTGCCGCTGCCCCGCCGGGCGCTATGTGGACCACTTCGATGCGGAGGTGCTGCGTCACATGCGCCCCACTCTCTCGGAGCTCGGTGAGTACGACGGTTGCGCTTTGATGGAGTTCAAAACGAAGAAAGAGATCGTCTATCTCTTGGAACGCGGAACCGTCTGCACCTATGAGATCGACGACACCCCTCCATTCGAAATCGACGCAACGGCGGTGAAGATCGGGATCGAGATCTGCTCCCTCTTCAAATTGAATCTGGTTTCCGAGCTGCACGTGATGCGCAAACAGTACCTCGACGGGTCGATTCCGACGGGTTTCCAACGCACGGCCATGCTGGGGCTGACCGGCGAGATTCCCTTCGTCGTTCCCTCTCTCGGTGTGGATCGCGAACTACGAATCAGACAGCTCTCGCTCGAAGAAGATTCATGTCGTGAAGTATCGGACTTCGGCCACCGCATCGTCTTCCGCACCGATCGGCTGGGAATGCCGCTGACGGAGATCGTGACCGAGCCCGACATGGTCACTCCGGAAGAACTGGAGGCTGGCGCTCGCGTGATCGCGCAACTGACTCGAACCACGAATAAAGTTCGACGCGGCGCCGGCGCAGCCCGCCAGGACGTCAACGTGTCGATCGCCGGTGGTCGCCGAGTCGAGATCAAAGGTGTCGATCGCCATCGAGGCTTGCCGAGACTGGTACACATCGAGGGGTTTCGGCAACTCGGTCTCTTGCGAATCCGTGACGAATTGGATCGCCGTGGCGTCGAGAAGGAGACACTCGAGCTCCCTTCGAATGGGTTGGCGTGGAATATGTCGGACCTGGCGATCGAGGCAACGGCTTCTCTTCGCCGCTGCGACTTCGCGCCGATCCGTCATGCGCTCGAACAGGGAGAAGTGATCTGCGCTCTCAAACTTCCGGCTTTTGCCGGAATCTTGACGCATCGCACCCAGCCTGGGATCACCTTCGCCAGCGAGCTGGCCGATCGCGTACGGGTCATCGCCTGCATCACCTCCCGCCCCTTCATGATCCACTCCGATATCGAAGGGTATGGGCTGAACCACTCCGAGTGGCGCCAACTCAGGGCCGCTCTTCGGGCCACCGAAGACGACGCGATCATCGTTTTGTGGGGCTCGGCGACCGATGCCAACACTGCCACGCGGGAGATCCTAATTCGCGCTCAACAGGCGCTCGTGGGAGTGCCCGCGGAGACCCGGCAGGCCCATCGCGACGGGAGGACCGGATTCGAACGGATCCTGCCGGGCGCGGACCGCATGTACCCCGACACCGACACTCCACCCCTACCGATTCCCGACTCCTGGGTGCGAGAGGTCACCGCCCGACTTCCCGAACCCCCCTGGGAACGGGCGGAACGCTACGCCGCTCTTGGCCTGGAACCGCTTCTGGCCACACGCCTCGCCACCTCCACGTGGGCGAGTCTTTTCGAGGCCATCGGGCCGACCGAGGGCGCAGCGGCCCGATTGCTCGCGTTCACGTTGGAAAAACGGATCCCGTATTTGCGGCGCAAGTCAGGGCTCGATCGGCTTCCGGAGCCGGCCAGACTGAAACCACTACAGAGCGCCTTCGAGCAGGGCGAGATCCGCCGGGAGGGGTTCGAAGCCGCCTTCGATCGACTACTCATCGAGGCCGACCGAGAGACCGGCCAGATCCTCGAAAAGTATCGAGTGGGGCTGAGCGACGCGCAGGAGCTCGATCAGTTGCTTGCCTGGACCACGATCGGAGCGCGTCGCATGGAAGGCGAGCCGCAAGAGAAGATCTTGCGATGGTCCATGGGGCAAGTCATGCCCAAGCTGCTCGGCCGCCTCGACCCGAAGCTGGTTCGCGAGCGACTGCTCGAAACCATCGAAAGCTGAACGATGGCTCCAAACAGCGACAACGGATATCGCGACCCCTGTCTGAGCGTCATGGAGAGGTTCGGAATCACGGTCTGGTGTGAAGTCATCGCGCGAACGACGCGTGGTGATTTCGAGGGGCTCGTTCTTCCGCGCTCCGAGACCGCGGACGCGGAGCATCTCGTACTCAAGCTCGGCACCGGGTACAACGTCGGATTGCGTCACGACACCATCCTCGGCATCGAAAAGATCGGCTACAGGGAGGCGAAATACAAGATCCCGGAAAAGGAGTTCCCGATCGACGACAAGAAACCGACGGTGAAGCTCTTCGGCACGGGGGGAACGATCGCCTCCCGCCTGGACTATCGCACCGGTGCGGTCATTCCGGCTTTCAGCCCCGGGGAGCTCTACGGTTCGGTTCCCGAGTTGGCCGATGTGTGCAATCTCGAAACGGTGAAGCTCTTCGGCGTCTTCTCGGAAAATATGGGACCTGAGCAGTACCTTGTGCTCGCCGAAGAGACCGGTGCGGCAATTCGCGAAGGTTACGACGGCGTCGTGATCGGACATGGGACCGATACGATGCACCATACCGCCGCGGCGTTGAGCTTCATGGTGCAGCGACCTCCGGTGCCGATCGTCATGGTGGGAAGCCAACGATCATCGGATCGTCCCTCCTCCGATGCGGCACGGAATCTAATCAGTGCCACCTGGGCTGCCGCGCACGGAGAGATCGCCGAGACGATGGTCTGCATGTTCGGCCCTACTTCGGATCGGTACAATCTGCTGCATCGTGGCACGCGTGTGCGCAAGATGCACAGTTCCTATCGCAGCACTTTTCGCACACTCGGTGATTTGCCTCTGGCTATGGTGGAACAGGGGAAGATCACGCCGATCAAAAAGGACTTCGCGACGCGTCGTAGTGATAGAGATGTCGAGATCAATGCCGTATTCGACGAGAAAGTGTCACTTGTCTACTACTATCCGAATATGCAGGCAAACGTGATCGATGGGTTGATCGATGCCGGCTACAAAGGAATCATCATCGCCGGTACGGGTCTGGGCCACGTCAATCGCCTCCTCTATCCCGCCCTGGAGCGAGCCCGCGACGCGGGGGTTCTGATCTTCATGACCCTGCAGACGCTGTGGGGATTCGTCCAGATGTATGTCTATGAAACCGGCCGGGAGATCATGGAGCTGGGGGTGGTCCCGCTGGCCAACATGCTCCCCGAGGTGGCCTATGTGAAGCTGGCGTGGGCATTGGGGATGCACCCGGACGACCCGCGGGCCGTGGGGGAGCTGATGAGTCGACCTGTCGCCGGAGAGATGACCGAGCGGGAACCTCACGACGGGTACCTGGTCTTTCAGGGTGGCGTGCCGGAGATCAAGGGATTCCTGGGTCGGGTCTGGAAGTAGTTTCCGCCCCGAAATCGCCGGCGCGCGCGGATCGCACTTCAGAAGAGTCAAGGAGGGCCGAATCGCAGAAGAGGGACCGGCATCGCAAGTGCCGGGACCCTTCTCTCGCTCTGGCCACGACCACCGTCAGAGCAATCCACCCACAGGACAACCGCATGAGTTGCTTTCACATAGACTTGTTCTGCTCCCCCGAGACGCGTACATGAGCTCGGCCGTTCTGGGGATTCGGGACAACCGAGCAATGGTGCCGATCCTGACCGGAGTTGGGGCGCTCATCGGATATGCGATCGCGGGTTCCATGTGGGACTCGTTGATCGCCTCTCTCTTGCTTCCGTCGCTCCTCGTGCTTCTCGTATACCTGCCTTCCATCAATGCGGTGGTCTTCTGGATCGCACTGGTGCCCCTGCTGCAGTTCTACATGCGAGTGGAACTCCCGACGGGAATCCCGGATCTCACACCGCCTCGAGCGATGGCGATAGTTGCGCTGGTGGCAAACCTCGCTCAAGTAGTTCGTCGAGATCACTTGCGTGTCGAGAGAGCCGATCTCATCAACGGGGCTCTCCTGCTTTTCGTGGTTGTCCGTACTCTCTCGGCAGCCTGGTCGCCGCTTTCGCTGAGCAAAGCGTTCTTGCCGATCGTCGATAGTGTGTGGATTCCCTATCTGCTCTATCGGCTGACTCTGGCCGGTATTCAGCGGCCGGAAGGTGTCGACCGATTCCTCCGAGTGCTTCTTGTCATTGTCATAGTGGGGGGCGCACTGGGGCTGATCGAAAGCGTTCTCCGGCTCGACAAAGTGATCTTCTCGTATCTGGGGGCGCCGAGAACCGACTATATCGTATGGACCACCGATGGCATTCGCAGAGCCGCCGGTCCCTATCTCAACCCCGCCATCTACGGCCTACAGCTCGGACTCGGAATGCTGATCGCACTCCACCGTGTGCGAAGCACCTCTCAAAAAGAGGGTTCGATGCTGACCTTCGCGTTCTGTCTGATCTGCGTCTTCGCCTGCTTCACGCGGGGTTCGTGGCTCGGCGTGCTTGTGGGACATCTGCTCTTCCTCGCCCTGACCGGCGATTGGAAACTGCTTCGCCCGATGCTGCTCGTCGCCGTCCTTGCGGGTTTCGCGACTGTCTTTGCGTCGATGGAACAGCACGAGCTCCTCGCGCAGAGAATGGGGAACGAAGGCACCGCGACAACCCGTCTGGCGTTGGCGGACCGCGGGCTCCAGATGATCGCGGCGAAGCCAATGCTCGGACGGGGCGTTGGTGGCTATGAGGCGGCGCACCATAGCTTCGGATCGGCATTCGGTGATCCCGACGGCGTCTCGAGCCACAACACCTACCTGACGGTGGCCGTAGATTCCGGCTTGCCCGCCCTCTTCTTGCTCCTGCTCGGATTTGGCCGACCGATAAGGCGTTCCCTTCTCTGGGCGAACCGCCAGCCACGCGGGCATGACTCTCGCTCCAGGATCACCCTCCTCGTTGCGGCCATAGCGGCCTTAGCGATAGGCAGCGCCTTCATCGATCTGACCTCGGCCACATACCTCATGGCCGTCACCTTCGTTTTTCTCGCTCTTCTGGAGCGTTCGGTTCCAAATGCAGGGAGAGTTGATGCATGACACCGGTCAGCGAGACACCGGAGAGTAACCGTCGCGTTCAACCAGTCCCGTAGTCCGATGAACCCACTGGCATCGCCTGAAAACTGTTGCGCACATTCGACGGGACAATACGACTCGATACCTCATGGCGCCAACGCATAGACCCCGCCGATGCCGCGACGGTATTCCGTACTACCGAGAGCGTTGCCGGGCGATACGGCTATTCAGCCGCGCCTTGATCCGCGCTCCCGTCAGGCCACGAAGACAGTCTCTCCGCTGCATCTCGGCAGCTCGGAGTCGCCGCCGCCGCGCGCGCTACATCGAAGACCAAGTCGTCTCCCAGGCGGGGTCCCATGATCTGCAATCCGATCGGCAAGCCGCGCGCATGTCCAGCGGGAATCGAGATCGCGGGGAGGCCGGCGAGATTGGCCGCCACGGTGTAGGTGTCGGATAGATACATCGCGAGAGGATCTTGCAGACGCTCCCCCAGCTCGAAGGGCAAGGTCGGCGTCGTGGGCCCAACGAGAACATCTACCGCCGCAAAGGCACGGGCGAGCTCTTCCCCCATTCGGTGGCGCATTCCTGACGCCTGCCCGTAGAAGGCATCGTGATAACCAGCCGAGAGAGCAAAGGTCCCCAACATGATCCGTCGTTTGACTTCATCGCCAAAGCCGGCGGTTCGGGTGGCGCGGATCATCGCATCGGCGCTCGGCTCTCCCTCGATTCGCGCGCCGAACCGCACTCCGTCGAAACGTGACAGATTCGATGAAGCCTCCGCGGCGGAGATCAGGTAGTACACCGGAATCGATGCATCGAGTAAAGGAATATCGAGCTCGATGATCTCGGCGCCGTCTCGTGCCAGCTCCCCCAAAACCGTCAGAATCAAGTTTTCGATCACAGGGTCGAGACCTGCTTGGAAGAACTCCCTCGGAACCCCAATCCGCGGTCCGCCATCCTCCATCCCCGGATCGTGTCTCCCGCCCCGCGCTTCTCCCTCCAAGCAGGTGGCATCCTTTTGATCGGGACCACTGATCGCTTCAAAAAGCATCTCGACGTCATCCACGTTTGTCGCTATCGGTCCAATCTGGTCCAGGCTCGATCCGAAGGCGACCAATCCGAAACGGCTCACCATTCCGTAGGTCGACTTGAAGCCGACCACGCCACAGAAGGCAGCGGGCTGCCGGATCGAGCCGCCGGTATCCGACCCGAGTGCGATCGGCACCATGCCGGCGGCTACCGCCGCTGCCGAGCCACCACTCGACCCCCCAGATGTTCGTTCCCGATCCCATGGATTCCGCGTCGGACCATGGCATGAGTGCTCCGTCGAAGAGCCCATCCCGAATTCGTCCAGATTCGTCTTTCCGATGATGATGCACCCGGCCTCGCGGGCTCTGCGCACCGCCGTCGCGGTATATCGTGAGATGTGACCATCCAGGATCCGGCTTCCGCAGGAGGTCGGCAGCCCTTCGATGCAGATATTGTCTTTCACCGCAATCGGCACACCTGCCAGCGGCGGAACCGCGCGACCTGAATCTCGGCGCGAATCGATCTCCTCCGCCGCGCGAAGTGCCCCGGCCTCGTCTACGTGCACAAACGCCGAAATCGTACGATCCAGACGCGCTATCGTCTCGAGAGAGAGTTCCACGCACGAGCGAGCGCTCCGCTCACCGAGACGCACCGCGCGCGCCATCTCCCGCGCCGTCTCTCTCATCGCCCTTGGATTGTAGGCGGCACCCTGAAATGGCCCCGCGCCGATGCCGGGGAACCGAGAGTTCCGCTCTCATTCGGCAGGGCCGGATCGGGGTCATCTTCCCGCTCGACTCGACAGCCCCCCTCGGTCCCGATCTCGGGCTCTTCGTGCCCCGCTGACCAGGTGCCCAGGGTCTCGAAATGGGTCAGAATCTCGCGCAATTCGACCGCTAAGCCCCCCACTTGGTCGTCGTTGAGAGTGAGCCCAGCCAACCTCGCGACGTGACGCACGAGCGCTGGATCTACGTTCATTGTGGGCTACGACACCTTCTTGAGCTTCGCGTACCGCAGCAACAGTTTCTTCAGCCCGATCGTCTCGAACTGAATCTGTAGCTTGAGATCTTGCCCCAGCCCCTCGGTCTCGAGCACGGTTCCCTCACCCCATTCCGCGTGTTGCACGCGGTTTCCGATCTCGAAGCGCACCCACTCACCAGCTCCCGGAGGTGGAAGATCCCTCTTCTCCGCCGCGTCGAATATCTCGGTTTCGCGGCTGAAGGTCTGCAGATGTTCGCGCAGCTCGTCTGGGATCTCGGCGATGAATCTCGATGGCTCTCCCCGAAATCCGGTGCCGGCTCTCTTTCGATTCCGTGCGTGACAAATTGTGACGCTTTCGGACGATCGGCTGATCGCCACGTGGAAGAGCCTGCGCTCCGCCTCGATCTCGTCGGGCTCGTCGGAACGCGGGAAGACGCCTTCTTCAGCTCCGGCCAAGATGACATGCGGGAAGGCCAGACCCCGAGACACCGGCACCGTCATTAGATGGACGACATCGAGATTGGGATCGTATCGATCGGCGTCGACCCTTAGAGAGGTTTCGCGCAAGAATGCCTCGGTCGTTCCTGGGTTTCGGCGTTCACAGAATTCCCGCGCGAAGGCTTGGAGTTCTTTGACCCCCGCCTCCCTGGCGTCTCGATCCGCGACGTTCTGCTGGTGGATGTCTTCGATGTAGCGGGTTCGCTCAACCACCTGATCGAGCATCTCGGCCGCGTCGAACTCGCCCAACTTCGAGCTGAGATCGTCGATCTGTTCGCAGAAATTGAGAATCTTCGTCTTGGAGTTCTTCGGCAGATCTTCGATCGCCTCGGCATCGCGAAGTGCCGCGAGAAAACCGAGCTCTTGGGCCTCGGCATGGGCCTCGACACGTCTGAGCGTGAGCTTTCCTATGCCTCTACGGGGAACATTGATGATTCGGCGAAGGGAGAGCAGATCGGCTCTGTTGGTGATCACCTTCAGGTAGGCGAGCAGGTCTTTCACCTCTTTGCGCTCTGAGAAACGTTCTCCGCCGAGCACACGATGAGGAACGACCAGCTTTCGCAACAGATCGCGAATCGTGCGGAACTGCTCCACTGTTCGAGCCAGAATTACGACATCGGATCGTCGAATTCCGATGCTCTGTAGGTCGCGCAAGCTCTTTTCGATGTCGGTGGCTTCGGCTCGTTCGTTCCAGCTCTCGAGCACCCTGACCGCGGTACCCCCCTTTTTCGCCGCGGTGCGTAGTTTCGCGCGCCTGTTCTGGTTTTGGGCGATCACCTCATTGGCCGCCTCAACCACGGTCTTTGGCCCTCGGTAGCAACGGTTCAGCTCTATCTCGACCGCGCCCCCGTGCCGCTCCACGAACTCGAGCATTCCCACCGGCTGGGTGGCCGTACCGTCGATGATCGATTGGTCCTCATTGCCGCAGACAAAGAGCGACCCCTTTGAGGAAAGCGCCTGGACCAAACGACACTCCGCCGGGCTGAGGTCCTGGTAATCATCGACGATCAGGTGCTCGATCTTCTTCGATTCTTCTTCGAGCGCCCCTTCGACCGACTCGATCACTTCGACCGCCTTGCATGCCAGATCTTGTCGGTCGAATGCGTCGCAATCGCGCAATCCCTCGTTGTAGTCGTGGAAGACGCGGGCCGCGGCCACCGCGACGTCGTTCTGGGCGAGAAGCTCGATCCCCTTCTGGGTGAGCAAGTTCGCCTTTGCGGTCCAGATCAGATCGACCACCTCTTCGGCGCTGATCTCTTCCGATGCACGTTCTTTCAGCAGCGCGGTTATCAGCTGCTTGGCATCCGCACGGTCGTGGATGACGTAGCGCTCCGAGCGGCCCAGATTCCGCGCGTGCCGACTCAGGATCTCAGACCCGAGTCGGCGCGGTGTCGTGACGATGAGAGTGGGTTGCGCACTTCCGGCGACCGCTTCGATACGCTCGCGCATCAAGCGGCCCGCCGCATGGTTCGCGACCAGCACCACGATCCGTTGTGGATCTCGATCGCCCTTGATCAGATGAGCTACGCGGTGTGCGGCGACCTCGCTCTTGCCCGTGCCGGGGCCCCCAACAATCGAGGCAACCGCGTGTTTGGAACGGACCGCTTGGGTCTGCGCCCGATCCAAACTGTTCGTTCCGCTCATCTGCGACGATCCCATTGGTTCGCGATGGTCGAGTCGCCTTGATTGCGCTGCTTATCTTCGACTCGACGGGCGTGAGGAGTAGAAGCGTCGCGGCACGCTCATGCGAACACAACCGTAGCGAAGGGCGCGCGATCAGTCAACGGGGAGCTTCGGGAATCTGCTTCGCTACACGTAGCTCCGCAGAGCTCGCGAAGTGTCGGATTGGCGGAGCCGCGCGAGTCCCGCATTGCGAATCTGTCGGATGTACTCCTTCGTGACCCCGAGGGCATCCCCGATCTCCGCCAACGTGCGCGGCCGGGCTCCACCCAGGCCGTAGTAGAGTCGCAGCACGGTCGACTGGCGATCGGAAAGACCGCCGAGGGCGCGCGCGACGTCGCCACGAAGCTTCTCTCGCGCGATCTGTTCCAACGGATCTTCGACCCTCTCGTCAGCAACGGTTTCGGCGACGGTTCTTCCTTCTCCCTGTGCCCCACCCCCACGCGGCCCCGAGAGAGGCACCATCCTGTATTGGGACTCAGGGAATTCCTCGTCGGCCCGTTGGCTCGGCGGCTCGCCGCCGCATCGCTCGCGTTGCTCCTTGATCGCCTTCCGCAGCCGGTTTTGTCGATACACCGGGATCCGGATGGTCGAGCGCTGGTCCATCACGGCCTTGCGTATTGCCTGCCTGATCCAATAGAAGGCATACGAAGCGAAGCTGTTCCCCCGATCCGCGTCGAAACGCCGCGCCCCTTCGATCAAGCCGATGTTCCCCTCGTTGACCAGGTCGGCCAAGAGAACGCCCATCCTCTGATAGCGTCGCGCCACGAAGATCACCAGGCGCAGATTCCTCTGAACCAACTCTTCCAAGGCACCAGGCTTGCCATCACGCACATCGTAGAGCAGCCGGCGCTCCTCCTCGGAATTGAGAAGATCGTAACGCTCCACATCGCGGCGATAGAGCTGCAGGCTATCCTGCTCGAAGCCAATTGGGCGGGTGGCGGTTGCCGGCATGGGTGACCTCCCGGGACGGGGCGAGCGTGGTGCGTTTGGAGCGGGAAGATTAAAAAAGGAGCAACAATTGGACCAAACTGCTCAACAATTGAGCAGCCCGATGGGGGCCTTTTCCCCACAACAGGTTCGCCGTCGGTGTTTGCCCGGATCCGGCTGAGTCGAATGCCGCGGATCGTCCAATAACTCGACACCTTGAGGATGGGTGCGTCGAGATTCTAGACGTCTAACCCCGGGTGGTCGCTTTTCCGCGCGGGCGGGACTTCCGGAGCTTCTGGTAGAGCGTGTCGCGACTGATCCCCAAGATTCTGGCGGCTTCGGTCTTGTTTCCGCCGGCGTATTCCAGTGTTTGTACCGCTGCGAGATGCTCGATCTCGCTCATCGCGAGCGGGATCGGCAGGCGCGGTGCCGCTGTTGATGTCGACTCCGACCGGGGATGACCGTCGAGAATCTCGACGGGAAGGTCCTCTCGAACCAGGGTACGTCCCGAACCGAAGATGACCGCTCGCTCGATCGCGTTCTCCAGCTCCCTGACATTCCCCGGCCACGGGTGGGTCATCAAGACACGCATCGCCGCGGGAGAAAGCGCCCGCGTGTCCCGACGATGGCGTTCGCCAAAAACTCGAAGAAAATGATCGGCCAAGAGGGGGATGTCTTCGATTCGGTCTCGCAGCGGCGGCAGCGGAATCGGTGCCACATTGAGGCGATAGAAGAGATCTTCTCGAAGCTTGCCCTCCCCTACCGCCTGAAGTGGTTCTCGGTTCGTCGCCGCGATCACGCGCACGTCGGCGATCAAGGTCCTCTGACCGCCGACTCTCTCGAACTCGCCTTCCTGCAGCACGCGCAAGAGCTTGGTCTGCAACAAGGGAGCCATCTCCGTCACCTCGTCGAGCAGGAGTGTTCCTCCCTTGGCCCGCTCGAAGATCCCGATGCTCCTAGCAACGGCACCCGTAAACGCACCTCGCTCATGTCCGAAAATCGCCGATTCGAGCAAACCGTCGGGCAGCGCCGCGCAGTTCACGCGCAGAAAGGGACGGCGCGCGCGCGACG
>NYZA01000045.1 GCA_002686955.1 Gemmatimonadota bacterium
CGGCGGTGCGGCGGGCGCTCTCGATTCCGGTGATCGGAAACGGGGATGTTTTCGAGCCGGAGGACGCAGGACGGATGCTCGACGAGACCGGCGTGGCGGCGCTGATGATCGGGCGCGGCGCGGTCGGCAGACCCTGGATCTTCGATCGGGTGAAGCGCTTTCTGCGGACGGGTGAGCTGCTGCCGGAGCCGGGAGCTCGGGAGCGCTTCGACCTGATCATGGAGCATGTGGGGATCGCCGTCGAGCTGGGGGGCGACGAGGCCCGGACGGTGCGCGAGCTGCGGCGCCACCTGGCGGCCTATACAAAAGGTCTGCCGGGCGCGGCGCGCCTGCGGGCGAGGCTTTTCGCATTGGAATCGGCCGCGGAGATCCGCGAGACTCTGTCGGACTTTCTGCTCCGCCGGGCGGCGTGAGCCACCAGGGAACGCCATGACCCGTGCCGATATGGAGAAGCTGCTCTCTTCGGTCGCCGGGGGAGAGCTGTCGGTGGCGGACGCGCTCGAGCAGCTGGCGCATTTCCCCTCCGAAGATCTGGGCTTTGCGCGGATCGACCACCAGAGGGCCATGCGACGCGGCTTTCCCGAGGTGGTGCTCTGCGAAGGGAAGACGGAGGACCAAGCCGTGGCGATCATCGAGCGAATCGCAGGGCAAGGGGGATCGCTGCTCGCGACTCGGGCGGCGGCCTCCGTCTACGAGCGGGCGAGGGCGAGCGTCCTCGGGCTCGCCTGGGACGATGCGGCGCGGATCGCCTATCTCGATCGGGGAGATGCGCCGCGGGGGGCGGGGAAGGTGCTGGTGCTGACTGCCGGTACCTCCGATCTGCCGGTGGCGGCCGAGGCGTTGCGCACCTTGAAAGTGATGGGGAACGAATCCGAGCTCATCAGCGATGTGGGCGTCGCGGGAATTCACCGTCTCGCTGCCGTCGATCGGGAGATGCGTTCGGCGCGGGTGTTGATCGTCGTCGCGGGGATGGAAGGAGCGCTGGCGAGCGTCGTGGCCGGTCTCGTTCATTGCCCGGTGATCGCGGTGCCGACATCGGTGGGCTATGGGGCGAGCTTCGGCGGAATCGCGGCCTTGCTCGGCATGCTGAACTCCTGCGCCGCCGGCGTGAGCGTCGTCAACATCGACAACGGTTTTGGCGCGGGGTACGCGGCGTCCCTCATCAATCATCTTGGGACCGAAGACGGTGGGTGATACGCAGATCCTGCTCTTCGACCCGGTCAGCGGTATCTCGGGCGATATGGCAGTGGGTGCGCTGGTGGGCCTCGGCGCCGATCCGGACGCGCTGCGCGGCGTGTTGGCCACGCTGCCGGTGAGCGGATGGAGCCTCGAGTTCGTCGAAACGCGGGTTCAGGGGATCGCCGCGACCGACGCGCGGGTGCATGCGCCGGAAGAGTCGGTCTACCGGCACGTCTCCGATATCGAAGAGATCATCGCGGACGCGGACCTACCGGGCGCGGCGGCCGAGCGGGCGGGAGCGATCTTCCGAAAGCTGGCGGAGGCCGAGGCTAAGGTGCATGGGGTCGGCGTGGAGGAGATCCACTTCCACGAGGTCGGCGCTCTCGATGCGATCGTCGATATCGTTGGGGTGGCGGTCTGCCTGGAGCTGCTCGCCGTGAACGAAGTGCGGGTCACGCCGATCCATGTTGGCACCGGGACCGTTGAGTGCGCGCACGGGATCATGCCGGTTCCGGCGCCGGCGACCCTCGAGCTGCTTCAGGGCTTTCCGGTTGTGCACACCGGTTTGCCGGCGGAGCTGACCACACCGACCGGAGCGGCCTTGCTGGCGACCTGCGCGACTCCGGTTCCGGAAGGGTGGCGGGGAACTCCTCTACGGGCCGCATACGGCGCCGGGAAGCGCACGCTCCCGGGTGGGCGGCCGAATCTGTTGCGAGCAACGCTGGTGAGTGCCGAGCCACCCTCCTCCGCGGTTTCGATCCTCGAGGCCAACGTGGACGATATGAGCCCCGAGCTCGTTCCCTACGTGATCGACCGCCTGCTGGAGGCAGGGGCGCTCGATGCCTTCGTCGTTCCGATCATCATGAAGCACGGCCGACCGGCCAGCCTCTTCACGGTGATCGCGGCCGCCGAGCGGGAGCACGATCTGGCCCGACTGCTCCTCACCGAGACCACGACGCTCGGCGTGAGGACCCGCCGTTCCGATCGCCACGTCGTGAGCCGCGAGATCCGCCGGGTGACAACACGCCACGGTACGATTGGCGTCAAGCTGGCCCGCCTGCCGGACGGCCGATGGCGCGCTGCTCCCGAGTACCGCGACTGCGCGGCGGCCGCGCGGGAGGCCGGCGTGCCCCTGCTCGACGTGATGGAGGAAGCGCGCCGGGCGGGGGAGGAGCTGGCCCGGCGGATCTAGATTTCGTCGATGATCGCGTTGAAGGTCGAGCTGGGGCGCATCTGCGCATTCGCTAGCTCGGCGTCGGGCAGGTAGTAGCCGCCGATATCGACCGGCTCACCCTGGGCAGCCAACAGCTCTGCGACGATCTTCTCCTCGCTCCGCTGAAGCCGGCGGGCGACGGTCGTGAAGCGCTCCTTCATCGCCGCGTCCTGGTCTTGTTCGGCCAGAGCTTGGGCCCAGTACACCGCCAAATAGAAGGTGCTGCCTCGATTGTCGATCTCGTTGACCCGGCGGGAGGGGTAGCGCGCGTTCTCCAGATACGTGCCGATCGCTTGATCGAGAGTGCTCGCGAGAAGCGCCGCCTTTTCGTTGCCGTTCTGTCGGGCGCCCAACTCGAGCGAGGGCACCAGGGCGCAGTACTCACCGAGCGAGTCCCATCTGAGATGCCCCTCCTCGAGAAACTGTTGCACATGTTTGGGAGCCGAACCGCCGGCTCCGGTCTCGAAGAGCCCGCCACCGTTCAGGAGCGGAACGATCGAGAGCATTCGGGCACTGGTGCCCAGCTCCAGGATCGGGAAGAGGTCGGTCAGGTAGTCACGCAGCACGTTGCCGGTAGCCGAAATGGTGTCTTCGCCTCTGCGGATTCTATCGAGACTGAGTCGCATCGCCTCCTGGGGACGCATAATGCGGATGTCGAGCTCCGTGGTGTCGTGGTCGTTCAGATAACGCTGCACCTTCTTGATGATCTCCGCGTCGTGACCTCGACGCTCGTCGAGCCAGAAGAGGGCGGGCGCGCCCGTCGCCCGGGCCCGGGACACCGCCAGCTTGACCCAGTCCCGGATCGGTTCGTCTTTCGCCTGACACATGCGGAAGATATCGCCCGGTTCGACGCTCTGCTCGAGAAGAGTGCAACCGGTGGAGTCGACGACGTGAATTGTGCCCACGCCGGGCGCTTCGAAGGTCTTGTCGTGCGATCCGTACTCTTCCGCTTTCCGGGCCATCAGGCCGACATTCGAGACACTTCCCATCGTCGCGGGATCGAACTGACCGTTTTTCTTGGCGTCCTCGAGAATCTCGGAGTACATCGTCGCGTAGCAACGATCGGGCACAACGGCGATACAATCCTGTAGCTCGTCTTGGGTGTTCCACATCCTTCCGCCGTCGCGTACGACGTTCGGCATCGACGCGTCGACGATGATGTTGTTCGGAACGTGCAGATTCGTGATCCCTCTACGGGAATCGACCATGGCGAGCGCGGGTCGGGTCTCGTAGACCGCATAGATATCGGCTTCGATCTCCGCCTTCTTGTCGGCGGGCAGCCGTTCGAGCCTCTCGAGGATATCGGCCAGCCCGTTGTTGACGTTGGCCCCGATCTCGCGCAAGAGATCGGCGTGCTTCTCGAGCGCATCGCCGTAGTAGACCGAGACACAATGGCCGAACATGATCGGGTCGGAGACCTTCATCATCGTTGCCTTGAGGTGCAAGGATAGCAACACGCCGTCGCGCTTTGCGTCCTCGATCTGCTCGCCGTAGAAGCGCCGTAGCGCCGCTACATTCATCACGGCCGTGTCGATCACCTCGCCCTCTATGAGCGACAGTTTCTCTTTGAGAAGAGTGGCGTTTCCATCGAGGGCGATGAACTCGATTCGGACATCGTCCGCCCGCGTCATCGTCGTCGATCTTTCGCTCGCGAAGAAGTCACCGCTCTGCATGTGAGCGACCCGCGCCTTCGACCCCGATTCGGGCCAGGGTCGCATCATTCGATGCGGGTGCTTTTGCGCGAACTTCTTCACCGAAGCGGCAGGTCTTCGGTCGGAGTTCCCTTCGCGCAGGACCGGATTGACCGCGGAGCCGAGAACCACGGCGAATCGGCGCTGAAGCTGCCTCTCCTCGTCGTTGGCTGGCTCTTCGGGGTAGTCCGGCAGATCGTAGCCCTTCGACTGCAGCTCCTTGAGGGCGTCTTGGAGCTGGGGAAGGGTGGCGCTGATATTCGGGAGCTTGACGATATTTGCTTTGGGCGTCTTGGCGAGCTCGCCGAGCTGAGCGAGACAGTCCGGGACCTTCTGGTCGTCCGTCAGGCACTCCGGGAAGTTGGCGAGGATCCTCGCAGTGAGAGAGATGTCTTTGGCTTCGACGTCGACCTCGGCTCCACGGGTGAAGGCCTGGACGATCGGAAGCAGCGAGTACGTCGCCAAGGCTGGCGCCTCGTCGATTTTCGTCCAGATGATCTTGGCAGACATGTTCTCTCCTGGGGATCTACCGGGGTCCGCGCACAGATCGTGCGGATCGGGTCTTGAGTTCGCCACCGCCCAACCGCAAGTAATACAGCCGATCGGGTGGGAGTTCAACGATCGTGAGCCGACCGCTGGTCCCCCTCGTGCGCGGCCTCCCGCGTCGATCGCCGTCTTGATCGCTCGAACTCCACGTCGTAGGGTCCCAGCGACCTTCCCGCACCGCCACGACCCTCCGAACCGGACAAGGAGAAGAACCGATGGCGAGCCTGAACCGCAAGTCGATCATCATGGATGCCGCGGGCATCGAGCGGGCCCTCGCTCGGATCGCGCGCGAGATCGCGCGGAATGGACCCGGCGACGGTGAGCTCGCCATCGTGGGGATCCGCACGCGGGGGATCCCCTTGGGGGAGCGATTGGCCAGGCAAATCGAAGAGATCCGAGAGGAATGTCCGCCCTTCGGCTACCTCGACATCACGCTCTACCGCGACGATCTGCAGTCGATCGGCTACCACCCGGTCGTGGGCGCGACACGGCTGCCCTTCGACATCAATGGGACGCATGTCGTCCTGGTCGACGACGTGCTCTACACGGGGCGAACCGTCCGGGCGGCGCTGAGCGTGCTCGTCGACTACGGCCGCCCCCGAACGATCCAACTGGCCGTCCTGGTCGATCGCGGTCATCGCGAGCTACCGATCAGGGCCGACTATGTCGGGAGCGAGGTGCCCACCTCTCGCGGAGAGGCGATTCAGGTGAATCTCGATGAGACCGACGGCGAAGAGGCGGTCTATCTCTGTGAGATTCCGGGGGAAGAGGGCACGACGCAGTGAAGCTCAATGATGCTCCCGGTCTCGATAGGAAGGACCTCCTCGGTCTCGAGGAGCTGTCTGAGCGTGAGATTCGGCTCATTCTCGACACAGCCAGGGAGTTTCGAGAGGTTCTGGACCGACCGATCAAGACCGTTCCGGCGATGCGCGGATTCACGATCGCGAATCTCTTCTACGAGAGCTCCACCCGCACGAGAATGTCGTTCGAGTTGGCTCAGAAGCGCCTCACCGCCGACAGCATCGGCCTTGCCGTGACCGCATCGTCGGTGAAGAAGGGCGAAAGCCTGCGCGACACCGCTCGGAATATCGAAGCGATGCGGGTCGACATGATCGTGATGCGACACTCGCAATCGGGTGCGCCGCACCGACTGGCCGCTCAGATCGACGCCCACGTCGTCAACGCGGGTGACGGTTGTCACGAGCATCCAACACAGGGTTTGCTCGATCTCTACACCCTCCTCGAGAATCTCGGCGACCTGCGGGGCAAGCGGATCGTCATCATCGGCGATATCGCGCATAGCCGCGTCGCGCGCTCGAATATTCACGGTCTGCGGCGAATGGGGGCCCAGGTCGGCGTTTGCGGTCCACCGACCTTGATCCCCGTCGGCATCGAGGATCTGGGGGTGACAGTCTACCCCACCATAGAAGAGGCCCTGGCCGAGGCCGATGCCATCAATGTGCTACGAATCCAGCTCGAACGGATCGGGGTGCCTCTTTTCCCATCCACACGGGAATACGCGCGCCTCTTTGGTGTCACTCCGGCACGGCTCGAGGTGGCGAAGCGCGAAGTTCTCGTGCTTCACCCAGGACCGATCAATCGAAACGTCGAGCTCGATTCCCGTGTCGCCGATGCTCCCGGGGCGGTCATACTCTCGCAGGTGACCAACGGTGTGGCGATTCGAATGGCGGTCACTTACCTCTTGGCCCAAAAGACCATGAAGGCGGCCCATGCACTCGCGTGACCTACTGATCTCTGGAGGAAGGCTCGTCGACCCTGAAGCCGACGAACTGCGGCGCGCGGATCTGTTGATTCGAGACGGCAAGGTTGTCGCTCTCTCGCCGAACATCAACGCCGACGTGCCCGTGCTCGACGCAACGGGGCTAATTGTGTCTCCTGGCTTCATCGACCTACACGTTCATTTTCGGGAGCCGGGCCAGGAGTGGAAAGAGGATATCGACAGCGGGTCTCGCTGTGCCGCCGCCGGCGGATTCACGACTGTCTGCGCCATGCCAAATACCGATCCACCGCTGCACGATCAGGAGTCGGTTCGATTCGTAGTCGAACGTGCGCGAGAGGTCGGGCTGGTCGATCTGCACGTTGTCGGCGCGGTCACGACCGATCTCGCGGGAACAATCTTGTCTCCAATGGGGGAGATGGCGGCCGCGGGATGCGTCGCATTCTCCGACGACGGCCGCCCGATTCTGGATTCCGGTCTCATGCGGCGCGCACTGGAATACTCGAGACAGTTCTATCTGCCGATTGTTCAACACGCCGAGGACACCGGATTGACCCGGGGGGGCGCCATGAATGAGAGCGCCATCTCGACGAAGCTCGGGTTGACGGGGATGCACTCCAGCGCCGAAGAGATCGTCGTAGCCCGCGATCTGGCTCTGCTGCCGCTGACCGGGGGGCGTTACCATGTTGCCCATACATCCTGCGCCCGCACCATCGAGCTTTTGCGGCGTGCGCGGGCAGAGGGCCTGCCCGTCAGCTGCGAAGTGACGCCGCACCACCTCGCGCTCGACGAACAGGCCGTCTCGGATTGTGATTACGACGCTAACTACAAAATGAACCCCCCTCTGCGCTCGGTGGTGGACCGTGAAGCGATGATCCAGGGCTGCGTCGACGGAACGATCGACGCAATCGCGACCGATCACGCCCCCCATCTTCCCGATGAAAAGGAGATCGGCTTCAGCGCCGCTCCGTTCGGCGTGATCGGACTTGAGACCGCCTTTTCAGTCGCCGCAACAACGCTTCTACCGCACATGAGCTTGCGCGATCTGTTGCGTCTCTTGACCACTGGGCCGGCATCAGTATTCGGATTCAAAGATCGAGGTCGCCTGGCACCGGGGCTGCGCGGAGATGTAGTGCTTTTCGATTCGGAATCCGAAGCTGTCTATTCCGTCGAATCTACGCACTCGAAATCTCGAAACAGCGCTTTTGACGGTATGCGGCTTCAAGGCAAGATCGTAGCGACCGTGTTGGAGGGCCGGGTGGTGTTCGGCGAGTCGAGGTGATCGCGCGACCGATGAAGGCAGCGGCGTTGAGCTTGCTGCTAGCTCTACATGTTGTAGGCTGTGTCTATTACAACACCTTTTACAATGCGCGGGCCCGCTATGACGAGGCGTTGGAGTCGAAGGCGCGACGAGCCGAGCGACGGATCGAAGATGAGGAACGCTATATTCGGCAACTGCAGGATTGGCTGGCGGCGGGCGGCTCTGGAGACGATGTTCTAGCGCGAATCGAGGCGGGAGTCGAAGACTCTCTGGGGCGAGCCGACTCACTCAAGGCAGTGCTGATCGATTCTCTCGGAATCGCGACACCTCTCTCTCCGCCCGACTCTTTGGCCCTGGCCGAGGCGTTCGCGAAGCTCGATTCGACTCTGCGGGAGATGGAGGAGGAGGATGACGACGAGGAAGAAGAGGCGGAAACAGCTCAGGCCAATCCACGGCCACGAAGGCCCCGGACCAGCGAGAACAGGGAGCTCATTCCGAGCGAGGAGCGGCTGCTCGATGCCTGCATCACCAAATGCGCGAAGGTGATCTCCCTCTATCCCGAATCGAAGTGGATCGACGACGCGGTGTTTCTTATGGGTAAGGCGCTTTACGAAAAACGTTACTACCCCGACGCGCATACCAAATTCGTGGAGCTACGGCTCTACTACCGGGACAGCCCTTTCCTCGAAGAGGCGCTCCTCTACGAGGGTCGCGGTCTGCATGCCATGGCGCGGGGAGTCGATGCCCGCGAAATCTGGCAGAGATTGGTCGACGAGGCCGTGGACCCGCGGGTTCGCAGAGCGGCCGGGGTAGAACTCGCGGAATCGATCGGCACCGACGGTGATCACGGGAGCGCCATCCGGGTCTACAGAAGGCTCCTCGATCAGCCGAATACAGAGGGCCGTTCAGACCTCTGGATACGACTCGGCGGCAGCCTGGCCGCCGCGGGAGAATTCGATTCCGCGGTGGCCGCTTTCGATCGCACACTCAAAGAGGGGGGGGGAGTCGGAGAGCGATTCAGGGCGATCTTCGAAGGAGCTCGGGCGCTCGATGCGGCGGGCAGACCCGAGCAGGCGGCCAGGCGCTTGCGGAAGGTCGCGAGCGATCAGCGCCACTTCCGAGACGCAGCCAGGGCTCTGCTCGAGCTTGCCAGAATCGAGACGGCACAGGGTGAAACAGATGTTGCCCTCGAAACCTACCGGGAGATACTGCATGCATATCCCGGCACCGATGAAGGGGCAGAAGCCCTTCTGGCACTCGCACGATTGCACCGAGGAGTGCTGAACGATCCGTTGCGCGCCAAACGCGCCCTCGCGCTTCTTCTCGAAGAGAACCCTGATTCCGAAGCAGGGAAAACCGCTCGCGAGGAGCTGCGCGATCTCGACCGCTACCTGAGCCTGAAGCGGGATGCCGCGAGGGCCCGGGGAGCTTCGGCGCAGAGGGCACGATTCCTTCTGGCTGAGCATCTCCTGGTTGTCGAGGATCGCCCGGAGGACTCCTACCTCGGATACGCGGATCTGATCTCGCAATACCCGAGCACACCCTGGCGACCCAGGGCCGACATGGCCATGGCCTGGATCCTGAAGGGACCGCTGAGTCGGCCGGATAGCGCCGATTCGATCTATCGCGAGGTCGCGGAGCGCTATTCCGGTACCCATGCGGCCGCCGTGTCCTCCGCCGCAATCGGTCTCCCAGTCCCTCCGGTCACGATTGTCGATCAGGAGCCGCTCGAAGAGGATGCGACAAAAGAGCCGCCGGCCGCTACGGAAGCGGAGTCGAGTGAGGCGAAGTTCACGCCCCTGCTCCCCAATGACGAAGATGATGCGCTCCGTGCGCGCAGGCGGCAACGTACCGAGCCGGAGCCGAAATGAAACAAACACTTGCGCTTCATTCCGCCACGGTCGTCGAGCGGGCCGACCAAGGGGGATTCTGCGTCATTGCGCTTCACGCACCGGGAGTCGCCGTCTTGGCTCAACCCGGTCAGTTCATCGAGGTGCTGCCGCCGCACGAGTCCGGCGAGTTCTTTCTGCCGCGCCCAATGAGCATCATGTTGGCCGAACCGGCTACAGGGAATGTTCACTTCGCATTCAAGGAGGTCGGCCGCGGCACGCGTCGCCTGGCGGCGTTGCGAATCGGCGATCGCGTGAGGACCTTCGGACCGCTCGGCCGCGGCTGGTCCATACCCGAAGCGAATCAGACACTTTTGCTCGTCGGTGGGGGCGTCGGCTTTCCGCCGCTATATTTCCAGGCATGGAAACAGATCTCGGATGGAGGAAGCCGGAGCTCACCGGTGTTCATTATCGGGGCGCGTTCGGGCTCCGAGCTTCTCTACGTTGATCGCATCCGCGCGCTGAATGTCGAGGTCGAGATCGCAACCGACGATGGATCGCGAGGTTTCCACGGCAGCGCCGTCGAACTGATGGAAGAGATCTTGGAGAGACGCAACGAGGTCGAGTGGAGAGTTCAGGCCTGTGGCCCCACCCCGATGCTGGCCGCGCTTGCCCGCGCCGTCTCCGAGCGAGGTCTGAGTGCCGAAGTGAGCCTGGAAACACCGATGGCCTGCGGCGTGGGCGCTTGCATGGGCTGCGCCGTACCGCTGGATCCCGAAGGAACGTTGAAAGACAAACTGGCGATCCTCTGTGAGCAGGGTCCGGTCTACGATGCCGCCGAGCCCGATTGGCCGGCGTTGATGCAGCAAGTGCGGCCGGCATCCGCCGATCAAGGACAAGAAAGAAGTGTGGAGCTTTCCACCGAATTCGCTGGAATCGAGATGGCCAATCCCGTGGTTCTCGCTAGCGGCACTTTCGGCTACGGAGCGGAGTACGGAAGAGTCATCGATCTGGACCGCGTCGGGGCGGTGATCACGAAATCGGTGTCGGAAAAACCACGAATCGGGAATCCTGCCCCCAGAATCCGAGAGTTGCCGACCGGCATGTTGAACGCCATCGGGTTGCAGAATGTCGGTGTGGATCGATTCATCCAGGAAAAACTGCCGCTATTCGACGGGCTCTCGACTCGCCTCATCGTCAACGTGGTCGGGCACGACGAAGATGAGTATCTGCGTGTGTTGGATCGCCTCGCGGGGCACTCGCGCATCGATGGGATCGAGCTGAATCTCTCCTGCCCCAATGTCGAAGGAGGGATGCGGATCGCCACCGATCCGGCGACTATCGAGCGTGTCGTACATGCCGCCCGTGAGTGTTGCGATTTCCCATTGATCGTCAAGTTGACGCCAAATGTGACGGACATCGCTTCGGTTGCGCGAGCCGCAGAGGCTGGTGGTGCCGACGCCATCTCTTTGATCAACACCCTCGTGGGGATGGCGATCGATCTCGACACCCGCCGCCCCTGGATTTCGCGTGGCACCGCGGGGTATTCAGGTCCCGGAGTGAAGCCAGTCGCGCTGGCGATGACCTGGCTGGTGACTCAGGCGGTCTCGATTCCGGTATTGGGGGGAGGGGGGATCGGCACGGCCGAGGATGCGTGTGAGTTTCTTGTCGCCGGAGCATCGGCAGTATCGATCGGAACCACCAGCTTCGTCGATCCGGGGGCGGCGATTCGAATCGCCGACGGGATCGCGAAATGGCTCCGCGGGCAAGGGTGTCGAAGCGTGACCGAAGTGGTGGGAACGCTTCGTTCCTGGCCGGGAGCGGCGGGAGCATGAATCTCTCGCGATTCACCTTCATCGTCGCGCTGATCGCTATACTCGTCGGGTGCGGGAGCTCGGTTCGCTACGGGTCACCCGATCGCACGCGCTTCGAAGGGGATCGGATCTTCGAGCCGGGCGAAGAGATCATCGGCTGGCGCGAGCAGGGCCAGGCGAGCTACTACGGGAAGAAGTTCCACGGACGACGAACCGCCAACGGAGAAGTCTACGATATGTACGGCATCTCCGCGGCGCACCGAACCTTGCCTTTCGGGGCCCGCGTGCGTGTGACGCATTTGGCCAACGGCCGCACGATCGAAGTCCGGATCAACGATCGAGGTCCCTTCATAGAAGGCCGAATCATCGATCTCTCGTACGGGGCCGCGCAGACACTGGGGATGGTGCGCGAAGGTGTCGTGCCGGTGGAGATCGAGGTGGTGCGGTAGGGGTCCGTTGCGCCTTGCCTTTCGAGCCCAGTACCCGAATGGCGCGCCGACGATCCGTTCGGGGGTTGCTCGACCCGGCGCGCGGTAATACGGAGGATGACGTGATCGACGAGATGCGCTTAGGGTCCGCTCAAGAATAACTAGCGACTTTGGCATCCCATCTGCACCACATCTCCGGCCGATCGGCGAGCCCCGAAAGCCTCGAAGTAG
>NYZA01000046.1 GCA_002686955.1 Gemmatimonadota bacterium
GGGGGGGGGGGGAGAGCGATTTCAACGAAGGATAGTGCGGGTTGCCGCAAACGTTCAACGTGATCGTGCACGGGAGAAGCCGTTCCGACCCCGGTGCACCCCTGCGGTCGCAATGAGCCGACACCGGCCAGGCGCCCTCTTCTCGAGAAACGCGCCTCAGCTCCCCTCCGAGTCGTGCCGAGCGCGCTGGCGGTGAAGTCGAATTCGTGGATTGCGGCATGCGCTACTCGCCGCGCGGGAAGTCTGCCTTCGAACGAGTGCGGATTGCCCAGGCATGGCTGCGATGAATCACCGTCGAGCGAATAGATGACCTTCTGGACCAGCGGTTATGCTCTCTATCTAGCAACCGCCTCACCTTCCCCCAGCCATCGAGGATTCATCATGCCCCTACGAATGATCGGGAGCCTTCTGTTCCTAGCGTGTTACGTCTCCCCGGCGCTCGGTCTTTATTCGAAGGGCTTCAACTGCGGGGACGACGGCCAGGTGGTTGTGGATGACGGAAGTCGCTACGACGCGGACCGCAACTACTCCGCAGGCAATGGATCGGGTCGGGTCGACGGCACTCCGAGGAAGAACGGCAGCCAGGACACCGGTGACATGGGCGGCATCGTCGAGCTGATCCAGACCAGGCGGCTAATGAGGGGCTGGACCGAGGGCATGAGCGAGTACCGATTCGACGTATCGCCGGGGCGATACCTGGTGTCGATGCACTTCATGGAGAGCCAACACCATTGGAGCGGGCTGCGCCGTTTCGATATCATGGCGGAGGGGGAGTCGATTGTCGAAGGCCTGGATATCTTCCTGCAGGTCGACCGGCGTTTCGCGATGAACATCCGAAGGGGGGTGACCGTTGTCGATGGAGCGCTGAACGTGGAGTTCGTCAGCGACATCGGCACCCCGTATATCGAGGCGATCCACGTCGAAAGGTTCGCCGATGACCAGCTCGCGCCATCGACCCCCGCCGGGCTTTCGATCATCCCAAGCTATCGGGAGAACATTCTCTTCTGGGAGGAGAACTATGAACGCGATCAGCTCGGTATCTGGATCTGGCGGGAGGACCTCACCGCCGGCACGCCCGAAGAGCTGGTCCGGGCCGATCCGGTGGTCGCTGCTCGATTCGTAGACGCCGACCTCGAGGCCGGGCACGACTATCGCTACCGGCTCTCTGCCGTCGATGTGTGGGGCTACGAAAGTTCGAAGTCGACCCCACTCGTCGCTACGACCTTGTCTTCGATCGAGGCACCATTGCCGGTTCACGAGTTCTTCATGGCCGACGACGATCTCCGATGGTTGAACCAGAACCGCCGGAGCGACGAGCTTTTACCCGCCGACTACATCATCGACGGTGAGCTCTGGGAAGATATTGGGATTCGCTACCGTGGCAATACCACGCGCGATCTGATCAAGAAGAACTACAAGATAAGGGCCGACAACGACGATCCCTTCCCCCCCAATCGAATCAAGATCAACCTGCAGTCGGAGTGGCGCGTTCCTTCGCTTCTTCGGGAGAAACTCGCATACGATGCGTTCGCCTTGGCAGCTGCTCCGGCAAGTGTCGCGGACTACGTGCATCTCGAAAGGAATGGACGCTTCATCGGCGCGTATCTCGATATCGAACAAGTCGACGAGTATTTCCTCGAAGAGCGAGGGATGGAGGGCTCGCTCTGGAAGGCCGACACCGAAGCATTTTCTGGGGATTGTCGGCGTCTCGGGCAACTTTCGGCCTACTACCGGCCCTATGTGCTCGAAGTGGGCACTTACGATGACTACTCTCACCTCGACGAGCTCTTCCGTGTGGTCAACGATACGCCGGCTGAGGTGTTCCGAACCGAGATACTGGATCATCTCGACGTGGCGAGCTTCATGCGCTTTTACGCGGCACAAGCGTTGGTCGCCAACTGGGATCACGTCATCCACAACTACTACCTCTTTCGCGATGTCCACACGGGCCTCTTCGAGTTCATTCCGTGGGACCTGGAGCTCGGTTGGGACGACCACAATCAACCGATCCCCTATGGAACCTCCAGGCATCGCTACTTCTTCCTCTTCTACAATCGCCTCTACAATCGCCTGATGACGACGCCGCAGTACAAGCGCATCTTCAACGTCACTCTGAAAGCGCTGCTGAACGGCCCCTTCGAGCCGGGGGCGGTTCTGGAGGCAATTCAACAGGATCACGCGCTCTTGCGTCCCGAGATGGAGCGGGATTTGTACAAGCCGGGATGGGAAAGCATCGACTACTTCGACAGCGATCTCGATGAGCTGCGCTCGTTCGCCGAAGCACGTCGTACGAACCTATTCGAGCAGCTCTCCAATTGGGCTACCGACCCCACCGTCAACCTCTTCGTAAACGAAACGGTTCTGAACAACGTCACTGGCGCAACGGACGAGGCTGGCGATCACGATCCCTGGGCCGAGATTCACAATTTCGGAAACGAAACAGTGGATCTGAGTGGGCTTTCGCTCTCG
Organism: Gemmatimonadota bacterium; assembly: GCA_002686955.1. Taxonomy (GTDB): domain Bacteria. The sequence goes on from NYZA01000046.1 coordinate 2,470, forward strand.
GATGACCCCGGCCAGCCCACGAAATGGTCGTTTCCTCCCGCCACAATCCTCGCTCCAGGATCTTATCTGCAGGTCTGGCTCGACGGGGAGCCTGGTGAAGGCGCCCTTCACACTTCATTCCGCGCGATGCCGAATACCGATGCACTGCTGATCTCCAAGGCATCGGGAGAGACCATCGACAGATTCGATCTCGCTGGGTTTTCGATTGCGGATGTTCCTATTTGCCGAACACCCGATGCCGGTGTGGCGATCGGGCCGATGGCGGTGGCGACACCCGGCGCCGCGAACGACCCCACACCCCTCGTCGGTATGTCGCTGTCGGCAGCCGTCGAGGAGTATCTCCCGGGAGATTCGGTGCTGGTCGAGCTCGAAGTGACCAACCACCGGGATTTCTCGAGATCTCTCGATCTCGAGATCCGCTCGATCTTGCCGCATGGAGAGCAACTCTTGCTCGAGATGCCGCTCGAGCTCGAGGGTGGCGAGCAGCTCGAGCAGCGCCTTATGGGAATGATCCCGGATCCCGGTCCGGCTGTTTCGTTCACCGTCGAAGCGACGCTTCGAGATGAGCTCGGAGCGATTGCTCATGTCGCCCTTCTCGAAGGAAAGATTCGAGATCCCAGACCGATCTCGCTGGTCGTGAACGAGATCATGGCGTCGAACGATACGACGATCGCCGACGAGGCGGATCAGTTCGATGATTGGATCGAGGTCTACAATTCTGGTACAAGGGCCATCGATCTGGATGGTCTGTACCTGTCCGACAATCCGAGCGACCCGCGCAAATGGTCGATCCCGAGCGTCGTCTTGAATCCTGACAGCCACCTAATCATCTGGTGTGACGATGATCCGGAGCAGGGGCTGCTGCACGCCTCGTTCAAGCTGAGCTCAGGCGGCGAGGAGGTTGCGATCTACGACTACGATCGGAGAAGCAACAGTGTAATCGACAGCGTGGTCTTTCCTCAGCTGAGCTCTGATACTGCCTACGGCCGCTCACCGGACGGGTCGCCGAATCTCGTGCTGCTGCCCTGGCCGACTCCGGGCGATTCGAACCCGTGAGCGACAATCGTATACGGATCCACAAATGAAACGAATGGGCTTCGCCATACCGCTCGCGGTCTGCACATGGACCTACTCGACCGCTGCCTTCAGCCAATACGCCATGCACTGGACGACGCGAGCTACGCTGACGGGAGTCGGCAACTTTTCTTGAACGACGAAGTGGCTACACCGACAAGGCGGAAACCCGGGCTGGAGGGATGTTCCTCCGGTTTCGAAGATCGCCGATCGGCCGGAGATGTGGTGCAGATGGGATGCCAAAGTCACAAGTTATTCCTGCGCGAACCCTTAGGTGGCGGATCCTGGTGTCTGTGTGCATCGAGCTTGCTCGCGGCCCGATCCGAGGAAGCCCGGCCGCGGCGAATCGGCGCGGGCTGGACATCCGGGGCGATCTAGGAGCTAAACTCAGCGATTCTCAGCAGTCCATCGAACTCCAGCTACCCCCTCGACATGCCATCCTTTCGAATCACGCTAGAGTACGACGGCACCGATTTCAGCGGCTGGCAACGGCAGCGGGTTCCTCGCACCGTGCAGGGAGAGGTCGAAGCGGCGTTGGCTTTGCTTTGCAGAAGACCGGTGCCTATCAAGGCGGCCGGGCGGACCGACGCGGGCGTTCATGCGACGGGGCAGGTGGCGAGCTTCGCGCTCGAGACCCTGCCCTGGGGGGATCGAATCGAGGATTTCGTCGGGGATCTGGCTTGCCGGCTCGATCGGGCTCTGCCCGAGGACATCGCCGTGCGCGATCTGAGCGTCGCAGCGCCTGGATTCAGCGCCAGACACGATGCCTTGCGTCGAAGCTACCGCTACCGGATCCGGCGCCGGCGGCGGCCCTTGAGCCGACATCTCAGCTGGGCTGTCCCTTATGAGCTCGATCCAGAACCGATGGGTGCGGCGATCGATATCATGAGAAAGCACAAAGACTTCAAAGCATTTACTCGAGTCGAGCTCGAGCTTCCTGCCTACCTGGTGGAGCTGAGCCGGCTCGAGCTCGTGCGCGCCGAGGATGGTTTCGATCTTCTCGTGCGTGCGAGGCGCTTTCTGCACAACATGATCCGGATAATGGCCGGCACCCTGGTCGACGTGGGTCGCGGGAGGCTCGTTCCGGCCGATGTGGATCACGCGTTGCGAATGCGCGACCGTCGTCTCGCGGGACCAACCGCTCCACCGCACGGGCTCTGCTTCGAGGGGGCCGACTACGCCGACGTGGACTCTCGGCCCGCCGAGCGCTAGAAACGACCGCCCCCCCAAGAAAAAAGAAGATGAAGATGAGGATCCTCAATGAAGCTGTTCATAGATACCGCCAACACCGATGAGATTCGAGCCGCGGCGACCCTCGGCCTGCTCGATGGCGTGACCACCAACCCGAGCCTTCTAGCGAAGGAGATCGCGCGCCGCGGGGGCGGCGAGCAGGAGGCGATCTTCAAGGAGATCTGCGAGCTCGTGCCCGGTCCCGTGTCGGCCGAGGTGACCGCTACCGATTACGAGGGGATGGTGCGACAGGGCCGCGAGGTGGCGGCGATCGCTTCGAATGTGGTCGTGAAATGCCCTCTGACCGAAGATGGGCTCAGGGCGACCCGCACCCTATCCGGGGAAGGGATCGGGGTGAACGCCACGCTGGTGTTTCAACCGATTCAGGCGCTGCTCGCCGCCAAGGCCGGGGCGGCCTACGTCTCCCCCTTCGTCGGGCGCCTCGACGACATCTCGACCACCGGGATGGCGACGGTACAGGAGATCGTAGAGATCTTCAGCAACTATGCCTTCTCCACGGAGGTGATCGTGGCATCGGTGCGAAACCCGATCCATGTGGTCGACGCCGCCCGCATGGGGGCCGACATCGCGACGATCCCCTATGGTGTGATCATGCAGCTGGTGAAACATCCGCTCACCGACATCGGTCTGGCCCGCTTCGTCGCGGATGCGGCCAAATACACGAGCTAGAAGAATGCGCGCACGCTCCTTCTTCGCCATCGCCCTTGGTGCCCTGGCCCTCGCCCCGGCCGCGCGCTGGGTGCTCGCGCCACCGCCCGAGCACGGGATCGCCAGGGCGGAGACCGAGACGCTCTTCGAATCGCACAGGAACGCGATCGTCGAGGCGGCGGAGCGAGTGGGGCCGGCGGTCGTCGCGGTGCACACCTACTCGACCCAGGTTGTGCAGGGCTCGGCCGGCCCATTCGGGGACCCCTTCTTTCGGGGGTTCTTCGCGCCGCGCTACTACGAACGGCCGGTCGCCGGGCTCGGCAGCGGGGTGATCATCGACGAGCGCGGCTATGTGGTCACGAACGATCACGTCGTGCAGGGCGCCGAGAAGATTCACATCAAGCTGCCCGATGGACGGGAGCTGCCCACGACTCTGGTGGGGACCGATCCTTCCAGCGATCTTGCTCTTCTGCGGATCGACGATCCGCCGGAGAATCTGCCCCGAGTGGAGTTCGCCGACTCCGATCGGCTCCTGATCGGGGAGTGGGCAATCGCGATCGGCAATCCCTTTGGAGATCTGATCGACGACCCGCGGCCGACGGTGACCGCGGGGGTCGTGAGCGCGCTGCACCGCGACGTGAAGAGCGATGTGCAGTCGGAACGGGTCTACCGAGACATGATCCAGACCGACGCCTCGATCAACCCCGGGAACTCCGGCGGTGCGCTGGTCAACGGCGAGGGTGAGCTGATCGGGGTCAACACCTTCATCTTTTCGAGCGGAGGCGGCTCGTTGGGGATCGGATTCGCCATCCCCTCGAATCGGGTTCATAAGGTGATTCGAGATCTGGCGGCCCACGGCGAGGTGCGCCCGGTCTGGATGGGCGTGCTGGTGCAGGAGGTGAGCGAGGAGCTGGCATCGGCGCTCTCTCTCGATGAGGGGGAGGGGGTGCTGGTCGCCGACGTGGTCGATGAGAGCCCGGGCGAGCGGGCCGGACTGCGGAACGGAGACCTGATCGTGGAGCTCGGGGGCGAGACGATTCGGAACGCGCTCGATTTCGAGCTCGCTCTGGCACAAGCGGTAGTCGGGGAGGAGCTCGATCTGCGCTACTTGCGGGGCCGGGAATCGATGCGGACCGCAATTGAGCTGGCGGAGCGGCCCGCCGACCTCGACGAACGCGAAATCGCCTCGCTCGGTATGCGCGGCCGCGACCTGACCGATAGCCTGGCCCGCCGGCATCGGGTGCGGGGGCGGCGAGGCGTGCTGATCACCACCCTCGATCCGAAGGGCGCGCTGGCTCGCTCCGGTGTCGAGGTGGGCGACGTGATCCGCGGCTTCGGTCGCTGGGAGATCCGCTCCGCGGAGGAGCTGGCCCATGTGGTGGAACGGGTTCGACGCGGCAATCCGGTGCTGATCACTTTCGAGCGGCAGGGGCGGATGTTCCACCGGCGCTTCGTGGTGCGCTGACTCCAGAGCGGCGGAGAGAGAGATGATCGAACGCTACACGACCCCTGAGATGAGGCTGATCTGGAGCGATGAGAACCGCTTCGCTCTTTGGCTGGAGGTCGAGACCACCGCGCTCGAGGTGATGGCCGAGCTGGGACTGGCGCCGGAGGGGTCGGCCCGTGCCGTGAGGGAGCGCGGAGGCTTCGATGTCGAGCGGATCAACGAGATCGAGCGTGAGGTGGACCACGATGTGATCGCGTTCCTGACCTGTGTCGCCGAGCGGGTCGGACCGGAGGCGAGCCATCTGCACCGGGGCATGAC
>NYZA01000047.1 GCA_002686955.1 Gemmatimonadota bacterium
AGCCTGTTGCGCATAGACTTTCGAGCCCGGTATTCGAGTTCGTTTCGAGATCAAGGAGCCGAGTCCGCGGGAAGGCTGGTTGCCTTTCAAGGACTTGGCGACGCGGAGATCGGAACGAAGACGGATGCCGGGCGAAGCGAAGACTATGCGCAGCAGGCTCGTAGATGCTACAAGATCGCGGCGGTGATCGATGCCCTCAGCCGGCCGCCACCGACCGCTCGGGCTCTCGCAACCAACCGCTGCAATCCCAGCCGAGCAGTCTCTCGAGAGCGTGGATCTCGGGCTCGAGGATCGCCTGGACCAGTTGACGCTCATGGCTGGTCATCGCGCTTTTGTAGGGAAGTTCGTGCGCCGTCAAGGAGACATCGATCCTCATGCGAGCAGCGCCCAGGAAATCGCAGATCTTGTGGATCGTCGCCTGGGGCTGCCGGCGAAGCTCCTCGTTTCTCAGGATCAGCGTGCGCTCCTGGGAGAAGAGATGCCAGATTCGGCGGATCTGCTCACAGTAGTAGCCGCGATCGATGTAGGAGTGACGGCGGTGTTGATGGGGTAGATGTGTGCGGACGCGAGCCCTCTCCTGCTCGATAGCCGCGAAGAAGGGTAGCCGCTCAGCGTTCCGCTGCGTCTCCATGTTCCAGTGAGAGTACGCCCGCTCGATCGGGTTGCGCAGAATCAGGATCCATTTCATCGAAGGGTTGTACTGCCAGATTCTGCGAGGGGTCGACGACCAGTACATGTAGATGGGGGTCGCCTCGCCTCGGATCCTCTCGGGATCGGTCCAGTCGAAATTGGCGTGGTAGGGCGTGACACTCACGCTTTGACTGGCGAAGACCTCCTCGTTGTCGAAGAAGTGAGGCTCCTTCCGGTGCGCCATGCAGAGATCGGGGTGTAGGCGCAGGTACTGGTCGAGAGCGGAGGTACCACCCTTCTGCGTTCCACCGATGACGAAGTCGATCCGTTCCCGTCCAGCGGGATTGTTGTCCACGTTTCGCGGCATCATTGGTTCATTTCAAGTCGTCGGCGCCTAACCCGGATTTCTCACCAACTTTCGTCGCGAGGCGGCGCACTTCGCTGATCGGCCGAAAACACCAGGACTTGAAATCCTGATCTACCTTCCCGGCCGCCTGATCCACGCCTCGCTCAGCAGCAGAAGGGCGAGGAGCGCGACGAGGAACGGCTCGAGCGCGAGACCGGGCGGACGCAACCCTTCGGTACGCGCCTGATCCGGACGCAACAGTTGAATGGCTGCGTGGCCCTCGACCGTGTGTAGAGAGGCGGGATCGGTCCATCCCAAATCCCCTACTCGGGCTGAGACATTGGCCGCGAAGTCGGCCCGCTCCACCCCGATCCACCAATGGTGGGGGCCGGGGTTCCGCAGCAGATCGGGTGGCAGACGCACGCCACCGGCCGCGACACGTGCCGAATCTCCGTCGGGAAAATGGAGCAGGGCCTCGGTCACGCCGGGTGGACCGAGGGGCGATGCGAGGGGTGCGCCCAAATCGACCGACTCCGCGGCGGCCGCCCGACCCGATAGGTGGAGCGCGCACTGGTGCAGCAAGGCCACGACCGGCGCATGGGCGGGCCACTCGCCCCAGTTCATGTCGAGCGCGGTCGCGAGCAGGGCGACCCGACCCCGGCCGACATCCCGCGTGGTGAGAAGAGGTCCGCCCCCGGCGAGGCCGATGAGGGTACGGGCGGAAGACCCGGGGTCGACCGCGATGGAAAGCGCACGGCGGATCGGGACCTGCTCGAGGGCATCGAGCTCCTCGGGCGAGAAGATGGCGAGGATCGGATGGGAAGGATCGAGGCGTTCCACGAGCAAGGGGGCGTCGCCGTCGAGCAGATCGACCGCCTCGGCGCCGCAAAGCATGGCGAGCCCGGAGGAGTGGAATGCGCGTAGATCGGTGCGCGGCCCCAGGATGGTGAGCAGGCCGGCACCCCCGCGCACACGTAGGGCGATCTCGTCGACGACTTCGCGCGGGAGGCTCTCGACATCGGCCAGGACGAGAAGATCGGGAGGTTCGACCCATCGCTCGGGGGCAAGCTCGCTCGGCGGAATGCGGCTCAGCGGGCCGACCTCCTCGGGATCGAGAATGCGCGCGGCCCAGGCGTCGCTCGTATCATCGCCGCCCTCGCCCGCGACCCAGATCGAGAGGGGGCGCCAGGGGGCGATGTAGGCATGGCGCTGGTCGTCCAGGGCGAGTCCGTCCGCTTCGATCGACGCGCGAAGATGTCCGCCCGAGGGGGTTTCGATCTCCAGCCGGCCGCTGTTCGTGGTATCCGCGGGGAGCTCCAGCCGTCGGATCAGCTCCCCCTCTAGCTCGATGTTCAGCTCGATCGGGTGGCCGGCGCCCCACTGCCGCACGGCGTAGTCGACTTGGACCCGTTCGGGCCCGATCCGCGCGGCACGGAGGGCGGTGATGCCGCGATTGGCGCCGTCGCGTCGCGCCACGGGGAGCGCGATGACGCGGATCTGGTTCGCGGGATGCGCGTCATGGGCGGGGGGGGGCGTGCGCCAGGTCTCGCCCCGAAAATCGGAGATGACGACGAGGTCGATGGCCTGCGCGCCGGCCTCGGCTCCCCAGTCGGCCGCGGCCTTTCTCAGGGCCGAGAGGGGCCGTGGCAGGCCGGGACGAGGGAGCGGTTCCAGCCGCCGGAGCGAGGCCAGCGGAGGCTCCGGTTCCTCGGAAGGGAGCCCGACGCGCCGCGCGCCGGTCGAGTCGAAGGCGAGCAGGGCGACCGGCTGCCGGCGATCGGTCCTTCTCAGGAGAGCATCCGCCGCGGCGATCGCCTTCTCCCAGGAGCTTCGGCCGGTCGCTTCCCGGTGAGTCATCGATGCCGAGGTATCGAGGGCGATGATCGCGAGCCGCCTGCCCGCCTCCGATCCCCGGTAGGGGCGGGCGGCCAGCAAGACGACGGCGGCGATCAGGGCGGTCCGGAGCAGGAGGAGCAGCTTCTCCCGCAAGCGGCTCGCGCGAGCGTTCGACTCGACCACGTCGGCCAGTTCTTCGACCGCGGGGAATTCGAGGAACTTGCGACGCGCGCGAGAGAGGAGGTGGATCAGCGCCGGAAGGGCGGCGAGTGGAAGTGCCCAGAGAGCGGCTGGAGCGAGGTAGCTCAAGGCCCCGATCTCACTCGGCGCCGGAGGAGCGCCCCGAGCGCCAAATCGAAAGGTTGATCGGTGGTGAGGGTGCTGAAGTCGGCTCCGGCCGCGCCGAAAAGGGAGATCCACTGGCGCGTTCGCTCCGCTTGGCGGGCACGGATCGCCCGGCGGGCCTCGATTCCGTGTGTAGCGACCACGCGGCCGGTTTCGAGGTCCTTCAGGATCACGTCGCCGCTCAGGTCGAGCTCCAATTCGCTGGGGTGCAGCACGCGAATCGCGAGCACGGCATGGCCCCGATGACGCAGGTGGCGAAGACCGTGCTCTACCGAAGTAGCGTCACAAGCCTGCAGGTCGGAAAGGAGGATCACCAGCCCGCGACGCCGCATTCTCTCCGCGGCCCGGTGCAGTGCTCCGGGAACATCGGTGCGCCTGGCATGCGGCTCGGCTCCTTCCAGCAAGGTGAGAAGGACGCGTCGATGGCTCGATCGTGAGGACGGGGCCACGATTCGCACGACCCGATCGGAGAAGAGCATGAGGCCGACGGCATCACGTTGACGCAGCAAGAGGTGCGTCAACGAGGCGGCGAGCGCACGGGAGTAGAACGATTTGTCGATCCCGCCTCCCGCGTTTCCCCCCTTGCCGGGGTAGGCCATCGAATGGGATAGATCGAGCAGGATCATTGCGTTCAGATTGGTCTCCTCTTCGAACTGCTTCACGAAGAGGCGATCTGTGCGGCCCCAGACTCCCCAATCGATCTTGCGCAGGTCGTCGCCGGGGCTGTAAGGACGATGCTGGGAGAATTCCGACGAGAAGCCGTGGTAGGGGCTGCGGTGAAGACCCGCGAAGAAACCCTCGACTACGTGATGGGCGATGAGGTCGAGATTCGCGAGGCGGGCGACCGCCTCCGGGGAGAGGAGATGCCGGCGGCCACTCATGTCGATGCGCGAAGAACGTGGTCCACGACCCCGTCGGCATCGATCTCGTCCACCTCGGCGGCGTAGGAGGTAACGATCCGATGCCGCAGGACCGGCGCGGCGAGGGCGTGGAGGTCTTCGGTGGAGGGAGTGACCCGGCCGCTCAGCAGGGCACGCGCCTTCGCACCGATCACCAGCGCTTGCGTAGCCCTGGGGCCCGCACCCCAGCCGACCCACGAGCGGATTTCGTCGGTTGCGCTTTCGCCCGCCGGTCGGGTGCGGCGTACCAGGTCGACGGCGTCGGAGACGAAGCTCTCGCTGACCGGCACGCGACGGACGAGAGCCTGGAACGACTCGAGGGTTGGGCCGTCGATGACCGCTTCGATTTCGGGTGGGGGAGCGCCGGTGGTGGCGCGAGCGATCCGCGCCTCCTCTTCGCGCGTGGGATAGTCGATCCGGATCTCGAGCAGGAAACGATCGAGCTGGGCTTCGGGGAGTGGATAGGTCCCCTCTTGCTCGATCGGGTTCTGTGTCGCCAGCACGAAGAAAGGGTGAGGGATCGCGTGGGTCGTCCCCCCGATCGTGACGCGGCGCTCCTGCATCGCCTGGAGGAGCGCGGCTTGGGTGCGGGGAGGTGTGCGGTTGACCTCGTCGGCCAGCAATATGTTCGTGAAGATCGGGCCGGGGAGGAAGACCTTCCGCTTCCGTCCCGTGGCCGGATCGTCTTCGAGAACATCGGTGCCGGTGATATCGCTCGGCATGAGATCGGGGGTGAACTGCACACGATCGAATCCGAGAGATAGGGTGCGGGCGATCGAGTCGACCAAGAGGGTCTTGGCCAGCCCCGGGACTCCGACCAGGAGCGCGTGGCCGCCCGAGAGAATCGTCACGAAGATCTGCTCCAGCACGTCGTTCTGCCCGATGACGACCTTGGCGACCTCCGCCTCGATCCTGGCGCGTGCCACGGCGAGCTGCTCGGCCAGGGCGACGTCGCCCTCACGCTCGGGAATCGCGGACATCCTCTTCGGCTCCTTTCTCGAACGATCTGCGCCCGAGCAGCGTGCGCGCCCCGACCCTCACGCCCTCGCGCAGGTAGATTCGAGGAACGCGGGGACCGATGCCGGTGAGCACGTCCCAGGGGATCGTCTCACGTATGGCGGCCATCTCGATCACGTCGATCGATTCGGCGCCGTCCTCGCCGATGAGGACGACGGGATCGCCCACATCTACGCTGGAATCGCCGTCGAGCTTCACCAGAATCTGGTCCATAGTGACGCTGCCGATGACTGGATGGCGCCTGCCGTCGATCAGCACCTCTCCCCTTTCGCACGATAGCCTGCGTGAGAAGCCATCGGCATATCCGACGGCGACGCAGGCGATCTCGGTCGGGCGCTCGGCGTGAAACCGGCGCCCGTACGAGACGGGGTGCCCGGCGGGGATCCGCTTGATGTGGGTCACCCGGCTCTTGAAGGCAAGGACCGGATCGACCCGCACAGTGCGGGAAACCGCACCGGAGGGATACAGACCGTAGAGGAGCAATCCCGGACGCACCAGATCGAGGTGCGATTCGGGGAAATCGAGCACACCCGCCGAGTTGGCGGCATGGCGAAGGAGGGGCTCGCCGGCGACACCCGCGGTGTTGAGGATCGCTTCGAAACGCTCGAGCTGCCCCAGAGTGAAGGCACGTTCCCCCTCGTCGGCGGATGGGAAGTGGGTGAAGACCCCTTCGACGCGGAGTTCGGGGATTGAATAGGCCCGGCGGATCAATGCGCTCGCCTCTTCCGGCAGCGCTCCTTCACGCCCCATGCCGGTGTCGATGCCGATATGGACGCCGATCCTGCCTTGGGTCGCCACACGGGCGATCTCTTCGATGTAGACCACCGACGAAACCGTGATCGACAGACCGTGCGCCGCGGAGGCGGCGACCTCGTCGACCCCGATCGGGGAGAGCACGAGGACCGGGGCTCTCAAGCCGGCGCGACGGATCTCCACCCCCTCTTCGACCGTGGCCACTCCGAGCCAGCCCACACCCGCCTCGACGAAGGCGCGCGCGCAGAAGACCACTCCATGGCCGTATGCATCGGCCTTCACGGTCGCGAGAATCCGCTCGGCGCCGCCGACATGGCGCCCAACCGCGGCGGTGTTCGCGGCGAGGCGATCGAGATCGATCTCGAGCCAGGTGCGGGCGAGCGTGGTGGGGATCGTCACGGGCGCTGTGGTGTGGGGCGGGGGTGAATCGGTAGACGACGCGGGCGGTGGATTCTAGCCCCAACCTCTCATCACGCGCGTAATCGATTGCCCCGTTTTGCCGTGCAACTTCCGGTCAGTGAGACCACGGATCTCGAAAAGCGAGGTTAGGATCGAATCGCGCCCGGATCCTCGGGCCTTCCCAACTACCCACTTTGCCCGTTCCCTCCACAGAAGGAGAGTTCCAAATGCTCACGCACGCGCGTCTGACGATTCCGGCCATCGCTCTTGCCGTCACGGCCCCCGCGATGGCGGTCTACCAGGTCGGAGATATCGTCGACGATTTCACCCTCGTGGACCACGAGGGGATCAGCCATTCCCTCTACGACTACAAGGGCCAGATCGTCGTTCTGAATTTCGGCGAGTACTGGTGCGGTCCCTGTCTGAGCGAATGGGCGGTGATGAAGAGCGACTTCTGGAATCCGAACAAGGATCAGGGAGTCATGATGCTGACGATCGGCTCCGATTCGGAGCCCCAGTTCAATAGCAAAGCGAATCTGTACAGCGGCGGAATCGACGACGGCGGATGGCCCTGGCTCTTCGACGCCGCCAACTCCCTCTATTGGGACTACGGCGACGGCTACATCCCGTATAACGCCATCGTCGACCAGGACTCCCGCCTGGTCTGGGGCGATGCCGGCTGGTACGGCAATTTCAACACGCCGCAGGCCCAGATCGACGCCAATCTGGCCGATGTGGTGATCCACCAGATCGATCCGCTGATGACGACCCT
>NYZA01000048.1 GCA_002686955.1 Gemmatimonadota bacterium
CTTTCGAGCCCGGTATTCGAGTTCGTTTCGAGATCAAGGAGCCGAGTCCGCGGGAAGGCTGGTTGCCTTTCAAGGACTTGGCAAACCGAAGCCATGGGACGATCGCGCCGATCTTGTGAATGAAGCCGGGGGGTTCATGCTCGCAATTCAAGTCGCCACATCTTCGATCTTCGCACTCGGGATCAGCGCGCACGGCGCCATGGCACAAGAGTGCGAGCTCGACCTCTACTTCCCCGATCCGCCCGCCACCGCTTCCCGCCTCGACCCCCTCGTCTTCGAAGCCCGTACCCGAAACGCCTGCGCGGCCTCGTTGACGATCGAGACGGTCGAGCTGAGGGTCGCGGGACCCGGCAGCATGACGCGTCCCCTCTACCCCGGCCCGGAGCTCATCATGGCTCCGGGCGACAGCGCCGCCAAAGAGATCCGTCTGGCGATTCCTCCCCTCGCGACGCTCGGACCCTACGACCTCACGGTCGCCATCTTTCGAAACGCTTAAGAGGTCGCCACCGCCACCACGACGATCCGCGTCACCGGTCCCCTCTTCCTCGATATGGTGGCGGTTGCCGCGGACAGCTTTCCGATCGGTTCGCCCGCCGACGAGTTGGGGCGCGAGATCGATGAGATTCACCACGGCGTTGGAATTACGCAGGCGTTTTCGATCGCCGCCACGGAGGTGACGCAAGTCCAATGGGCGACCGTCATGGGCGACGATCCGAGCTGGTTCGCGGACTGCGACTCCTGCCCGGTGGAGCGCCTGAGCTGGCTCGAGGCCACCGAGTTCTGCAATGCGGCGTCGCTCCTCGATGGCCTCAGTCCCACGTATTCCGCCGATAGCACCGGCACCATCATTGATCGTGCCACTTCTCGTTCTTGACCTCATGGAGCACCGACTCGAAGACGTTGAAGAGCAACTCCTTGGGCTCCGCGGGCATGAGCGGCAGTTCGAACTGGGAGTCTGCTCCGGTGACCGTCACCCGCAGCAGCGCATATCGATTGTTACCGAAGTCGATCTCAACCGGAACCCGCATCCGGAAACCCGCCGGCACATCCTCCTGCCGTACCCGGCATCGCACCCGGACCTTGCCGTCGCCCGCCGGCTCCGTGCGGTAGGAGAAACGACAAGTGGGCACCGCCGTGCCGTAGACCCACTGCTCGAAGAACCAGCTCGTATCGGCGCCAAAGTGCTGGGAGACCAGCGCGGCAAAGTCCTTCGGTAGAGGCGGCGGACCCGGCGTAGGTGGAGTAGAAATCGCGCATCAGGGCGACGAACCGGTCCTCATTCATGGTTTTCAGGTTGAGCAGCATGTTGCGCAGCATGTGCAGAACCCAGGCCCCCTCTCTTGTAGACGATCAGACCGTCATGGAATACGCGCGCCGCATCGCGGCCTGGAACCGTGTCGCGAACGGCGGAGATCGGCAACTCCAACGTTTCCGGAGAGCTCGTGTTGCTCGAAGGCGACGACTACGCCCTCGACATCACCTTCTCGCTGGCGGCGGGGAATCTCGCCCCCTTCGACGATTCGGGCGAGATCCAGAACCGCTTCAACAAGAACGACTGGAGCGACTACGACCAGAGCGACGACTACTCCTTCAACCCCGCCATGACCAGCTACACCGAGTGGGATCAGATCACGATCTACTGGAACGGCGAGCTGGTCTGGGGATTGGAGCCGGCGCTCTGATCCGACGCATCGAAAACTGTATCCAGCAGACAAGCTCGGGTCCCGGTCGATCATGGCCCGCGCACGCTACGCTCTAACGAGCTGTGTAGGGAAAGGGGCTTGGGGTGGATTCCCGCGGGTCCCAAAGAGGAGCGCGTTCGCCGCACAGCCTCGCGAGCGACCAGGTCCGCCGGTTCGGGGGATGCGGGGCGACGGGGCTTGCCTGGATTCGATTCACGGAAACCGGAAGGCCAGTACTCAATCCCATCCCCCTTACTGCCGATCTTGATCGTCCGCGCGCGGTGTCGTGCGTGAGCTTGGGGATCCGCGATGCCCCATCGGCTTGACACGCCGAAAGATGCGTCGCTATCGTCGCGCCGAGCTGCGGCGCGGAAACGGAATCAAGATCTCAAGGGGATCCTCGTGCGACTGACCCTGCTGATGACGGCCCTGGCGAGCGCCACGGCCGGCTTTTCTTCTCTTGCTCGGGCGGCCGATCCTGGGGCATCCGGGGGCGGAATCGTCTCGGTGACTTCGGTGCCCTCGGGAGCGCGGGTGGTGCTAGACGGCCGGGTTCGCGTGATGGGGATCACCCCCTTTACGGTGGACGACCTGCCCTACGGCCGCTACGGGCTCAATTCCGGTGAGCCGGGTTATACGGCCCTTGGCGACGATCTCACTCTGAAGCCCAGCTCGAAGCTGAATGTGAATGTCGAGCTGCGGCCGAAGGGAAGGATGGGGGCGATGGCTCGCTCTCTGATCCTGCCGGGGTGGGGACAGACCTACAGCCACCGTGATGGCACCGCTTCGTTCTACCGGATCTCTCTGGGGATCGGGGCGCTGATCGCCGGTGTCGCGAGCCTCGACTACGCACTGAACCGCTCCGATTTCGACACCGCCAAGGAGAACTACACCGACGCGATTATCGAGGGCGAAGATGGCGAGAGCGAGTGGCGGACGGCGCGGCTGGCCAGACGGCGTCTCGATCGATCGCAGAACATCTTGTTCTATGCTGGCGCCGGTATCGGGGCGCTGTGGGCGCTGAACGCCCTCGATGCCGCTTTCAACTTCCCGGCCTTCGATCCGATCCCCGTGGGGGAGCAGGTCAGCCTTCGACTCCAGCCGCGATTCGATCGAGGAGTCGGAGCGAAATTGGAGCTCACCCGTGCGATTCAGTAGCTCTGTTCCGATCGCGATGGCGCTGGCCCTGGTCGGATGTGAAGTGCCCCCGCTCGATCCGGTCGAGCCTCCTCCTCCCGCCTTCGTGGCGCCGGGGGGGCTCGGGGCCCTTGTCGGCACCGATCGCGTGACTCTGACATGGAGTGTGGTCGAGGGCGCGGTCGACTATGCGGTGTATCGGGAGAGGACCGACGAAGAGGCGGTGCTGCTCGATACGACCATCGACACGGTTTTTGTCGATCTTGCGTTGCCGGCCGGTGTTCCACACGGCTATTCGGTGGCGGCGCGTGATGGCGATGAGGACGAGGGGGCGAGGGCGGAGTTGGCGCAGGCTGTCGCCGGTTTCTACGACATCGAGCTCGATGGCGGGCGGTCCGCGACGTCCGATCCGCAAGTGGGCGTGAGCCCGATCGCTCCGGCTTCGGTTTCGGTCGCGGCGATCGGCCTCGGCGGCTCTGAAGAGGCGGCACTCTCCGCCACTCCGACTCCATTCACCGGGGATGTGGCCTGGTTTTTCACGGGCGATGATGGTCTGAAGAGGGTATGGGGGGTTCTCTACACCGAACAGGGCGTTCGGACCGGTGCCTTCAAGGCCGAGATCCTGCTCGATCGTTCGGCGGAGATCCAGGGGGTGGATTGGTGCGTCGTCGCGGGGGCCGATTGCGCCGTGCAGGACACGGTTCATGTGGCGCGCGCCGACACCGTGCGCTTCAGAGTGCTCACGAGCGAGACCGACCTGCCGGGAACGGTGTCGATACAGATCGGCGAGTTCGCGGGTGATCAGACCTCTCTCACCGATGTCGACGGCGATGGTCTCTACGAAGGGTTTCTCTACGCCGAGTGGACCGAGATCAGAACGACCGGGACCGAGACGCCGGTGAGCGCCTTCCTGACCGACGCGGTGGGGAATGTGGCGACACCGGCGCGGGCTTCCGACGCGATCGTCATTCGTTGACTCCGCCGGCGGAGCGATCCGCGGTGCTCGTCACGGGTGGACGAGGGGTGCTGGCGCGGGAGATTCTGTCCGCCCTCTCGCGCTCGATGGAGCGGTCGATCCGGCTGATGGGGGGGGCGAGCGCTCCTTGGCTGGCTCGGGTCGGAGGGGAGCACGTGCGGGTCGTGGGGGGGGATGCGACCCGGACCGGCGACGTGGCCGCGGCGGCCGAAGGGGCGCGGGTCGTGGTGCAGATCGGCTACCTCTCCTTTCTGAGAGATCCGGAGAATCCCGCGCTCTATCTCGATGCGGTGGAGGCGGCGGTTCGGGGGGCCGCACGTGCGGGAGTGGCGAGGGTCATCTACATCTCTTCGCTTCTGGCGCTCGGACCGAACGAGGAGGGGGACCACGACACTCTGCACGACGCCATCCATTTCCACGGACCGATCGAGCGGATCGCGTGGGATGCGCTCGGTGTGGGCACCCGGCTGGCGCGCGAGTTGGGGATCGATCTGCTGACCCTCTTCCCCACCTTTGTGTTCGGGCGGGGACCGGCGGGGCCCGAAAACCCGATCGGCGCGTTGGCGGCGGTTCTGTCAAGTGGGCGCCTGAAGGTGCGCGTGGGGACGGCGGGGCGGCGGATCACGGTCTGTCACGCCGGTGATGTGGCGGGGGCGGTGGTGCGCGCGGTCGATCGGCCGCCGCCGGGTGATCGCCTCACACTGGGCGGACATGTCGTTACGACCGACGAGCTGCTCGAGCGGATCGCCGGCGTTGGGGGGTGGAGTCCACCCCGGCTGCGGCTGGGCTGCTCGACGGCCGGCCTGCTGGCGCGGCTCCGGCGCCGAAATCCGCACCTTCGCCTCCTGAACCACGAGCTGATCGAGGCCCTGCGCCACGATTGGGTCTACAGTTCCGACGAAGCCCGGCGGGCACTCGACTACCGTCCGCGCCCTTTGGCGGAAGGGCTCGAGGAGTCTTTCGCGCACCGGAACGAGATCGATCGGAGCTGAGATGCGGGCAGAGGCCCCCGGAGAGAACTGGCGTCAAGGGCTGCAGCTCGCGGCCGTCGTCGGTGCGCTGAGCCTGCGCTGGGTCGAAGCGCCGCAAGTGATTCTCGCTTGCACCATCGCGCTTCTTTTGGTGCTCATCGTAGTCCCTCGGGTGGGGGAGTCGCTTTACCGTCCGGACGAACCGCGGTCGTCGGCACCGATCGGGCTGGTTCTCTATCCGGCAACGCTCCTGCTGCTCGTTGTGCTTTTCTGGTCGTTCGGCGGGATGCCCCATGTGACGGCGGCGATATGGGGACTGTTTGCGTGTGGCGACGCGGCGGCGACGCTGATGGGGCGCGGCGAGGCGGCGGGGCTGCCGTGGAACCCGAAGAAATCGTGGCACGGCAGCTTCGCCTACTGGGTCTGCGGCTCGGTGAGCGCCCTCTTTCTGCTCGGATGGGTCGGCAGGCGAACGGATGTGCTGATCGCCGGGGGACCCTGGGTTGCCTGGTCGCTCTGCATCGTTGTCGGGGGGCTCTGCGCCTTCTTGGAGTCGCTTCCCGTCCGTCACCTGAACGACAACTTCTGGGTGCCCCTCGTGGGTGGCGTCGCGCTCTATACCGGTTTGTTGCTCCGCGCATCGTTCATGAGCGCCAATCTACCCGAGCCGCTCCCCTTCGCGATCGAGGCCGCGATTCATGTTCTGATCGTCTCCTGGGCGTGGACCCGCGGGCTCTGGGGAGTGGCGGGTTGGTTCGCCGCTCTCGCCGTCGGGGCGGTGGCACTTCTTCTCTTGGGTGCCGGGGGGTATCTGGCGCTCGTCGTGCTCGCGGTGATCGCCTGGCGCGCGACCGAGTACAATCACCGCCGTCGACTGGCTCTCGAGCTGGCCGGCGAGGAGCATCCCCCGCGCTGGAGCGGGCGCTTGGTCGTCGCCTCGACATCGGGCTTTCTTATTCTGGGCTTCCTGGCCTTTTCGACCGGGGTGGCCGGGGCAGAACCGGCAACCACCTCGCTGCACACCCTTTTCGCGACCGCCGCCGTGGGGGCTCTGGCCGGAGTGGCGGCGGCGGTTCTGGCACGCGAGCTGGGGCCGATCTTCGGGCGGGCTCCGGTGCTCGCCACCACTCTCAAACGGGTGGCGGCGGGAACCGGGGGGGCGATCTCGCTCGAGGGGACGTTGATCGGGGCGGCGGGGGCGCTGGTTGTTGGGTTGGCGGGGGCGATCGGGGGGTTGGCGCCGATCTGGGTCGCCCTGCCGGTGTGCATCGCCGGCACGCTCGGCAGCCACGTTGAGAGCTTCGTTGTGGCTTCGATCAGCACCCAGCGGCGCCCGGGCGAGCTTGCGCTGCTCTCCCTCAACACGACCGTGGCGGGGTTGGCGGTCATCCTGCTCTTCATGTTGGTCTTCTGATGTCGGATGCCGCCGGGAGATCCAGCAACCCCTATTGGGACCTCGTGCGCCCCTATACCTTGCTGCCGCCTCTGTTCGGCATGCTCTCGGGGGCGGTCTGCGCCATCGGCGCCGTGGCTACGCGCACCGGCGCTTCGATCGGTGGCGCGGACGGCGTCGATCGGCGCGTCATCGCCATCGGTCTCGGTGCGGTCATGGCCGCGACACTCAATGCGGGCTCGAACGCGATCAACCAGCTCACCGACCAAGAGAACGATCGGAGGAACAAGCCCGCCCGGCCGCTGCCCTCCGGTCGGCTGACCCCGGGCGCCGTGCTGATCACGGGCGTCTTCTTCTATGTCGCCGCCCTGCTCGCCGCTTGGGCGGTCGGAGTCCCCGTGGGCGGGACGATTCACGAGTGCTTTTGGATCGCCTTGGCCGGCGCCGCGGGGAGCCTGATCTACTCCGTCCCTCCCGTGCGGACGAAGAGGTGGGCCTGGGCGGCGCAGCTCACGATCGCGGTGCCGAGAGGGATGTTGCTCCGAGTGTGCGGCTGGTCGTGCGTCGCGCTCACTTTCAACGATCCAGAGCCCTGGTACGCGGGCGCGGTTTTCTTCCTCTTCCTGCTCGGGGCGGCCGCCACCAAAGACTTCGCCGACATCGAAGGGGATCGGGCCGCGGGCTGCAACACCTGGCCTGTGGTTCACGGCCCGGCCGGCGCTGCTCGCAGGGTCGCGCCCTTCCTGCTCTTTCCCTGGCTCCTTCTTCCACTGGGTGTGGTGCTTCCCCACCCATCCGGTGGACCTTTGCTCGCCGGCAATCCGCTCGCATTGACGATCTTGGGCATCGCTCTTTCGGTCTACGGCGCCTACATCGCCCGGCTCATGCTCGTGCGCCCCGATGAGCTCGCTCGATCGGAGAACCACCCCTCGTGGGTCCATATGTACGCTTTGATGATGGTGGCCCAGATCGGATTGATGGTGGCGTATCTGATCTGAGCGAAGAAGAGAGGAGATCACCATGGCGAAACGAGTGGCAATCACCGGTCTCGGGCCGGTCACACCGATCGGCGTCGGCCGGGACGATCTGGCCCGGGCGCTCATCGAAGGGAAATGTGGTGTAGGCCCACTCGACGATACGATCGAGCACCACCTCGTGCTCACCCATTTTGGAGCTCAGATAGGGGATTGGGACCCGGGACGGTGGCTCGACACCCGCCAGCAGCGACGCCTGGCGCGCAATGCCCAGTTCGCCGTCGTCGCCGCCGGCTCTGCGCTCGAAGACGCCGGAATCGACCTGCATTCCGATCTGGAGCTGGCCCGTCGCTGCGGGACGATTCTGGGGACCTGCGCCGAGCTCGAGTGGGTCTATCGAGAGGTGCTGAAGCTTTACAACGACCCCAAAGGCTACAAAAGTGTCGCTCCCTTGACCGTCACATGCTCCTTCCCCGACGCGCCGGCCGGTCAGGCCGCAATCGTGACCGGAGCGCGAGGGGCGAATCTGGCGGTTTCAACGGCCTGTTCGTCGAGCAACAATGCGATGGGCTACGCCTTGAGCATGATCCGGCTCGGCATGCTCGATCTCTGTCTGACCGGCGGCAGCGAGGCGCCGCTCCAGGCT
This sequence comes from Gemmatimonadota bacterium, assembly GCA_002686955.1. Lineage (GTDB taxonomy): Bacteria. Next base: position 7,780 of record NYZA01000048.1, read on the forward strand.
TCGACTCTTGCGGCGCGCGCTATCCACCAGAAACGATGAACCGTACACCGCATGCCGTCCCTTCGATGCCACCAGAGACGGGTTCGTGATGGGCGAGGGGGCGGGGATCGTTCTCTTCGAAGAGCTCGAGCACGCCCGCCGCCGGGGGGCGCGGATCTATGCCGAGGTCTGTGGATTCGGTCAATCGTGCGATGCGCAACACATGACGAAGCTCGATCCCGAGGGTGTCGAGCCAGCCCGCGCGGTTCAGATGGCTCTCGACGACGCGGGACTGAACCCCGAGGATGTCGACTACATCAATGCGCATGGGACATCGACGCCGATCAACGACGCCAGCGAGACGCGGATCATCAAGCGGGTATTCGGAGATCGCGCCTACGATATTCCTGTTTCTTCCTCGAAATCGCAGCTCGGTCATCTGATCGGCGCATCTGGTGGCGCGGAGCTGATCTCGACCCTCTTGGCGATGGAACAAGGGTTCATCCCACAGACGATAAACCTGCGCCATGCCGATCCTGAATGCGATCTCGACTACGTGTCGGATGGGGCGAGAGAGGGGCGGATCGATGTTGCGGTGTTGAACTCCTTCGGCTTCGGCGGCAAGAACGCGATCCTGGCGATTCGGAGAGTCTGACGGGTCTCCGAGTGGTATCCTCCGCCGATCGGCGAAAGGAAACAGAAAGAAAGAGGACATCGCATGGAGCGATGCAAAGGCGTTGCGGTGCTGGCTCAGATCGCGTTGCTGGTGGAAGGATGCGGCCTCGAATCTCCGGAGCTCCCCACCTGGCAGGCGTCGTATGTCGTGCCGATCCTCTCGGAGACCTGGGATGCGGCGGAGCTGTTCGCGGAGCTCGATACCGCCTTCGTTCAAACCGAGGGGGATTCGAGCTCGCTCGGGATCGATCTGCGCCTCGATCTCGATCCGGTTCCGCTGGCCGACGCGCTCTCGATCGGCGAGCTCGAAGACACGATTCGGGTCGGCCTCGACGAGATCGAGATCGACGTATCGTTCGGCGATAGTGCATCGTTCTACCCTTTCTGGGCGCTCTATTCCGAGTTGGATTCCGGGGACGATCCATACTTCGGAATCGTTCCGATGTTCGAGTTCGACCATTTCACGAGCGTCGACGGACCGGTCGGCTACGACTGGGTCGACCTCGAATCTGGTTCGATCTTCGTCGAGATCACCAATGGATTGCCGGTCCCGATCCTCGATCCCACGGGCTCGCCCGAGCCTCGTTTGGTGCTCGAGAGTGAGACTGGGGAGCCGATCGCGGAGCAGCTCATCGACGTAGTGTTGGCGCCCGCGGAGATACGATCGATCGAGATCGACGTGGAGGGCGAGCGGCTCGAGGCGACAATGCGGGGCCGCCTGATCGGAAGCTCGGCGGGCAGCGATTCGATTGTCGATATCGACCCAAACGCTTTCGTCTCGGTACGGATCGCGGATGGCGAGGCGCTTGTTCCGGAAGCCTTCGCCGGGGAGCCCGGTCCTTCGGAAGGTGTCGTCGAGTCGAGCTACGCGGTTGAATCCGATTTCGAGATCGAAAGCGCGAAGATCGCTTCGGGACAACTCGATCTGACTCTGGTGAACCGTTTTCCGCTCGGATTCGAGGTCGCGCTAACGATCCCTACCTATCGCCGCGACGGGGCCGCGCTCGCCGCGGGTGCCCTCGTAGGGGCGGGCGAAAGCGTCTCGATCTCACTCGATTTGGACGGCGTGGAGATCGTTCCGCAAGGCGCGGGTGGAGAGCTCGTCGTGCATACCGCTCTGGTCACCGAGGACCGCAGCGGTCGCCCCGTGACCGTCGATCCGGACGACGAAATCCGTGTCGATGTCGCGCAATTGGAGATCGGGCTCGCGACGGTCACCGGGCGAATGACGGCGCCTTTCGAGATCGAGGCCGACACGGTAGAGACGGGGTTGGGCGACGCCAGTCTGGGTCTTCGTTTCGTCGAACCGGCCGGCACCGTGACGATCGATTCTCTTCCCGCCGAGCTCCGCAATCTCGATCTCGCGATCGTCGCCCCGGGCGGTTACCCGGTCTTACATCTGGCGGGGACGATTCCCGCCGCGGGTGGCGACGTGGAGCTGGATCCGGATGAGCTCGAGGCCTTCCTGGCGGAGGCGCCCGGCACGGC
>NYZA01000049.1 GCA_002686955.1 Gemmatimonadota bacterium
CCCGCGCGTTGCAGCTCCCTGACGAGATTGGCTGCCTTGTAGGCCGCGATCGAGCCGGAAACCGCCAGCAGTACCGTTTTCGACGCGAGAGGACCCGCCTCGGTCACGAAGCGTCGCCGCCCTCTACCTTCACCTTCTCCGCGGCCTCACCGGCATCGGCGCCGGCCGCCGCGACCTCGACCGCGAGCTCCTCACTCGATTCGTCCACCTTCGCCTCGGCCGCATCGCTCGCCGCCGCCGCCTCTTCGATCGCCCCCGCCAGACCCGCGGCGGTTGCCGAATGGGCCATCCCCTCGACCGCGTCGAGACTGACCTCGGTCGGTTCAGGAGCTTCCCAATACTCCCACTTCACGCGCCCTTCGGAGTAGCGATCCATCGCCAGACTCGTGACCTTGAACTCCACGTTCTGCCCGCGGAGACGGTTGTTGATCCGGCGCGCCTCTTTCGAGATCACCATGATCACTTCGTACTTCCCCTTGAGCTCGTTCAGCTTCGCTTCGCGCTCCATGCCTAGTCTCCTGAATCGGAATCCGCGGGAAGCGCCGCGAGATCGAGCCCGTCGATCTCTAGGCGGCTCTCGCGGCAACCTTCGCTTCGTACGATGTTAGCGACCTCTCGGGTGGCCCGATCCAGGTCGTCGTTCACCACGATGTAGTCGTAGTCGCACAACCGCGCCGCCTCTTTCCTGGCGTTGCGCAGCCGCAGCCGAACCGCCTCGTCGCTCTCGTCCCCCCGCCCACGCAGACGCTCCTCGAGAGCGGCCCACGAGGGAGGCAGGACGAAGATGGAGACAGTCTCGGATATCTTTGCTTTGAGTTGTGCTCCCCCCTGCACGTCGATATCTAGAAGAACGATCTCGCCCTTCTCCATGCCGGCGCGAACGACTCGTCGATCGGTGCCGTAGAGATTGCCGTGCACCTCGGCCCACTCGACGAATCGGCCCTCACCGATCCGCTTCTCGAACTCGGCGCGGTTCACGAAGTGGTAATCGCGTCCGTCCACCTCGCCCGGACGCATCGCCCGCGTCGTGACGGACACCGAGTAGCTCGCCCGGGCCACCGCAGCGCGCACGCCGCGACATATCGATGTCTTTCCGGCTCCGGAGGGCGCCGAAATCACCACGGGGAATCCTCGGCCACGAAGAGTGAGCTTCGCGCCCGATCGCCCGGCCTCCGGTTTCGCGCAGCTCATCATTCCAGATTCTGGGTCTGCTCCCGCAGGCGCTCGACCTCTTCCTTCATCCGCACGACCTGGATCGCCATCTCTTTCGAATGCGCCTTCGCGCCGATCGTGCCGCACTCTCGCTGCAGCTCCTGCGCCAAGAAATCGATCCGGCGACCGACCGCCCCACCGCCTTCGAGCGTGCCCCGCAGCTCGATCAGATGCGCCTCGATCCGGTCGCACTCTTCGGCGATGTCGACCTTCTCCGCGAGGGTCGCAATCTCTTGCAGAAGTCGGGCATCGTCCACTTCGTTCTCACCCAGAAGGAGCTGCACCCGCTCCCGCAGCCGCGTCTCGTAGCGCACCATACGCTCCGGTGCTATGCGTCGAACCTCGGCCAGGCCGGCTTCGAGCACCCCGGCGCGCTCCCCCAACACCCGCGCCAACGCCTCTCCCTCTCTCAGGCGGGAGGCATCGAAGGCATCGAGGGCCTCGTCGATCGCCTCCATCGCCGATTCGCTCACCCGGTCGCCGTCCAGCTCGGCGCCGCTGAAGAGTGCCGGCACCGCGAGCAGATGATCGAGGGTCAGCGGGCCGCTCAGCTCGAGCCGATTGGCCAGCCCGCGGAGCTCCTCGGCCACGCGGGTCGCCTGATCGGGGTGAATTCCCAGACTCGACCCAGCGGCTCCGCTCAGTGTCACCGAAACATCGACCCTCCCGCGCCGCACCCGCGCGCGAACCCTCTCCTCCACTACCCGATCGAGGGCCGGCAGCTCACGGGGAGCCCGCACGTTCACGTTGCAGAATCGGTGGTTGACGCCCCGGATCTCGACCTGCACGATCGCCTCGGCATCGACGCGATCGGCGTGCCCGAAACCGGTCATGCTGCGAAGCTGGGCCGGCTCTTTCTTGCTCTGCTGCATCGGCTTGGGGAGGTTCTGGGAAGAGACGAGGTGGATCGGCAGACAAAAGAGGTATGCTATCGCTTTGGCAGCCTTGGTGTCCATCGAAACCAGATATATGTGGACTTGTGAGGGGGATCTACACGGTTAGACTATCCAGAGGCGGCAGTTGATCATTCCGTCGAAAGAAGGACCTCATCTTGTTCCCACGCGGACCCTTGGTCGTTGCCGTGTCGGTCGTAAGCGCGTTCGCCGCCCCAGCCTCGGGCACCCAGGGGGTCGACACTTCGTACAATGTGATCTTCTACGTTCTCGACACCGTTCGGGCTGATCACTTCAGCCTTTACGGCTATGAGCGCGAGACCACTCCATTCGTCGATCAGCTCGCTACGGAGGGAATGACCTGGAGCGGCGCGCACTCATCCGGCACCTGGACCTGGCCGAGTGTCGTATCGATCCTCACGGGCGTGACGGTCGAAACACACAAGGTTGTCGATGATGCCCTGGCGATGCCGAGCGGCTACCCCAACCTCGCCGAAATCTTGGGGACCGAGGGCTACAGCACCCACATATTCTCGAGCAATCCCATGCTCGAACCCGAAGGCAGAGCCCGGCGCCACTTTCAATTCTCCTACGTCAGCGCCCGCCCCGATCAAGAGCTGACCGACCAAATCGAAGGCGTCATCCGCGACGCCGGCGCCCGCCCCTTCTTCATCCACGCCCAACCCATAGCGGCTCATTCTCCATACAGCTGCCCTTCCCCATTCGACAGCCTTTTCGTGGACGACGAATTCTACGGCGGTCTCGGTGAGGTTCCGCAGCTGACCGAGGACTTAGACTGCCGTATCGGGATGAGAGTGCATCAGGTCATCGACGGCATCCTCAGCATGGACTGGTACGTCGCCCAATACGATGGGCTCATCGCCTACATGGACGACCAGATTCGCCAGCTCTTCGAGATGCTCGAAGAGGAGGGATTGCGGGAGAACACACTGGTTGTGATCACCTCGGACCATGGTGAGGAGTTGGCCGGTGATCACGGATACTATTTCTGCCATGTCGATCACTACGAAGCGAACACACACGTTCCGCTCGTCCTGATCCTCCCCGAGGCGTGGCAGCGCGAGCACGGCCAAGTGCGCAATGTCATGATCGAGGATGGGAATCCGGACCTGATCGATCTCCTCCCTACGACGCTCGAGGTGCTGGGGCTGCCGATTCCGGGATCAGTGCAGGGACTCAGCCTGATCCAAACGCCCGAGCCGTGGGGTTCGATCGACGTCGGTCGGGCTTTCCGGGCGATTTGGGATGGGCGGATCAAGCTTATCCACCGGGCGCCGGAGCTCGTGCCCTCGGCGGGAAACGAGCTGTACAACCTCGCGGACGATCCGGAGGAAAGGAACGATCTGGCCGATTCCCTGGCGGGCGAGGCGCAGCGCTTGGAGGACACTCTCTTGCGGATCGGGCTCGAGCTGGATGCGATCCGCTACCCCCAACCCACCGGCACTCTCTTTCTCTCCGACATAGAGGATCAGGCGCAGGTCGAAGGCTACTTCGCGTTTTCGAAGTACAGCGGCAGTTGGACGGTCGTCTCGGAGAACGACACCAACAAAGCGCTGGGTGCTCGCATCGAGATGCAGGCGGCGCCGACCAGCTACCTGGACTTCGTCGCACTCATCGTCGAGCCTTTGTGGGACTACGATCTGGCTTGCCGTTTCGCCCTGAGCGAGGGGACGCTCTCAGTTCAGACGCGCTGGATCCGGTGGCTCGACCGAGGCTATCGCCTTCACCTGAACGCCGATGGTGCCCAGCTGCTCCACTGCCCCGTGGACGGCCCGAGCGAAGAACTGGCAAGGGCGGAGATCGACATTTCGCCTGATCGTTGGCATGAGCTCGAATTCAATTCCCGCGGTGCTTCGATCACCATCATAGTCGATGGACAGCGAATCATTCATGTGCCGGAAGCCAATTCGGAAATATGGGGATCGACCTACTTCGCGATCCCCACCGATACGGGTGGTGAAGCCCTGGTGGACGATATCCGCATCTCACGACCCCGCAGGGCAGTCCACGCCGATCTCGAAACAGCGCTGATCGGCGATGCCTCTTCTCAAGGTCGCGACAATTATCGAGTGGGAAGATAGCCCTCGTATTCAATCCCACCAAGGGTTCGCGCATTCCTTTCGCCCACTGTGATGGAACAGGTAGAGGTAGTCGCGATCCCGGAGGTCGGAAAGGTCGCCGGCTCTGCGATCTTCGGTCATGATGGCATGTTTATTCTCGTCGGCGTGTGATTGTAGAGGCTCCTACCTGCGCTCACCAACGATTACAATCGGTTTTCCTCCCAGCAACTCCCCTCGAATCGGCTCGGCGAAGCCGGCCAACGACGCAAGAGCGCGCGCATGCTGCGAATCGATCAGGTTTACGTCGATGGCCTGGCCCGGGCGCTGGACCGAGCGTGGACCGGAAAACGTCTACATGGGGTGGACCGTCTGGGGGAGAGGATGCTCGCCTTGCGTGTACGGGCCGGGGAAGGGGAGCGGCCGGAGCTCGTGTTCGCGGCGTGGCCGGGGCGCCCCGTGCTCTTCGTTTCGAGTGTGCCGGTGGCGCCACCCTTCGTCGGACGGGAGCGGGATCGAGCCTTTGGTCCCCCTTTGGATGGAGCGAAGATAGAGCGGATAGGTTCGATTCCCGGCGAGCGAACCTTGGCGGTGGAGGTCCAGTCGCGCACGATCGGGACGGCGCGCCTGGAGTTGACCGCGGCGGGTCATGCGACGGATGCCTGGCTCGTCGCGGGCGAGATGACGATCGCGGGGTTGCGCGGGAGGGGGCGCGGGGACGGGGGAGGGCGCGTCAGGGTGGAGCTTGGAGAGGGAGAGAGGCTCGCGCTTGGCCGGTTGCGTAGGGCGCGACCTGGCGGATCGGCCCTTCTGTGCGCCGAGGCGCTGTATCGGTGTGGACTGGACCAGCGGGACGAGATCGGGGAGCTTCCGGAGGAGGTGGTGGACCTCTTCGATGCGCTGGCGGAGGAGGTGGATGCAAGCTACGATGGCTACATCTACTCCTGCGCGGATGGCCGATCGGTATGGTCGCCGATCCCACTGGACCACCTGGGGAAGGCGTCGAGGCGCGAGTCGAATGTGGTGTTCGCGGGAGAATCACTGTGCGCTGGAGCGTTGGCCGAGCGGCTCTTCGAGGAGGGGCGCAACGAGGCGGCGCGTGTGATCGCCAAGCTCAAGAAGCAGCTGGCGCGGCGCGAATCCAACATCGAGAAGGACCTCGCGCGATCACGAAGAAGCGAGGGGGAGCGACGCAAGGGAGAGGCGATTCTCGCTTCGCTCGCCGAGCTGCGGAGGGGAATGACTGAGGCCTCGATCGTTGATCCGTACACGGGAGAGGCAATGACCATCGAGCTCGATCCGCTGCTCGATCCGGCGGTCAACGCGGAGCATGCCTTCAAGGAAGCGCGTAAGGCGGCGGATGGAGAGGCGCACGCCCGTCGCCGGCTCGCGGAGACGCGGATGGAGCTCGCACGCCTAGAGGCGGACGAGAAAATCGTGTCGGAGGCGAGCGAACCGAACGATTTGCACACCCTGGCTCGACTGGTCCCCCGGCTGCGCCTGAGGGGAGATGAGCGGCGGGAAAGCGCAAGGCGACCGGCGGTGCGGCGCAAGAAAGGGATGCTCGGGGAGCTCGATCCTCGATGGCGCCGGTATTCACTGCCTGGAGAGTGGATCGTGTTGGCGGCTCGAAACGCAAAGGACAACGACCTACTTACGCAGAAGGTCGCCCACATGTCGGATTTTTGGTTCCATGCACGAGGCTGCCCCGGTTCTCACGTAGTGCTGCGCTGCGCCGGTAGAAAGGAGCGCCCTCCGAAGGCGATTCTCGAAGCAACGGCCGCCATCGCCGCGTACCACTCGAAGGCGCGCAACTCTCGACTGGTCCCGGTGGCGTACGCGCCGAAACGCTACGTGCGCAAGCCGAAAGGGTCGAAGGCCGGGCTGGTCTTCATGAACAGAGAGGTCGTGACCTTCGTGAGGCCGGGTTTGCCGGAGGGATATCGGCACTGATCACTGGCTCTTCCTCTTCTTCTTCCGCGCTTTCGGACCGGACTTCTTCGGCCGCGAGAGACCGGACTTGGTGGGCCGTCTACCGGCTTCGCCCGCAACGGCGCCGCGCGGCACGCCGGCGGGCGGCGGCGGGGCCGCCATCGGTGGCGCGGCCATCGGGGGGACCGAGCCGAGCGGGCGAGCCGCTGGCGGCGGTGGCGCTGAGAGGGGTGGACGGGCGGCTTGGGGGGGCGCTGCACCGGGAACGGGCGGCGGCTGGCCATCCAAACCCGAGGCCGATGCGTGCGTGGCCTGCATGCGGCTCATATCCGGACCGGTGGGCTGCTCCCGCGGCTC
>NYZA01000050.1 GCA_002686955.1 Gemmatimonadota bacterium
CGAGGCAGCATCGCCTCGTAGACAGCCGTGATCTGGTGCGGGAGCGGGTCCACAAGCGACGTGTGGACCGCGAGAACAGGATCGAAGAGGTGCGCCAGGCGGATGCGGTGCGCCTCGGACACAAGGCGGAAGAGGTCGCCGTCACCGTCGAAGCTCCACGGTCGGCCTTCCTCGACAAGCTCCAGACGGGCCTCGTCGTGACGGTAGAGGATCTCGTTCGCGACCTTCCCTGTCGGTGACTTGTAGGTCAGCTCGACCGCCTCGGACCCGAACCAGTGGACGTTCACGACCGTGACCATGCAGTCCGGCATGACGCCGCGAACGGCGGCGTTGGGTTGGAGTTGTTCTAGGGTGGTCATGTGTGCGTCCCGAGTCCCATCAGAGCGCCTCCAACTTCTCGAGGTCGTGTCTGGTCTGCTTGAGCACGCCGGCGAAGCACTCAGCGCAGAAGCGCCGCGTCGATGAGTGCGGCTTCTTGGGCTGCGGGACGTCGTAGCTGTCCTCGCCCTTGGCGATGCCTTCACCACAGCGGCTGCACGGCGTCTCGCGCCCGCAGGTCTTCTTGCTGGGCCGCCCGAGGGACGAGCCGATCAGCGACGGCGTCTTCCCCTTAGGCATTCTGGGCCCTCTTCAGTTGGCGGACGAGGTTGTTGAGGATGCCGGGGAGTTCGTCCGTCGCCGCGACGAACTCCTCGAAGGACCACTCCGGCCGCTTGCGGCCGTCACCGACCTTCTTGGCGATCGCCTGGTTCACCATCATGTAGGCGGCGATGGTGTTGTTGATGGCGCCGATCTCGGGCTTGAGCCTGCGCGGGATCTCGAGACCCTCGGACTTCAGGCCGACACGGTTGAGCAGGACCTTCGCGGTGCGCCGCGCTTCCTCGTCGAGGCGCCTCTTCGCCTCCTTCCACTGCTTCGCCGGGATCTTGCTGAACGGCTGCGCCGCGGGCGCCACGGCCGGCCCGAGCGCATCGGATCGGCTCTTCTTGACGACTTGTTGGGCCAGGCGGGGATCGAGTCCCAAGGCCTCGAGCTTCTTCTCGAGGTCGTGCTGGATGTCGGCGTCTTCGGCGGTCGCGAAGTCCTCCTCGAAGAGCTGCTCGACGATCTCGCTCCGGACGACCATGTCCTCGTGCAGCTTCATCCGGGCGCTGCCGTCGAGGACATCCTTCGGCGGGTCGGGCTCCTTGCCGCCGGTGACCTCCTCCCAGAACTTCTGGTCGTCGTTCTCGAAGAGCTTGAAGCGCTTCAGGAGCTCGTCGAGATTCATCCCGACGTGGGTCACGATGTGGCCGTAGTTGTCGGGGTGCGCCGGGTCGTTCTGGACCACGACGCGCAGGATGCGGCCGACGAACTGGATGTAGGGCGCGAGCGAGCGGAAGGGGCGGAAGATCGCCGCGACGCTCAGCTTCGGGTGGTCAAACCCCTCCCCCAGCATCTGCACCTGGACGATGCAGTCGAGGACGCCGCTGTAGAGGTCGCGCATGACCTCCTCGTTCGCCTTCTCGTCGGCCTCCTTGTCCGGGCTGCTGTGGACTATGGCGGTCTCGTAGCCGCGCTCTTGGTAGAGCGAGCGGATCTGGCGAGCGTGGTTGATCGAGCAAGCGACGGCGATAAGCTGGTGCTTGGTCCCGGTCTGGCGGAGCTGCTCGAGCTTCTCGAGGCTGTTGTCGACGATCGAGACGTTGCACGGCTCTGAGAGGGCGACGCCGCGGCTGAACCACTCCTCCTCCTTCATCTCGAGGACCTCCTCGATGGTGAAAGCGTGCTCCTCGTCTTCCAGCGTGAAGGTCAGCTTGCTCGGGGCCAGGTAGCTGGCTTTCAGCTTCTTGACGTAACCCTTGATGCAGGCGCTCTTGAATGGGTACCGGAACACGAGCGTGCCCTCGAGCTCCTGCCGGTCGCTGCGAAACGGAGTCGCGGTTAGGTTCGCAACCTTGGCGTTCGGGAACCTCGCGAAGACCCTCTGCCAGCTCGCCGCCGCACCGTGGTGCGCCTCGTCGACGATGATGAGGTCGAAGAAGTCCTCGGCGAACTTCGTCAGCCACTTCTCCGCGTTCGTGCCGAACTGCTGGATGTTGGTCAGGACGATATGCGACTTCTCGCACACGGAGAGGTTGCCGGTGTCGAGCGTGCAGACGTAGGGCCCGCTCGTCATGTCCCGGGGTTCCAACACGCCGCGCTGCCGCCAGAAGCACTTCTGCTTATTGGTGATGTCGAAGGCCTTGTAGAGTTCGTCCTTGATCGTGAGGTTCGGCGCGATAACGAGGACGCGGCCTTCGGCGATCCCGAACGGGAGGATGGCGGCCACTCCGGACTTGCCGCAGCCGACCGGGAGCTGGATCAGCGCCTTCTGACCGCCGCGCTGGAAGTACGCCGCGGCCTGAAGGTAGGCGTCGCGCTGGGGCTCTCGGAGGTTCGGGTTGGCCTCGATCTTGGCCGGCGTGTCCTGGAAGAAGTCCTCGAGCTGCAGGCAGGCCTGCATCCAGGCGCCGAGTTCCTCGCGATCGTACATCCACTTTTTGCCGACGCGCTTCGCGGGAAGGCGGCCCTCCCGCGTGAGCCCGTAGAGCTTCGTCTTGCCCATGCCGAGGTACTCGGCCGCCTCGTCTGTGCCGATCCATGAGTCAGCCATGCCGGAACGATAGCAAATGACACCATCCGATATCAACATCTGCCCGTGGTTCTGACGTCGAGTCTGTGCGATCCGGTGCGGTAGTAGAGGGTTGGGGGGGGCGGAATAATCTCCCACTCGAGCCGAATCGGCCAACCCGCCGGCTCGCTGGTGTCGATGCGGTAGGCGTGAATGATGCCCTCGTGCGAGGGGCGATGTGTTTGCCACCCCCGCGCGCCCCACCTTGCCGGCACGGTGGAACCGAAATGCGGGAGCCCCTGAACCGCCACCGACGACTCCGCCGAGCCGCGCGCGCGGCGATGATAGAATGCAACGATGGATGCCGATCGCCGCCTGATGCTCGTGGGTCTCGATGGAGCCTCATGGCCGGTGCTGCGCCGATGGATCGACGAGGGAGCGATGCCCAACTTGGCGGGACTTGCCGACCGCGGGGCGTGTGGACCTTTGCGCACGGTCGTTCCACCGGTGACCGCGGCCGCGTGGTCGACGATCGTGACCGGGCTGAACCCGGGCCGCCATGGCATCTTCGAGTTCCTCGTGAAAGACGGCGCGTGGGATCGGGAAGTGCCGGTCTCGGCGAGGATGCGGCGGGGCGCGACGCTCTGGGACGAAGTGGGCGCCGCCGGTGGCCGCTCCATCGTCTTGAATATGCCCGTGACCTATCCGCCGGCGTCGATAGAGGGCGAGATGGTCTCGGGCTTCTTGACGCCGCCGGGGGCGGAGCGGATCTCGTGGCCGCACGGGCTCGCGGCCGAGCTCGATGCGCGTTTCGGGCCCTATCCGCTCCATATTCGCGAGGTGTACGCGGCCGGGCGGGTCGACGCGATCCTCGATGAGCTTTTTCGGGAGCTCGACCACCGCGGCCGGGTGTGCGAGTACATGAACGATAGCCGCCCATGGAACCTCTTCTGCCTGCACCTCTGGGGACCGGACCGCCTGCAGCATGAGCTGTGGCACGTTTTCGACCCAACGCACTCGATGCACGACCCGGCCGAGGCAAAAAAGCATCTGCCACGGATTCGCGAATACTTCGCTCGGCTCGATCGACTGCTCGGGGAGCTCTTCGGTTTTCTGGGGGAGCGCGACCACGGGATGATCGTCTCCGATCACGGCTTCGGTCCGATCGAGCACTACCTCTGCATGAACCTCATTCTCTTGGCGACGGGGTTCCTCGAGCTGCGGAGCAGCGCCGCGGTGCGCCTGAAGAGGCTCGTGCTCCGCCTCGGTTTCTCGCCCCTGAATCTCTACCGGCTCGCGGCCGCTATCGGTCTGGGGCGCCTGCGTCTCTCGAAGGGCTTTGGTCAACGTCAGGCGTTGGTGGCCCCATTGGCCCGTCTTTTCCTGAGCCTGGACGATGTCGATTGGAGCCGGACACGAGCTTATTCGCGTGGGAACTATGGTCAGATCTACGTCAACACGGCGGGGAGGGAGCATGGGGGGGTCGTTCCAGAGGGCGAAGGAAGAGATGGCGTGCTCCGTGAGTTGGAGTGCGTGCTCCGAGAGGTTGAGGCGCCCGATGGCGGGGCTCTTTTCGGCGAGATTCTCCGGCGGGAGCAGCTCCACGAGGGGCCGTGGGCTCGTTGGTCCCCCGATCTGGTCGCCCTGCCCGCGGACATGAGGCATAAGGCGCTGGGAACCTTCGATTTCTCGATGTCGCACCTCACTCAGCGGGTCTCAGGGAACTCCGGGGATCATCGGCTCGACGGAATGCTGCTGCTGGCCGGAGATCGTGTGTGTCCAGGCCCGATCGAGGGCGCGGGAGTGGCGGACGTCTTCCCAACCGTGCTCCATCTGCTGGGGATCGGGTCGGAGGATCGGGTCGACGGGGCCGTGCTCACACGCGCGCTGCGAGAAGGCGAGGCAGCGGAGCATGAAGCGCCGTCCGGTGGGACACAGCTCCCGCGGCCGCGAAGTAGAGATGACCGAAGCAGGGCGATCCGCCCTCTTCGCCCGGATGAGGCCCGGGTGATTCGCGAGGCTCTTCGCGGCGTCGGCTACTGGAGCTGAGTCTTGGCCGTTACCGGACGACGCCGCAGGTTCCGACTGGTCGCGAAGGGTAGACGCACGGGCGGGTCGCCCGTCCCCGAACGCAGAACCGGCGATCTCGCGACCGCGATCCTGATCCTCGTCGGCCTCGCGGCGCTCTTCCTTTCGTATTCGAACTACGGCGTCAACGTTCTCGACGAGGGGTATCTGCTCGGCGCGGTCGAGCGAGTCGCGCGGGGAGAGGTGCCCTATCGGGATTTCGCGCATCAGTACGCACCTGGGCGCTTCTACCTCTTCTCGTGGCTCTTCGAGCTCGTACCCCCCTCGATCGAGGCGACGCGGGCGGTCTGGGCGCTCCTTCTCGCGTTGACCGGCACCGCGATCTATCTGACCGCGCGGCATTTCGCCGGGCGAGTCGCGGCGCTTTGGCCGGTGCTCGCATTCGCGGTGGCGCCCGGTCCCTGGCAGAAATCGTTCCTAGTTCTCGGGAGCATCGTGTTGGCGCTGGCGCTTCTGCGCTTCTGCGAGAAACCCGCTGGGAGCCGCGCCTTCCTCTTCGGGGTCCTCGCCGGGGCGGTTTTGATTCTCAGGCAAGATGTGGCTCTTTACGGAATGGTGGCCTTTGCCGTCGCGGTCGTTCGTCTTGCTCCATCCCGTTGGGCTCACGCCGGATCTTGGCTTCTGCTCGCCGGGGGAGGATTCGCGCTCGCCGTGGCGCCCGTGGCGGCGGCCTTCTTCATGAAGGGCGCGCTCGGCGACGCCGTTTGGAGCATGCTTTTCGCTGGACTGGAGGGTGTGAGAGCCAACGCCTTGCCCTTTCCTTCGCTCTTGCCTCTCATGCCGCGCTCTCTCGGCGATCTGATCGAGGTTCCTTCCCGCCTTCTTCACTACCTTCCTCCCCTTGTGCTCGGAATCGCCGCGATCTGGGGGCTCCTGATCAGGGAACGCTCTCGGTCCGCGGGGGTGCTCTCCCTCGCCGCGCTCGGGGTCCTGCTCTTTCGACTAGATCTCGATCGAAGCCACGCCATGCACCTGCTTCAGGTGCTGCCGATCCCCTGGATCTTCACCGCCGCGGCCCTGGAACGTTGGGGGGGCACCCGGGCGAAGAGCGCGACGGCGGTGGCGGTCATCGCGCTCGTAATCCTGAGCAAGATCGGGCATAGCCACTACCCCAGCAGCTTCTGGGTGAGGGCGGGGATGAGCAAGGCGCTCGAGCTCGATCGCGCCCATCTGCGCCTGGAGCCGAATCGGGCCGCGGCGCTGAGCGGTGTCGTGCGATACGTGAGAGAGCAGACCGAGAAGAACGAGCCTCTGCTCGCGCTGCCCGATCTTCCCCTCGTCCATTTCTTGAGCGATCGGCCAAACCCGTTGCGATACGACCTGCTCCGGGCGGGGCGCCTACACGGCGCCGACGACGAACGAGAGACCATCCGGCGCATCGACACCGCGGCGCCGACCTGGTTCGTGTGGAATACCAAGGCGGTCGACTCGGAACTGCCGGGGCGCCGCCTGCAAGCCCACGCACCCGCCCTGTGGGGGCACCTCATGGGCCGATTCCGGCTGGTCGAGGAGTTCGGCCCCTACCGGGTCTACCGGAGAAGAGACGAGAAGCCGCCCCGTCCCGAGATCGTTCTGCTGGGCGTGGAAGGATGGACAGTCCAGTCGTCGCCGGAGCCCCCGCCGGGATTGCGCGACCGTTGCACGCAGTTCGACCTCGCCCTCTCTCCTTCGATGAACGCCGAGGAGGCTTGGCTCGCCATGAGCTCGGGAGTGACGCCGGGTCGAAGGCGGCAGGGTATTGAGGGCGGATTCAACTTGCGGTCGGTGCTGAGCTCGGCGGGGTATCGGCTGCGGGGATGGGACGAAGCGGTCGACCTGCGCGATCACGCTGCGAAGATGGCCGTTGTCGACCGGATCGTCGCCGAGGGTTTCGACGACGCTTACGGTCTGCTTGAACGGGCCTTCTCGGAACGGGAGGGCGAGAGGATCACGATCGTGGCGGGCTTGGGGAAGGAGAAGGTATTGGGACGGGAGTACGAGCGGGCCGCCGGAAAGGTGCGCGGAGTGGTTGCGGGGGCGCGTCCGACCGGAACGGTCTTCCGCTCGGATCTCACACGCGTCCCCTTCGATTCAGCGGTTCGGGTGCCGCTGTGGGTGGCATCGCCGACCGAAGGGGTGCGGCGCTCTCCGGCGCCAGTCTCGCTGCTCGATGTGGTCCCCACCTTGCTCGATCTGCTCGCGCTCGACACCGGCGAGCGGGTCGATGGCGTCTCCTTGGTGCCCATCACGCGTGGTTTCAAAGCGATTTCGAGATACCATTATGTGGAGGGGAGTTTCCGGCGGGCGGACGATCCCAGGTGGTGGGGCATCCGCGGCAGGGCCTGGAAGCTGCTTCTCGGGCCCTCCGGAGAACGCGTGCTGCTCGATCTCAGCGCCGATCCCGGCGAGACTCTCGATCTATCGGTTCGCTCTCGCGAGCGGGTTCGGCGCTTGACCGCCATCGCGATCTCGTCTGTGGAGGAATGATGACGGCGATCCCTTTCGACATCCATCAGCGCTACCGCGGCATCTTCCGGTCGCTGGAGCCCTACCTGTCCGAGGGCCGTGTCTTGGATGTCGGCGGAGCGAAGGGAGCCGCCGCCGCTCTCGCGGCGCCGGGGCTCGATATCGTCGTCGCTGACCTGGGTGTCGTGGAGGAGCGCGGGGGGGTGCGCGCCGATGCCGTGACGCTTCCCTTTCGTTCGGGTTGCTTCGACGCCGTGGTCTCCGCGGATCTGCTGGAGCACGTTCCTGAGCGATCGAGAGCGGCGGTGCTCCGGGAGATGCTCCGCGTTGCAAGGGGAGCCTTGATCGTCGCCGCCCCCTTCGATGATCCGCGCGTGCGCGCCGCGGAAGAGAGTGTTGATGCGCTGGTCCGAACCCGTCTCGGGGGGCCTCATCCCGCTCTGGCGGAGCACAGGGAGTACGGGTTGCCCAACTTGCGTCGAACGGTGAGTGAGCTGGGGGCAGGCGGACGGCGGACGGCGATAGCTCCAAACGGCTCGCTGCAGCTCTGGCTGCCGCTGATGCTCACCGACTGGTACCTCGCCGACCATGCCGCACTGGCGCCTCTGCGGGAACGCTTGGCGCAGTTTTACGACGAAGTCGTGTGTGAGACCGACGCCGCGGAGCCGGCCTATCGGCATGTCGTGACCTCGGTGCCGGCCGCAATGGCGAGGAACCGATCGGTCGATATGAAGTCCGCCGACTCGGTTGCGGGGCGGAAGATCGATTACGATGGAATCGCTGCCCTGCTCGAGCTCTTCCGCATCGACTCCGTTCGTAGCGCCGATTCCGCGCGTGAGGCGGCGGAGGAGCGCGCGGACCGATCCGAGCAGGAGGCGCGCTCCTTGCACTCCGAGCTCACCCGTTTGCTGTCGCACAATCGCGACCTCGAGGATTCCTTGCGGCTGCACACCGCGGAGCTCGAAGAGCTCCGAGCGTTTCGTAGCCGCTTCACCGATTCGGTGCCTGGCCGCACCTGGCGCCGGATCCGGGAGCATGGCCGGTGACCGTCCAGAATGCACTTTCCCCCGCTTCCCAAATGTTGCGTATCTGCTTGGTGGTACACGAATTCTTCCCGAATCACATCGCGGGGACGGAGCAGTTCACTGCCCATCTCGCCCGCGCTCTGGAGGACCGTGGCCACCGTGTAATCGTTTTCACCCGCGAGGATGCACCGCCCGGAGCACGGCCGCAGCTCGTGTCGGAGCGGGCCGGCGAGATGCACGTGCACAGGCTCTACTGGCGACAGAGCGGAGGCAGAGCGCGCGCCCTTCTCCAGGATCTCAGAGGCGGCCCTCCCGCCATCGCCTTCCGCCGCGTGCTGAGGGACTTCCGCCCCCATGTCGTCCATTTCCAGCATCTGCTCGGCCTTTCGCTGCAGCTCATTGCCGACGCAAAAGACGCCGGCGCGAAATGCGCTCTTACACTCAACGACTTCTGGTTCATCTGTCCTCGAATCAAACTCATGCGTCCGCCTCGGAAGGATGAATGGACCGGGCTGCGCTGCGACGGCCCGTACGGTGGCCGGGCATGCCCTCCCTGCTCCAGGGGGCTCGGACGACGCGCTCGGTTTCTGCTCGCGGGGTACCACAAGCACCGCTTCGGGCGTTTTCGGGCGGCCGCTGCTCTGGCCGATTGGGTTCACTCTCCATCGCAGCATCTCGCCCAGCTCTTCAGTAGGGCGTGGGGAGAGGATGGACCACCGATCGAGGTCAGCGACTACGGAATCGATGTGGACGGTGTCCGCGAGCAGTGCAAAGACGGAGCGCCGCGTCGGGACGACCGTGTGCGGATCGCCTACATCGGCGCGATCATCCCCGAGAAGGGCCCCGATATCTTCCTGGATGCTCTCTCGATCCTTGGGCGGGGGAACTGGAAGGCGCGAATCCACGGTGATCCGGAGGTCCAGCCGCACTACGGTCGCGAAGTCGCGGCACAGGCCCGCTCTTTGGGTGTGGAGATGGCGGGTCCCTATCCGCCCGGCCAAGCGGGAAAGGTGCTCGCCGATGCCGATCTGGTCGTGGTTCCCAGTCGCTGGTGGGAGAACCGACCCCTGACCGTGCTAGAGGCCTTCGCCGCGGGAGTGCCGGTCGTGGCCGCGCGGCTGGGAGGGCTGGCCGAGATGGTTCGCAACGATTGGGGCGGGTGGACTTTCTCGCCGGAGAACGCGGGGGACCTGGCGCGCGTGCTCGGCGAGGTGATCGGCGATCCGGATCGACGCAGGAAGGCCGCCGATCGGATTCCTCCGCTCAAGGACCTGCTCTATCTCGGTGAGGAAATGGAGACTCGATACTTATCAATGTTGCGTCACGGGCTCCGTCGCGAGCGCGACATCGGCTGGTCGATCGGAAGCGACCACGTACTCGGTCCCCAACACCGGGCATCGGGAAGAGCGGAGCCTCAATGAAGGGGCGGGCCATCGCCTGGACCCGACTCCTCGGGTGGCGCAATGGGGCCAAACGGACCCGGGAGCTGCCACGGCGCATCACGATCGAGAACACACACCGGTGCAATCTGCGCTGTCCCTTCTGTCTACACACTCTTCACGAAGGAGCATCGCCCTCGATGAGCCCCGGTCTTTTCGACTCATTGGCGGCTGAGCTGTTCACGGAAGGGAGCGAAGTCGGACTCTCGGTTACGGGCGAGCCTTTTCTCTCGCCGCGATTCGAGGAGGAGTGCGCGGCGATCGAAAAAGCCGGCGCCCACCTCGTGACATACACCAATGGAACGCGTCTGCTCGAAGCCCTCGACATGGCTTCCTTCAGGGCGGTCGTGCGCGGGCTCAGCGTTTCGCTCGACGCGGCCACCGAGGCAACCTATTCCACGCTCCGTCCTCCGGCTTCTTGGACGAAGATGCTCGATGGGATTCGGGCCTACGATCGCTGGCGAAAAACGCGCGATGATCCTCCCGCGCTCGAGCTGGTGCTGGTGCTGCAGAGGCGCAACATCGACGAGCTCGTTCGGTGGGTCGATCTGGCGAAAGAGCTCGGCGCCGATCGCGTGGCGACCTCTCACTTGGTCGTGCACAGCGACGACATGCGGCCCGAGAGCCTGGCGGAGTTGGAGGAAGGACGAAAGCTCGCGAATCGATCGATACGGGCCGCGCGAGAGCGCGCGCGATCGATCGGCATCGATGCAACCTTTCCCGGGCCCTTCGGTAGCCCCTCGGTCGCTCCGGAGGCGCCCCCCGAAGCTCCGAGAGGTGAAGCGACCTGCCGCCTGCCGTGGACCGAGACGTGGATCGATGCCTCGGGCGAGGTCTATCCCTGCTGCTTCCCCGATCTGGTGCCGTCCATGGGCAACGTGAAAGAGGGGGGATTCACGGCGGTCTGGAATGGGAGCGCGTACCGCGATTGGCGACGCGCTCTGCTCGGCGCCGACCTTCCCCCGCCCTGCCGAAGCTGCCATCTGGCTCGTCCCACCAACGAAGCGCGCTTCGAGCTCGTGAGGGCGGAGCCTTGATCTCGTTGCGACCTCCCGGATCGAAGGCGGCCCGCCGCGCGAATCTGCGCACCGCCGCCCAGAGCATCGCCCGCGGACGCACACGGGTATCTCACCGCCCCGTCGAGGCCTTTCTGGAAATCGTTCGCGACTGCAACATCCGGTGCACCATGTGCGCCATCTCCTTCGATGATCACTACCGCGTCGGTCCTCGAGACGATCGCGGTCTGATGCCGATCGAGCTCTTCGAACGATCCCTGCCCCTGCTGCGCCGGGCGGCGAAAGTGCATCTGATGGGAACGGGAGAACCGCTCCTGCACCCGGAGCTTCCCGAGATGGTGCGCCGCCTCACCCGATGGGGCGCCTGGGTGACCTTCAACACGAATGGAACCCTGCTGGAGCCAGAGCTGGCGCGGACGTTGTGCCGCGCGCGGCTCAGCCAGATCGTACTCTCGCTCGACGGTGCGACGGCATCGACCCACGAGTCGATCCGCCGGGGGGCATCGTTTCCCCGCATCATCGAGAACATCCGCTTCCTCAACGATCAAGATGGCGCTCCGGAGCTGATCGTGGCGATGGTTCTGATGCGAGAGAATCTGGACGAAATCGAGGCAATGATCGAGCTCTCGGCCGGCCTCGGGGCGCGCTTTCTGCATGTGGAGCCGCTTCTCTGGCAAGACGATGCGGCGTACGGAGAGTTCTACGACGCGAACGCCGTGCCGCGAAACGAAGCAAGGGTCCGGGTCGCGGAGGCATCGGCGGCCGCTGAGAGTCTCGGAGTCGCAATCGAATCTCCACTCCTGGCCTCCAGCGCCGGCGAGCCGGGCGAGGAATCGCCGGGCCCGATCTGCTCCGAACCGTGGACCACCCTTTACGTCACGAAGGATGGGAGGCTGCGGGCCTGCTGCAACGGCACCGAGGATCTGGGGAGTCTCGGCGGCGACGGCGGCGGCTGGAACGACGCGGGCTTCGCGCGCTACCGGCGCCTCATTTCCGGGGAGAAGCTGCCCGCCGATTGCGGTAGCTGCGCGGTGAACCGTCGCTTTCGAAAGGTCCTCCCGATCGACGCACCGATGCTTGGGATTCCAGCGTCGACGCTGCCTCCGGAGGTGCGCTGATGGTGGGCGTTTCGGTCGTCATTCCGACTCTCGATGGTGGAGATCGGCTCGATTCGGTTCTTGACGCGGTCATGACGCAAGAGGGAGATGACTTCGACGAAATCGAGATCGTCTGCGTCGACAGTGGATCTCGCCCCCCCATGAGAAAGCGGCTCGATCGCAAGGACGTACGCGTGATCGACATCCCGAGGGGATCGTTCGACCACGGAGCAACGCGCCGCCTGGGGATCGAGAATACGAGAGGAGAGTTCGTCGCCCTTTTGACGCAGGACGCACGCCCCGCCGACACCCGCTGGCTCGCGCCCTTGATCGATGCCCTTCGGCGCGATTCCGAGGCGGCCGGCGCGTGGAGTCGACAGCTCGTCCGCCCCGGCGCCGACCCACTGGAACGATGGAAGATGCACCACTGGTCCGGCTCGAAGAGGGAAGCTCGGCGCGCCGGCCTGCCCGAAGGGGAGGGCTGGGACGATCTCGATCCGCGCCGGAGGTATCAGGTCGCGCTCTTCGACGACGTGAGCTGCTGCATTCGGCGTTCCGATTGGCAACGCATCCCTCACCGGCCGGTCGAGTTCGGCGAAGATCTCGATTGGGGACGACGGGTCGTGGAGGCGGGGCGACGGATCCTCTTCGTGCCGGAATCGCGCGTCGTTCACAGCCACCCGGCGCGCACCTGGAGCGACGCGAGGAGGGTCTTCGCCGACCATCGCAACATCATTCGTCTGACCGGATGGCGCACCGTTCCGACCCTCGGCACGGTGCCGCGTGCCGCGATCGGTGGTTTGCTCGATATGACGCGCTTCGTCTGGCGAACCTCGCCACCATCCGCCCGCCCGGGTCCGCTCGTCCGCTCCATCCCCTACGCTCTCGGACTCGCCGCGGCACAATGGGCCGCATCCGCAAAGGAGCGCGCCGCCCGGTGAAGATTCTGCACGTCGTCCACCGTCTTCCCGATCCACGGGCGCCGGGTGGCTCGGAGCTGCACGCATGGAGGCTCGCCGCCGCTCAGAAGAGGTTGGGGCATGATGTGCTGATCGCGCTTGGAGATCCTGCGGCCGCGATCGGGGAGGAGGTGGACTGCGTTTCGCTCCCCACCTCGAATCGCGCACCATGGGGCGATCGGCGGATCGATGACGCGATCTTTGGGCGCACTCGAGAATGGGGCGCGGAGATCGTCCACCTCCACCACCTCATGAACCTCTCGGCGTCGGCACCGATCGCGTTGCGGCGAGGCGAGATCCCCTGCGTCATGACGGCGCACGATCTGTGGACCTTTTGCCCGCGGGGACAGATGGTGCATAGCAATGGGGAGCGCTGCGTCGAGCCCAGCTCGGCCCGCTGCGGACCTTGCCTCGGCATCGAAGCTGAAACATGTGGGACGAAGAGGTGGCTATTGCGTAGAGCTCGCAACAGTATTGACGCACAGGCGCTCTCTCGGGTGCGACGCGAAGCGCTCGAATCGATCGACCGTATCATCGCTCCGGCACCGCGTATCGCGACACTCTGGATCCGGCTTGGAGCTCCCCGAGAGCGGATCAGCGTCGTGCCGCACGGCATCGAAACCGCGGCGCCCCTCGATCCGACGAGCGGACGGGACCGCGACGACTTCGTCTTCGGCATTCTCGGCTCTGTGCTTCCGACCAAAGGACACGAGATCGCGATCTCCGCGTTCCAGCGGTTGGCGGCGCCCCAACTACGCCTCGAAATCCACGGCCCTCGCCTCCCCTTCCACGGAGACCGAGAGCATCTCGCGCGGATCGACGCTGCCACCGCGCGAGATCCCCGCATCTCGATCCACGGCCCGTATCGCCCCAACGATCTCGACCGTGTGCTCGCCCGCCTCGACGCCGTGCTCGTCCCCTCGATCTGGGAGGAGCATTTCGGGCTCACCCTGCACGAGGCATCGACGCGCGGACTTCCGGTGATCGCGAGCGAAATCGGCGCACTGCCCGACGCGATCGTGCCCGAGGAGACCGGTCTGTTGGTCCCCCCAGGCGACCCCGCCGCGCTCGCCTCCGCCATGGGCAAAGTGTCGCGTCATGAATGGTCCCCGTCTCGGAGAATCGAGCCGCGCACCATCGAAGAGAACGCGCGCGATATATACGAAGTGCTCCAATCGGTCGTCGCATCGGCGCGCAACAGGATCGGTGCAATCGCGCTGGCGGCGGCTATTCTCTCCCCCTTCACCCCGACGAGCCAAGCCGCCGAGACGGTTCGAGTCGAGCGCAAGATCGAGCTCGCCGAACGCTTCACCTCCGCCTCGATACGTCCCTCTGATGCCGATGTGCGGGTCACGCGGATCTTCGTCGGTGGCGAAGAAGCCCCCTGCATCTTCCAACACCCCGACAGCAAGATCACCTTTGAAGATGTGCCTCTTCACGAAGGGGCACGCTTCGTGGCCGCGCTCGGAATCGCCGACGGCGCATGGGAACGCCCAGGAAACGGCGTTGTCTTCGAGCTCGCCCTCCCCGCCTTTTTCGGGGATCGCGTCATCTTCAGCCGGCGCGTCGACCCTCGCGTCGAATCCAAGGACCGCCGCTGGATTCCGGTCGACGTCCCCCTGGATCAGCTCGGCGTATCGGGCTCCGCCGACCTCATCTTGCGCACCCTGGACGACGGCGACGGACGCTACGACTGGGCCGCTTGGCGAAGCCCGCGAATCGTTTCATCCGGCGCTCTTCGCGCGGCCTCTCCCGCCCTCCGCCCCGAGCCCTCTCTTCTCCTGATCACCATCGACACACTACGCGCCGATCACCTCGGCATTTGCGGCGGCGCCCCCACGCCGACCCTCGACTCGCTCGCCGCCTCCGGCAGCACCCGCTGCGATATTCAGAGCCACGCTCCGATCACAGCCCCGTCTCACGCCGCTCTGATGCTGGGGCGCCTGCCCCGCGAGGCCGGGGTTCTGAACAACGGCGACCATCTACAGAAGCTCGAATCGACCCTCGCCGAGAAGGCCCGCGCCGCCGGCATGCGCACCGGAGCCGTCGTCGCCCTCGGAGTCCTCAACTCCCGCTTCGGTTTCGATCGCGGCTTCGAGCGCTTCCTCGACGTGCCGGAAGGCCCGGTCTACTGGCGCCCCGGCGAAGAGGTGAACCGCCTCGCATTCCGACTCCTCGAATGGGCACGGCTCGACCGCTTCTTGCTCTGGGTGCACTACGCCGAGCCGCACGAACCGTACGAACCGCCCGCAACCGCCGGCAACACGCTGCGCCTCGTCGACGCATCCGGCGCGCCCGTCCCGCGTCATCGCTTTACCAGAGACACTCTCTCCAGCGTCCCCCTCTTGCTCCCCCCGGGCGAAACCCGGCTCCGGCTCGAGGCCGAGAAGGCGGGGAACCTGCTGCGCGGAAGCGAGCTCACATTCAAGCTGCCCGTGCTCCGCCTCGAGGGCCTGGCGCCGGAAGAGCTCGCTGAGCTCGACATGAAACTCGGAGAAGGATGGCGCGAGTTCCCGCGCGGCCTCGGCCTCGAAGGGCGCTGGTTGACGCGGGCGGGCGAGATCGTGATCACCAACCGCTCGCCCGAGCCGAAGCGCGTCACCCTACGATATCTCGCCAAGGAGCACATGGCGCTGGCGGAGCTGGGCAGGCGTTACGCGGGTGAGGTGGCCCATGTCGACCGCCTAATCGGCGAGCTCCTCGCCGAGCTTCGCGGGCTGGGGCTCGACCGATCCACTTACGTCGCAGTCACCGCCGATCACGGAGAAGCGTTGGGGGAACGGGGATTGGTGGGACACGTTCACCATCTCTACGACCATCTCCTGGCGGTGCCGATACTGCTGGCCGGCCCTTCGCCCAATCGACTCGGTGACAGGAGCCCCGCGGGAATCGTCGACCTGCACGCCACCCTGCTCGACCTACTCTCACTTCCCCCTCTTCCCGGAGGACGAGGAGAGTCGCTTCTCGTCTCTCCGAGCTCCGACGGTGCGCCGCCCCCCCGCGACCGCGTCGTTTTCAGCGAAACCCACCGCCCTCAGGCCGATCGAGACCGCGTCGCTCTGGTCAGCCGCGGGTGGAGGCTGATCCGCTCTTTCGATCCCCTCGAAACCGAGCTCTACGAGCTGACGCCCGATGGCGAGAAGGGGAACATCCTCTCGCGGCACCCGGAGATCGCGATCGATCTCGGCCACAGGCTCGACTCGCTTCTCGATTCGAGCCCGGCTCCACCACCACGCCGATCGGAATCCGACGAAGCGCTTCGGAGCCGCCTCCGCGCGCTGGGATACGTCGAATGAGCCGCGCCGGCGCGCTCCTGCTCGCGGCGCTCTCGCCGGACCGCGCTCCAGCCTCCACGATCGCCCGCATCTGCCGCAGCGGCGATTCGGTCTGGGAGGAGCTGAAGAGCCTGGCGATCGAGCAACAGGTGCTGCCGGCCCTGTACTTCGGTCTCGCCCGAATCGAAGGAGTGCCACCAGAGGTGCTGCAACGCCTGTCGGGCGCCTATGTCGCCAATGTGCGGCGAAACGAGCGAATGCGCGCGGTCGCGGTCGAGCTGGCCGCCATCTGTCGCGACCGCGGCATCTCCGCGATGGCGCTCAAGGGCCTGGCACTCATCGAGACCGGGGTCTACCGCGATGCCGGTGTACGCGCGCTGGCCGATGTCGACATCCTCGTCCCCAGCGCGTCGTTCGCCGATCTCTATAGAGAGCTGCGGTCCGCAGATTGGAAGCAGCTCGATGATGGCGTGCCCGAGTCCCACTACCTTCGCCACACCCACCAGGCGCCCCCCCTTGTGCACGCCGCCACCGGCCACCTCGTTGAGATCCATCGCGAACCCTGGCCGCGGCAGCTCTCCCTCCGCGACGGAAGCGCCGGCATCTGGAAGCGCTCCACCGCGCTGGCCGCCCCCCCCGGCCTGCGGGCCCCCTCTCCCGCCGATCTGGTCGTGCAAGCCGCGATCCACACCCTCCTTCACAGCACCGCCCGGTTCATGGGCCTGGTCGACATAGCGACGATTCTGCGCATCGCGCGCCCGGAACCCGCGCAGATCGCGCAGGCCGCCGAAGAGAGCGGCGCCAGGCGACAGGTTGCCGCGATGATCCATCTCGCGCTGAGAACCTGCGGCCCGCGCTCGAACGCGGATGAGCTGGCCAACGCCATCGCCTTCGGAGCGGGGCGCGCCATGACGCGAACCGGTATCGCATCACGGCTCCTTCGAAATCGTCCCCATTGGATCGAGGCGGCACCCTTCCCCAGTCTGCACCCCGATCCCGC
>NYZA01000051.1 GCA_002686955.1 Gemmatimonadota bacterium
GGAGAGTTTCCCTTCGGAAGTCACGGCGACCACCGCTTCAGCGCTGACGTTCACCATCGCCTTCTCGAGCTCTTCGGCAAGACTGTCGAGGGTGGCGAAATCGTCGCCCGCGACGAACGATGCCTGGAAGGTGAACGCATCGGACTTGCCGGTGCGGTCGGTGGCGTCCAGCTCTCCCTGCAGATCCGCGACCGCGTTGTCGAAGATGGAGTTGCTGGTGGCGGTGCGGATCTCGACCGTGATGTCGGTGGCGGCGTTGTTGTTGACGATACGCAGAGTGCCGTCTTCCTCCTTGTCGATTATGATGTTGCCCAGGCCGGGGTCGTTCAGCTCGGTCTCTATGGCAAGAAGAAGCTCCCCCCAGGTGTCGGTGGCTGGAGCGGCGAGGTCAATCGCTACGTAGTTCGCGATTCTCTGATCTCCATCAATGAGCCCTATCGTCGTGATATCGCCGAGGACTTCGTCGACTTGGATGTCGGTAGTCTGATTCAGTGGACGAATCGTGAAGGTGCTGCCGCCGTCGATCACCTCCACCGGCGCGCCACTGGCCTTGATCGCCTCGATGATCTTATCAACACCGTCGGAGGCGCTCTCTTCAGCCAACGCTGGAACCGATACACTGTATGTTACGGGAAGGCCTCCCTCGCTATGATCCGCCATCGTGATATCGAAATCGATCTTCGTTCCGAGGAAATCGTCTTTGTCCAATGTCGCCGAAACGATTTCCCCCAGATAGCCCGAAGCGTAGATCGTATCCCCCAACTGCAATCCCAGCGAAGTCCCCGACCCGTTGTAGAGCTGGTTCACACCGGTTCCGTCGCTGGCGAGCGAATTGAAATACACCTGATCTCCTTGAACGACATCGAGCGCCACCCCTTTGCCATCATGGAGAGAGAAGATGCTGTCGGTATCCTCCGGTAGCGAGAGCACCCCTTTCGACTGCATGATCGTCTCGATCGGAGCGACCGCGGCATCGAGATTGCCGGTCCAGTCGACCTTGGTCGAGGCGCGGGCCGGGAATTTCTGCCCGAAAGGCAGAGCGATATCGCCGAGGGTGGGCGAGGCGAGCAGATCTCCGTCGGAATCGGCCATGCTGCCTTGCAGCACCAAACCGGTTCCCGGATCGACCAGGCGCCCCATTCCGTCGAACTGGAACATATTGGTGCGCGTAAAGTACTGGTTTTCGCCATCCGCCATGATGAAGAAGGCGTCGCCCTGGATCGCCAGATCGGTGGTCACGCCGGTCGTGACGATCGAGCCCTGCACGAAACGCTGGCCGACCGTGTTCACACCCATGCCGAGGCCGATCTGAATCGGGTTGACGCCTCCGCGCTCGGCGGAGGGCGTGGTCCCACTTTGCAGCGTCTGCGACATGATGTCGGCGAACGCCACCCGTCCGCCTTTGTAGCCGAAGGTGTTGATATTGGCGATGTTGTTGCCGATCACATCCATCCGCGTTTGGTGGTTGCGAAGTCCGGAAACACCGCTGTAGAGAGAACGCAACATGATTTGGCCCTCCGGCGCCGGGCTTGGCCCGCGCACGGGAAGAGGTTCTATTTGCTCTTCATGTCCCGCGTCGATCGGTCGGCGGGACGGGGCCTCCTCGAGCAGGGCTCGAGGTCCGGCCCAGATTCGGTTTCGATCAGATCATTACCGCGGCATCGATCCCGGTGTAGACGTGCGCCCGTGCTTCCGCGCTGGTATGCGCGGTGACGACCACTCGATTCGGAATATTGACGACGAAGGCACGATCTTCCTGGAGCAGTACGGCGTCGCGTGCCCCCTTCGCGGCAGCGGCGTCGACGGCTTGTTCCAATGCTTGTTGGTCTCGATCGTCGAGTCGTATGCCGCGACTCTGAAGGCGGGCCGTCGCATGGGCCGAGAATCGGACCGGCTCGGGCAGCTCCTTCCGAAGCGCGTCGGCGAACTCGGTCGAGCTCCGCGGGGGCGCATTGGAGCGCGACTCCGGGGGCCGAGCGGCTACGCCCGCACCAGCAATGCGTGCAAGTGTGATTCGGTCCATAGCTTAGATCTCCTCATCGGGTGGGTCGGTGTTGACGGAATCCTGTTCATTGATCTCGAGTACATCTGAGAGCAGAACGACACGTTCGCCGAGCAAGAGGACCGATCCCCCTCCGCCGAAGCGGACGCCGGTGACGGTGCCGGATGTGAAGGTCTGCGTTTGAACGAGCTCTCCGGTATCGGAAGTGGCGGAGACGGTGAATGTGTAGTCGCCGGCCGCGAGATCGTTGCCGTAGCCATCCTTGCCGTCCCACTCGATCGTGTTTCTTCCCGTCGACATGGCGGACTCCTCGATCGTGCGAACGGTCGAGCCTGCGCTGTCGGTTATAGTGATCGTCACATCGGCATCGGACTGAAGCTCGAAAGTGAGATCGTGTGTCTCCGAAGAAGTGTCGCGGTCGATCGCGTTCCCATAGGCAAGCACCTCCTTTCCGATGAACGAAGTCGTCAGGGAGTTGGTGTTGCCCTGGATGAGTGATTGCTGCGCTTCGATGTTCTCGTTGACGAGTGTCATCTGCTCGAGAGCCGAGAACTCGGCGAGCTGCGCAACGAAGGCGGTGTTGTCCATCGGTGAGAGGGGGTCCTGGTGGCTGAGCTGGGTCACCAGCAGCTTCAGGAATTCGTCCTTGCCGAAGTCGGACGATTGGGCGGCCGTTTGGGGAGAGGTGGGGTCGCTCGGGTTGGGGTTGGTCGGTGTAACTTCCATCTGTGTTCCTTTCGTATTTGGGATCAGACGACCAGATCGAGCTGACCCGCTATAAGGGCGGCGCGGCGGGGCGGGGAGCCCCCCGGCTCAACTTCTGGAAGCGACGAAGTCTCCGGAGTCCGCCGGCGCGGGCGGGCGGGACGCTCCGGCCGATGGTCTTGACCTCCGCCGACGGAGACCTCGAGGCCACCGAAAGTAATGCCGTTTCTGGTCAGGGCGGCCTTGAGCGATCCGAGTCGACTTTCCAACGCGATTCGGGCCGCTTCGGTTTCGACCCTGATGAAGGCATGCACTCCGCGTTGCTCATCAGAGCGGATCTCGATTCGCAGACGACCGAGGTCATCGGGGTCGATGTGCAAACGGAGCTCCTGGCCTTTTCGCGCTATGCGAAGGTCGGAACGGCGGTTGAGGGTCTCGAGCAGTTCATCGAGGCGGAGCTCCACCGGGGCTTTGGGGGAGGAAGAAGCGTTCGGTGTGGCGGGCGCGCCTGGCTCCTGAGGCGCTTCGACGCCCGGGGCGGAGAGCGGTTGGGTCGGGGCTGCGTGAGATGGCGCTGGAATCGGGCGCTCGACGGTGACCGAGCTCTGCTGGGACTCGGCGGGGGAGGCGCCTGGAGAGGAATCCGGGGGAGTCGAATCGGCCCGATGAGGATTGCTGGCTGCCGGAGCCGGATCCCGCTCGATCGCCTGAGCGGCGGGTGTTGCTCCCTTGAGCGGCATCGACGGCGTTTGTCTATTATTCGGATCTGTTGGCGATTCGGGCGGTCGTGACTCGGTGGCCGGCGGCGGTACAGGGCGAGGAGCCTCGCGCTGCGATTCCGGAGCCGCGGTGGGGGAGGGGGGAGGCGCCGGCTCGGAAGCCGGGATCGACCCCGCAGGGGTTGGGATCGGGCGCGATGACGCGGAACCCGAGCGGGGCTCGCCGATCGGCCGGAGATGACCCGGAGATTGGGTGCCGGAATGGGGAGTCATTCGCTCACGAACCCCTGGGGCTGGAGCCGATACGGGTGCTCGATCGCCGGGAGAGATCGGGTATCCATGGCGAGCGGCCGCAAGCAAGCGTGCGATTGCGCCGAGTCGCACCGGTGCTCGGATGCCCTCATCGCCGAGGGCGGTGCGGGAATCGTTCGACGAGCTGGACTCGACGCTGGGCGGCCCCGCCGTCCGGGAGATCGATAGGGGAGGCACTCGCCTTTGTTCGAGCGGTGCCGGGCGGTTGGATTCGAAGCGCCGTCGCGCGAGCGCGGCGACCCGATCGCTTACTTCGATCGGTGATGGGGGTGATGTCTTGCCGATCTCCGGGTCGGCTGGGACGGCGGATGGCTGGGCCGGAGCACGCGTCTGTCTTGCGGGCGCCGGCTCGATCCGGACGCTCGTCCACTGGACCTGTTGAGGCCGGTGGGCCGTCTTCGAGCGGACGGGAACCGCTTCTTCATGGGGAGAGGAGGCGCCGACTTTTCTCGTCGCATTTGACGCGAGGCCCCCTCCGGCTCGAACCAGCGGCCCCAGGAGCGCATCGATCCGCGTGGCCGGCCTCTCTTCAAGGCTTGGGTCGGCGACCGCCGGGAGCTCGATCGCCTCTGCTTCTCCTCTCCCCCTGTCCGGCGCCTCTGGGGACTCCGCCCACGTCGATGCCCCGAGCAGCCGGTCGAAGAAGGGAGAGCTCTCCGCGTCATGAGTCTCCTCGCCTTCGATCGCGGGCGCAGCGGGATCAAGCAGACGTGCACTGCGGGCACCACCCCGCTCAGGCCCGCCGTCGATTCGATCCCCCATAATCGAGGGCACCCAGGAGAGGAGATCAACCGCCATCGGCCATCCCCTTCACCCGCACGCTTTTCGGCGGCTTCGCTCCGGAGAGTAGCGTGGAGAGCTCGACGGCGCGGGAGGGGTCGAGCGCCGCCAGAATCTTCGCGCTTTGACGCGGCTTCAGGCGCGCCAGCACTTCGGCCGCCAACCCGAGATCGAGCCCCCTCAGCACCCGGGCCGCGTCGACCGGTTTCATCGAATCGTAGAGCTTGGCCAACTTGGCGATCTCGGCGCCGCGCCTGGCCGAGAGTGTGTCGGTGAGCGCGGCCATCAGATTCTCTACCAGCCCGCGCTCATTCAGGCTGGTCTCGCGATCGATCTCGATCCTTGCCTCGATCGCGAGGAGCTCCCGCTTCTCCTCTCTGAGCAGATCGCGCTGATTGAGAAGGGAATCCCACTGGATGAGCAGCTCGGAGGATTGCAGAGTCTCGTCTCTCAGCGAGGCAACGATCTCAGCATCCGATTCGCGCAATCCGAGCGCGACCAGGCCTTCTTCCACGGTGATCCGTCCGGTCACGAAGAGCATCGCTTCGAAGACCAGCGTCATTGAGAGAAGGGTCAACAGGATCGGAATGGCATTGGAGCCGGTCTTGCGGTCGGCCATCGCCTACTCCCCCTTCCTGCGAGCGGCCAGCTCGTCAATTCGAGCGACCTCTTCTTTGAGCGAGGCCTGCCGGTGCCGCTCCCTCTCAATCTCGCGAAGCGTCTCCAGTCGCCGCGCCTCGACGCGCGCATTGCGCAACGCATTTCGCGCGGCGGCGACCGCTTGCGAGCACCCGGATAGAGACGCTTCGGCCTGCGCGAGGGCTTCCGCGGAGTCGACGAGATAGTCGGACAGAGCGGAACGCTCTTCGACGGCAAGGGGGCCGGGTGGCGTGTGGCCTACCTCGATCGCCTTCACCCGCGCCGTTTCGATATCGAGCACTTTCCCCCTCGCCACGTCCTCCTTGTCGACCGCGCGCACGAGGGCCGTCCGGCGCTCACGCGTCGCCTGATTCAAGATCTGAGAGAGCACGTCAAGGCGGAATCGGAATCGCTTCATGACGCACCTCCGGCGCCGGGTGCGAGCAGGCCGGCCAGCCCCGCCAGGGTCTCGTCGAAGAGCGCAACCTCGCTCCGGTCCTGAGCGAGATAACGTGCGATCGGCTCGTGGAGCTGCACGGCGCGATCCACATCGGCCGCTCCTCCAGGTCGATACGCCCCGATTCGCACGAGGTCCTCGACTTCGGCATAGGTCGCCATGATGCGCCTCAGCTCCGCGTCGAGCCGGGTGTGCGCCGCGTCGGTTACGTCCTCCATGACGCGGCTCTTGCTGCCCAGAAGATCGATCGGTGGATAATGATGCCGCTGCGCGAGGGCCCTCGACAGCACGATGTGTCCATCCAAGACCGAGCGCATATGGTCGGCCACCGGTTCATCGAGATCGTCTCCCTCGACCAGGACCGTGTAGATCCCCGTGATGCTGCCCTCGGCCGCCGTCCCTGCCCGTTCCAGAATCCTCGGAATGAAGCTGAAAACCGAAGGGGTGTAGCCGCGCGTGGTGGGCGGCTCTCCGGCGGCGAGTCCGATCTCACGCTGTGCCATCGCCACGCGCGTGATCGAGTCGACCAGGAGCATCACGTCCTGGGCATCGTCTCTGAAGTGCTCCGCGATCCTGCACGCGGTCGCCACCGCATGCACCTTGCGTATCGCCGGTTCGTCGGAGGTGGTCACGACCACCACGGCTCGCCGAAGCCCCTCGTCCCCCAGGGAGTCCTCGATGAACTCCTTCACCTCGCGCGCCCGCTCTCCTACGAGGGCGATGACGCTCACATCGGCGTCGGTGCCTCGCGCCAGCATCCCCAGCACGGTCGACTTGCCGACCCCGCTCCCGGCGAAGATCCCGACCCGTTGCCCCTTGCCGAGAGTGATCGCCGCATCGATCGCACGGATCCCGGTGGAAAGCGGTTCCGAGATCCGCTTGCGGGCCAGCGCCGAGCGTTGGCGACTCTCGATCGGTACGAGGGTGGTTCCGGTCAGGGGACCCCGATCGTCGATCGGCCGGCCCTGTGCATCGATCACCCGCCCGAGCAGTCCCGGCCCGACCGGGGCGCCCATCGGGGAGCCGGTCGGCTCGATCGAGCTGCCGGGCGAAATCCCTTCGAGCTGGTCGAAGGGGGTGAGCACCAACCGAGCTCCCCGGAATCCAACGACGACGGCACCCGCGCTCGGACGGCCATCGGGGCTCAGAATGTGGCAGAACTCCCCAACAACGGCCTCGACCCCCCGCGCGATCAGGATCGAGCCGGAGACCTCCTCCACCCGACCGATCCGCCGAATCGTCTCAGCCGATCGGATCGCGGCGATCGCGGCATGCTGCGTCATTGCGATCGCCCTTCTTCGGCCCGGGCGGGACCGGAGTCCACGCTTGTCGACGAACGCTCCGAATCCCCCGCATCCCGTTGCTCCACAGCTTCCGCCTCGATGTCGCAATCGGCCTCCGCGACCCGCTCGTTCGAGTCCTCCTGTAGGGCCTTGGCCAGGGCCTCACCGACACGATCGAGCTGCCGCCCAATCCTCGCATCGATCGTGGTCTCGCCCGCTTCGACGAGGCAGCCACCCCGCTCGATTTCGGCATCGCCGACGAGTTGGAGCGCGATCGTTCCGAGCGACTCCACCTCGGCTTTCCGCAGATGCGCGGCATCCTTCGGGTGCAGTCGCACGCGCACCCTTTCTGTGTCGGGATCGACCGCGTCGATGCACTCGGCCAGCACCCGTCCCGCCACGTCCGGATCGAGCTCGACGACCCACCGAACGATCCGAGCAGCCAGCTCCACCGATATCGCTCCGATCCTCTTCGCCGTTTCGTGTTGCAGCCCCTCCATCTGCTCCGAATGCGCGCGCACGAGCTCCTCGACGAGCCCACGGGTCCGTTCCGCCAGAATCTCGATCCGCAGCTTCTCCTTCTCCGCCCGCCGCTGCTCCCGCCGCGCCGAGGATTCCGCGGCCGCCACCGCTTCGCGCCGGCCCTCTTCTCGCCCCTTCGCCTCCGCGGCGTCGAGACGCACGGCGACCTCCGCTTCCCATTCGGCGCGCAACGACTCCGGCGAGGGCCGCTCCGCGCGGGCCTCGATCGGGCTCCGCACCGGCAGCCGCACCCGTCCACTCTTGAAGACGGGACTGGAACAGAAGCTCGCTCTAGTAGACAAACTCCTCCCCTCCGCTACCGCGTGCGGCGCCGGCGATCTCGCCTTCCTCTTCGAGCTTGCGCACGACGGCCACGATCTTCTGCTGCGACTCCTCCACGTTTTTGAGCTTCACCGGACCCATCACCTCGAGCTCGTCGGCGAGCGTCTGAGCGGCTCGTGTCGACATATTCTTGAAGATGTGCTCTCTCAGCTCCGGCGACGCGGCCTTCAGGGCAAGAGTGAGATCGGATGTCTCGATGTCTTTCATGACGCGTTGCACCGAGCGGTTGTCGAGCAGCATCAGATCCTCGAAGACGAACATGCTGTTGCGGATCTCTCCCGCGATCTGCGCGTCTTCGGTGTCGATCCCCTCGATGATTCGCTTCTCGGTCGTACGATCCGATTCGAGCAAGATGTCGACGATCGCCTGCACTCCGCCGATCCCCGATTCATCGCGGGTCGAGAGATTCTCGGTCGTGCTCGACAGGATCCGTTCGACCTCGCGCACCATTGCGGGGCTCACCGCATCCATCGTTGCGATGCGGTAGCCCACGTCGCCCTGGATGTCCTCGTTCATCCGGCTCAAGATGTCGGCCGATTGACGCGCGTCGAGGTGGGAGAGCACCAGCGCGATCGTCTGCGGGTGCTCGTTCTGGATGAAGTTCGCCAGCTGCGCCGGATCGACCTTGCGCAGAAGCTGGAAATCGCGGCGTTCCAGTGCGCACTGCACACGGCGAAGAAGCTCTTGAGCTTTCCCCCCACCCATGGAGGATTTCAGCAAATCGCGGGCGTACTTCATGCCTCCGAGGGAGATGTACTCCTGGGCCAGAGCCAGCTCGTAAAACTCCTCGAGCACCGAGGCACGCACCTGCTTGGGAATGACCTTCAGATCGGAGATCTCCAGAGCGAGCTGTTCCACCTCGTCGTCGCCGAGATGGGCGAAGATCTTCCCCGCGACTTCGGGACCGAGCGCGACCATCAGAACGCCGGCCTTCTGGCGACCGACCAGGCTCTCGTACTTCAGCTCAGTGACTTCGGGCATCGGCTACCTCCGCTCCTTCTGCGGCGCATCCGCCAACCAGGTTCGCACGAGCTGAGCGACGTTCTCGGGGCTGTCGACGGCGAGTCCGGTCACCTCTTCATGGATCTGACGGCGTCGCTCCTCCTCGACGGAGATCTCGGCCTTCTCGAGGCCCATGAACTCCGGATCATCGCTCCCTTCTCTCGCCTTGAAGGCGGAATCGAAGTGGGGGAACAGTCGGAGCAAGCGCTTGATCGGTCGATAGGCCGAGATGATGCCCACCAGGAGGATCAGGCGCAGGGCGATGGTGTAGATGAGATCGTTGCGTTGGGCCTGCTCGATGGCGGCCTGGTAGCCATGCTCGACCGTTCGATCGAACTGCTGGTCCATCACGGTCACAATGTCGCCGCGTTTCGTGTCGGAGCCCAGGGCCGAGCTGACCATGCTTCGGATCCTCTCCAGCTCCTCGGCGGTCCTCGGCACATACTGCGGGCCTTCGTCGCTCTCGGTGTAGGTCCCCTCGACAAAGACGGCGGCGGAGAGGCGCAGAATCGACCCGGGTGCCGACGCGACACGTTCGACCCGGGTGTTCAGCTCGTAGTTGGTGATCGAGCTTTCCGATCCACCCTCATCGACGGCCCCGGTTTCCTCTTTTCGCTCCTCGGAACGCACCGATGAGCGATCGGGATCGTAGGTGGTGACCTCTCGTTCCACGGCGTTGAAATCGAGGGTCGCGTTGACCGCCACGGTCGAGCGGTGTGGACCGAGCACGTCTCCCAGCAAGATGCTCACCTTCTCGGAGAGGTGCGTCTCCACGTCGCGCTGCAGCTTCAGCCGGCGGTCGGAGAGCAGCGCTTCGGAGTCGGTTCTCCCTCCTCTGGCCAGAAGGCGACCGAGGGAGTCGGTCACGGTCACCTGGTCGGGCGAAAGACCGGAAACGGCCGCCGCGACCACGCGCCGAATCGAGTCGACACGGTCACCGGAGAGGTTGACGCCCGGAACGAGAGAGAGCATCACGGCGGCCGTCGTCGGAACCTTGTCCTCTTCGAAGAGCACGTCGGGGGCGACAGCCAGATGGACCCGGGCGTCCTTGACCTCGAGGATGCCGACGAGGGTGGTCTCGATCTCCTGCTCCTGCGCACGCAAGAGCTTCGCATCGATCACTACCTGGGTTTCGCCGAGGCCGGAGCCCTCGAGCAGGCCGAGGCCGGAGCGCTTGTTGCGCGGGAGGCCGTCCTTGGCGAGCGCGAGGCGTGCCTCGATGACGCGATTCGGGGGGACGAGCACCGCCGCGCCGGTCTCCCCCAGCCGATATGGGATCTGGAGCGCGGTGAGCCGCTCGGTGACCAATCCGGCGTCTTCTAGCGAGAGATTGGTGTAGACCGGCCGGTATTCCGCCCCTCCGCCCTCCGAGAGGCCGCGCGCGAGCAGGAGCACGACGGCCGCCGTGATCACGACGGCGATCGCGATATGCGCGAACGCCGGCAGCGCACGAAGCCGCGGCAGAGCGCTTTCGTTGAACCACGCTGTCAAAGACTGCATCGATTCGGGCAAGGAAGATCGCCTCTCGGGGCTGGTCTTGGGATCAGATCTGCATCCGCATCACTTCCTGGTACGATTCGACCAGGCGATTTCGGATCTGGATCATGAGCGAAAGAGAGAGTCGGGCCTCTTCGACCGCGACGGTCACCTGGTGCACATCGGTGACCTCACCGGTCGCGAGTCCGGTCAGCTGGGCGTCGGCGTGCTTCTGCGCCCCGTCCACCTCGGCGATCAGCCTGCGGGCGGTCTCGGCGAAGCCGCTAGCCTCGTTCGCGCTCGCCGCGTCGCGCTCCGGTTTGGAGGGCAAGGGACGGGGGGATCCACCGAGGCGGTTCGGACCCACATCGAGGGGTCGGGTGCGGCCGCCGATCTCGGGAAGAGTGCTCATGTCTCGACTCCTCGGCTCTAGGCCCTCAGATCTACGTTGCGCCCTTTGGCCAGCTCGGCGACCGGATCGGGCAAGGTCCCATCTTCGGCGGTGGAGAGGAGCTCATCGATGAAGGCTCGCTCCTTGGCGCTGACCGCGGGTCTTTCGGCGCTTCCCTCCGGCTTGGGTGTGGGCGCCGGTTGCGTGGCCTGCGGCACACGGAGCTGATGCTGGTAGCGGGCCAGCAGCTGCGTTGCGTCGAGTCTCATCTACCGCTCCTTGCTCGGGTCGATCGGTGCCGCGTGGCCGTCATCAGATGTCGAGCGCCCGCATGGCCATCTGCTTGGCGGCTTCGATCGCGGTGGCGTTCGCCTCGTAGGCACGCGAGGCGGCCATCAGCTCGCCCATCTCGGTCACGATATTCACCGCCGGATAACGCACATAGCCGTCGGCATCGGCGTCGGGGTGGTTGGGATCGTGTACGAGGGGGCCGAGCGCGCCGGAATCCCGCACCTCGACGGTCACCGAGACCTCGCCGGAGGGATCCTCGATTCGGTTCGGAAGGACGCCGGTCGGCAGATGCCGGCCGTCGCTCGTTCCAAGTCGTGATGGCCCTTCGCGCATCCGCTGAGTGAGCCGTTCGGCGAAGTCGGTGCCGCGGAAGACCGTTTCCTTGCGACGGTACGGTCCCCCCTCGTCGGTTCTCGTCGTCTGTGCATTCGCGATGTTCTGCGAGATCACATTCATCTTGACGCGCTGGGCCGCCAGGCCGGCCGCGCTGATTCGCAGGCTTCCGTGAATTCCAGGTTCGGGCATCGATCACTCCCTCGCTCAACCGCCCGGGCGGCCGTTGATCGAGTTGCGGAGCATCCCGATCTTCGTCTTCATGTAGTGCGTCATCGTTTGATAGCGAATGTTCGTGTCCGCGAGCTCGGCCATCTCGCGGTCGATATCGACGTTGTTGACTCCCGAGGCGAGCTTGCGGTCGTCGGCACGTTCGATTCGAGGTCGCAGTTCGTCCACCGTGCTCCGCCCGAGCGGCAGGTGCGCGCTGTCGTCTCTAGCCCCTCGCATACGACCGCTCGTATTCAGCGCATCGCGCAGATCGTCCTCGAAGGGCACCTTCATGCGCTGATAGCCGGGTGTGGCGATGTTCGCCATGTTGCTGGCGATCGCCCGTTGCCGGGTCGCATAGGCGTCCATCGATCGCGTGATGACCGGAAACACCTTGTCGGAGAAGAGAATGCGTCGAAGCATGGCGCACCTTTCGCGGGTTTGGTGCGTCGCACGAGCAATCGTCGTGCCAAGATCTGATAAGCAGCCAAGTCGTTGTTGGACTGGATCGAAGGCTCGCGGAGCGATCCTCCTTTGCTAGATGATCGGCAGGATCTGCCGGAGCGCGATGCGAACTTTTCCGGACGGGCAAAGAGCGCCTCCCCAGCCGCGGATCGATCGCCTACCCTTCGTGACCACCAGTCCACAGGAGGTCTCGATGCCCCGTATTCACGTTCGAATCGCTCCCGTGGTCGCGCTCGCAGCGCTTGTCCTCCTCCCGGCCAAGGCCGAGGCAGCGGAACCTGAGCGCGTCGAGGCGATCACCGAAGACGACATCGTCCTGCGGATGGTGCGCTACGCCAATCCGGGTGGCGTGCCGGTGATCTTGCAGACCGGCTTCA
This sequence comes from Gemmatimonadota bacterium, assembly GCA_002686955.1. Lineage (GTDB taxonomy): Bacteria. Next base: position 12,307 of record NYZA01000051.1, read on the forward strand.
CCGCCAATCATCTGGCGATGGACCTGCCCGTCGAGGGCTATTCGATCGCCCAGTGGTTCCACTCGCGCGGGTACGACGTCTATGCCACCAATCTGCGGGGGCACGGGGAAGGGGAGATCCGTTCCGATGGACCTGCGGACTGTGATTGGACCTACGACGATTTCGTTGCCTACGACGTCGGGGCGATCATCGATCGGGTCACCGAGATCTCCGGGCGGGAACCGTTTTGGGTGGGTCACTCGATGGGAGGGATGGTCGCCTACGGATACCTGCAGGGAGCCCACTTCGAGAATGTCATCGTCGATCGGGAGTGGGTGCGCAGGGGCCTGTTCGATTGGGAACTGGTCGACATCATCGAGCCGCGGATCGTGGCCGACCCGACGCTGGCGGACGATCGCCAGGAAGGGCTCGCCGGATTGGTGACGATCTCCGCCGCGCCACGGGCCGCGTGGGAAGTGTACGTCACGTGGTGGAACTGGCCTCTTCTCCTCTTCGATGTCGACAAATTCTGGGCCTACAACCTGATAATCGATCAGCTCGCCCACGACACTTATGCGCAGATCGCCGTCTCGATTCTGAATTGTATTCCTATCGAAGATGTCGCTGAGTTCATGACCGCGGATATTCGCGACATTCCATTCGTCGGCGGGCTCTTGGCCGATTTCCTGGCATGGGTTTTCGACGTGGTGGCAACAAGTTTTCTGTTGGCCGACATCTTCAATCCTCAAAACATGGATCAACAGGTGATCGATGTCTTCGTCGCGCGCGGTTTCGACAACATTTCAGGGAGTGTCACGCAGCAGTTCATGCAAAGCGTGCGCAAGCGTGGGCTCCGGGCCTACGACCACCGCGACTCATTGCACGATCCGTTCCGCTACGGGCAGGCGATGGCCGAAATCTCGCTACCGGTTCTCTTTGTCTCGGGCCAATTCGACAAGCTGGCCAACGACAATGTGATCAGGCGGCACGGTTACGATGCCGTTTCGAGTGAAGATCGAACCCTGCATAGGGTCCTCGGCCACGGGCATGGAGACATCGTCCTCGGAATCGACGCCTTCGATCTGACATGGGAACCGGTGGAGGAGTGGATCGCGGCGCGGATTTTTTGAGCCCACCGCCCAAGGGTCCGCGCGAGAATGACTTGTCATTTGGCATCCCATCTGCGGCACATCTGGGCGCCAAGATGACAAGTTTTTGTTGCGCGGACCCCAAGAAAAGCGAATCCAGGGGCGTCCTTTGTTTCGGGAGCACAGTAGCTCACCACGAACGGAGGACCCCATGAAGTTCACAGCCAAGTTCCAAACCGTCTGCTCCGCCGCACTGCTCACTGTCGCTTCTCTGATTCTGACCGCTCCGGCAAGCGCCGTCGACTGGGCGGCCCTGGAAGGGGATTTCGACTTCGACAGCGTTGATTGGGTCGAAGTCGGCGAGGACAACGTGCTCGCCATCGAGATCCAGGGCAGTTGGCAGGGTGCGTGCGAGCGCGCCAACCAGGTCGTCTACACCGGCGGGCGCAAGGACATCACGGGATCGGTGACCAACACCGGCGAATGCCCTCTGCAGATCATCGGCAGGAAGGGTCGCACCGTCGTTTTCGACACGGGCGCCCTGGCACCCGGGGCCACCATCCTCGTCGGCGGATGCGTGGATTCCGTCAAGGTCAACTGTGGAGACCAGGGGCTCCAGTGCTCGTTCCGCTACAACATTTCGATCGGGCCTTGCCAGTAGACAACGAGCTAGCTGGATCGAGGTTAGGGTTCGCGCAAGAATAGCTTGTCATCTTGGCGCCCAGATGTGCCGCAGATCTGGTCGATCGGTGAGTTCCGAACCCGGAGGAGCAGCAGTGCTACTTCGAGGATTTCGGGGCTCGCCGATTGGCCGATTGTGGTGCAGATGGACTGCGTTTCGACGGGCAGTGGGATGAGAACTTCGTGCATCCGATTCGAGACACCATCATTCGCACCGATGACCCCGGGCGAAATATGTACGCCGTTGGGGATGCGATTGAACATGGCTACAATCTAGACACTTTCGGTGACTTTGGAAGCTCTGTAGTCACCGCACAGGCCGGGAGCTGGGACGGTATGGACCAGCACGGATCGATCTCGATCGCGCCCTACAGGGCGTTGAGCCTCTCGCAATAGGGTTTGCGCGAGATCAACTCGCCACTGGCGTGCCCGCCGGCGCCGGCCGCAGCAGGACGGCGGCCGCGCCGTAAGCGATCAGCGCGCACAGGGCGAACGCCGTCTGGCCGAAGGGGATCAACGTGAAGAAGATGAGCGCCATGGCGGCCAGGGCGCCGAGCGCGTCGGCCAGCAGGCTGGAGCCCACCAGCTCGTGGCGCGCCGCCGCCAGGCCGAGCGGGAAGAAGATCCCCATCAGGACTCCAGCGGGGAACAAGGTCAGGGCAGGGAAGAGCTCGCGGATCCACCATCGCGCCTCGGCGAAGGGGATCCATGCCAGCGCCGCGAGATGGAGCGCCAGCACCAACACCGTGCCGGCGACCCGCGGGAGGACCGCCAGGGCGCGCGGCGGTAGGCGGTGCGCGAGCGCGCTGCCGATCGCACCGTAGACCAGGAAGTAGATGACCAGTCGAACCATGGTGTGGACCTGGTCCACAAAGAAGCCGCGGTAGGCGTGAACGGTCGCGAGCTGCATGCAAGTATGGGCAACGCCGATGGCGAAGAAGAAGATGATCGGATTCCAGGCGGGTCCCGGCGTCACCCGCCGGCGCAGCACCACGAGCCCCGCGATGCAGCCCGCCACCAGCCCCGCCGCCATCCGCACGAGTTGTCCCCGTACGCCAGCCTCCAGGATGCCCCAGCTGAAGAAAGGAGTGTCGTCGCGCAGCCGATAGCGGGTCCGGGGCGCGTGATCCAGGAAGGGCCGCTCCACCTCCAGCCCGAGTGCCTCGATCTTCTCGTCGAGCGCCTCCGCATCGCGGCAGGCGAGGATCTGAACGTGTCCGGTGCCCGGGTCGTGGAAGGTCCAGTGAGGCGCCCCAAGCTCCTTGAGCGAGAGCACGATCTGGGCGGGCAGGTAGCGGTGCGGTCGGGTCACCACGTTGGCCAGGCCGATGAGCAGGAAGCCGGTATCTGTGAGGCGCTCCAAGTAGGTGGCAATCGCCTCCTGCGTGTAGAGATAGCGCGGTCTCACGGCGGCGGAGAAGCCCTGAGTGCCGACCCATCGGGCCGACTCGATGAGAATCGCGTCGAGATCGCCGGGATGCTGCTCGGCCACGGTGCGACCGTCGGCGGCGACCGCGTTGACCCGCTTGAAGAGCCCGCCGTTCCACTCCGGATGGCGATCGCGCAGGACCCTCACGACCGTGGGATCGATCTCGACCGCGGTGATTCCGGCGTGTGGTGCGAAGGGAAAGGAGTAGAGCCCGCGCCCGCCGCCGGCGCCGATCACCAGCGCCCGGCCCTCGGGTGGCAGGAGGGCGTAGATCCGCTCCCTCAGGTCGTCTTTTGGGCCGCGTAGCGACTCCGGTCCCGTCAGCCACATGAAGTGGTAGTTGTAGAAGGCCCCGATGCCCGCCCCGACCGCGCCCGCATCGACGAATCGGAGCTGTGAAAGACGGCTCCAGCCGTGGAAGAGCGGTGTTTCGAGCTGGTCGTAGAGCGGCTGGAAGCGCGACGAGATGGCGCGGCCGCGGCTGCCCAGCCGAGGGGCCAGGAAGTCGTAGCGTTTGCCCAGGTCCTGCTCGGTTCGACGCAGGCGCTCGAGCTGCCAATCCAGGTCTAGGGGCGGCGCGGCCCAGAGCACGCCGGCCAGCACCACGATTCCCAGGCGCGGCAGGAGCAGGAGCGAGAGACTGGTCGCCACCACGATCACGTTGGCGCCGGCCGGGGCGACCAAGAGATCGAAGCCCAGGTAGCCCACCACCAGTCCCAGCAGGTGGACCGCCCATCCGCGACCCACCCAGCGCGGCCCGGCGCGATGTGCCTGGCGCAGCAGCGGCCCCAGCGCCAGTCCGATGCACACGAACCAGGCGCTGAGGGTGATGAGGTGGGCGGTCGCCGCGACTCTCAGCTCGCCTGGGTCCACGGTCATGAAGTGCGCCCGGAGTGAGACGGCGAAGAAGGCGAGCAGCGCCAAACCGGCCGCGCGCGAGGGAGCCGAGGCTCGCAAGCGCGGCAACCAAGCCTGGCCGGCGGCGGCGCCCAGCCCCACGCAGGCAAAGGCCACCGGGTAGAGGAAAAGCACCAGGGTGCGGGTCAGGATGCCCTGGCGGCTGAGGGTGACGCCGAGCTGCAGCGCCACCGCAAGGTGCGTCAAAGAGAGAGCCAGCCCGATATGAAACAGGCTGGCCAGGGGGGAGGCTGGGCTCGGTTGCCCGCTGGAGCGTATTCCATCCCCTTTGGTAAGGTGTCTACAAAACCGGAGGAAGGTCCAATGCGACAGTGCCTCTACCTCTCGCGCCCGTCCCAGCGCCGAGAAATCCTGTTGATCACACCTTTCGATGTGTTGATCATCTTGCGCCCCGTATGCGGTCCGAACAAGCTAGCGGCGGCCTGGTAGCCTCCTTGCCAGTACTCTTCCCAGGTCGTCATGTACGAAATGTAGTTGTTGGTCAACCCGAAGGTCCACACATCTTCGTACCCCTTCCCGTGGGCATGATCTCGAATCTTGACGCCGACATCGTAGATCGCTTCGCCCGGAATCGAGTGGATCAAGAGGTCGTCGATGCGCAGCGCGGCGACCCGCGCCTTGGTTTCCACCGTTCCGCTCAGAGGCAAGACGAACCACCAGGGCACCATCGGATACTCGGAATCCCACAATCCCGGCCGGCTGTGAGGCGATCCCATCCACTTGATCTTCCGTTCGACATCGAGCTCCACTTCGTCCGCCGGCACGATCGTCGCCCACAGATCGAGCACCTGCGCCCCGAGCTGCTCGCCGACCCAGATCGCCGCGTCGAGATTGGAGCGACCGTGCGAATCGGAAACCTGATCCCCTTCGGCGCCGTTCACATGGAAAGCGACCACATTCTCACCGAGTCCGTCCTCGACCCAATCCTCCGCGAAGCCGGAGAAATCGCGGCTCATGTATCGCCATTCGCTATCGAGAGCCGTTACATGCGCCGCGAAGTTGAATAGAACCGCTTTTGGCGATCCGTCCGCCTTGTCGATCCGCAAGACGCCGATCGTTGGGTCCACCTTCTCCACATCGTCTCGGGAGTTGCGGGAGAGTCCGACCTCGTCCGGACCGGTGACATAACCAATCCTCGCCGGCTCCAGATCGGCCACCGCCGCCCGAACACCATCGGCCATCTCATCGATCAGCGGCTCGGCGACCCTCGCGTCGTAGATATCCATCGCGCCGAACCAGAGGAAGGGGAGCAGGTTCATCGCACCCGGGCCGGAGTGGTTGTGCGTGGCGGAGATGAAAAAATTCTCGCGGTGGATGCCGAGATCCTGCAACTGATCGGTCATCGTGCGGAATAAATGGGCGCTGAATCCGACCGTATCGAGCCCCCCCAGCACGATCCGCCGCTGTCCGTTGTCGAGCACGATGAACTTCGCCAGAATCGGATCGTGTACATCCTCGGGAGGCCAGAAGAACTTCGAATACCACGCTGGATCGAGCTCGTCGTCGTGGTGAAGCAGATCCTCGCGCCAGCGCCCGGTCCCTCCCAGCGGGCATCCGCGCGGTGGCGTGATATCGACGACCGCGACTCCCGCCATGAGCGGGCCCGGTTCCGGATCGGCTCCCATACTCCTCGGCGCCTCCAGATCGTCCAGGGCCATCTCCAGATCGGCCGATCGGGCGTCCCCCGCACCGCTCTGGATCGAGAAGGGCGGCGCTCCAGGCCGATCCAGTCCCGCAAGCTCCGACCACACCGCCCCGTCATCGTCGTCCGGACGGTTGAACGCACGGAAGAGCAGGCGATAGAACGCCCTCTCCGCCGGAGAGAGTCCCCGAATCAGTCCGAGCAAATACTCACGAATCTCCTCAGGGGGAGCATTTTCGGCCGGCGGGTCGGTGGCCAGCAGCTTCTCCCCGTCGAAGGGGGGCAGGCTGTGGGCTCCCGCGGGCGGCGCCGGGATGGTTCCGAATGCGAGGGCGGCGAGCGCACAGGTCGAGGCAACAAGCTTGGAGGACACGATCGATCTCCAGTTCTCGATATTCCGCGAGCGTCACCGTCTCAGCGTACCGCAACCGTGGTTCGACGTCTACCGCTCGACGATTCGTTCTCTCCGCGCCGGCTTCTCAGCGCCGCTCCCCCGGTGGGGGCACCAGCGAGGCATCCTCTTCTCGATAATCGTGCAGCTTGTTGCGAAGCGTGCGAATCGAAATCCCAAGGATCTCAGCCGCCTTGGTCCGGTTCCAATCGGTCTCGTCGAGAGTGCGCAGAATCAGAGTCCGCTCCGCCTCACGCACCGTCATGCCGACTTTGAAAGGCAGCTCCTCGATGCTCGGCTCCTCTTCCGGAATCAGGCTATTCGCCAGCGACACGAGATTGTTGCGACTCATCACGACCGCACGCTCGATGAAGTTCTCGAGCTCGCGTACATTGCCCCGCCAGGGCAGTTCGGTCAGGTAGGCGATCACATCCTCCGTCAGTTCTACGTTTTTTCCCATATCGCCATTGAATCTGCGCAGGAAGTGATCGATCAGGAGCGGGATGTCGCTGGGGCGGTTTCGCAGCGCCGGCACCACGATCGGCACCACATTGAGGCGGTAGTAGAGATCTTCCCGGAATGCGCCCCGCTCGACCTCCTGTTTGAGCGGACGGTTGGTCGTGGCGATCACGCGACACCTAGGTCGCACCACATTTGTTCCTCCGATTCTATAGAACTCTCGCTCCTGCAAGACCCGTAGCAACTTCGCCTGCAAGCTCGACGCGATCTCACTGATCTCGTCGAGAAGAATCGATCCACCATCCGCCGCCTCGAACTTACCGATCATCCGCCGATCCGCGCCCGTAAACGCACCTTTCTCGTGTCCGAAGAGCTCCGATTCGAGCAGTTCGGAAGGCAGAGCAGCACAATTGACCTTGATGAAGGGCCCCTCGGGCGTCGTCCCTCCCTGATGGATCGCCAGTGCGATCAACTCCTTCCCCGTGCCGGTATCTCCCTGGATCAGCACGGTCGAGCTGCTCTCGGCAACCATCTCGACCGTTTCGAAGACCGCCTGCATCGCGCGCGACTTGCCGATGATTGCGTCTTCCCCGAACTGTTGTGTGACTCGACGCCGCAGCTCCTTGTTCTGCCGTCTCAGCTCGACCACTTCGCTCGCCCGGCGAACCAAGGAACGCAAAGCGTCCACCGGCGTCGGCTTGGTGAGATAGTGAAAGGCGCCCTTTCGCATCGCCTCCACCGCTCCCTCCACCGAGGAATTGGCGGTCATGACGATCACCATCGATTTTGTCTGGATCGTCTCTACGAGATCGAGTCCGTTCGCGTCGGGAAGCCCCACATCCAACAACACCAAATCGGGCGCGAAAGAGTCACACTTCTCCATCCCCTCGGCTCCGGTCTCAGCCGTATCGACCTGAAACTCCTCGCCGAGAGCTTCCCCGATCAGTTCGAGGACGAGCGGATTGTCGTCGATGGCGAGAATGCGTTTCATCATCGCTGAGACCTTTCGGATGTCGCCGACCATTGCGGGAGCATCATGCAAACGCGCGTTCCCCCCTCTTCGGCCGATTCCAGACGCAGATCGCCCCCGTGGAGAAAAGCGATCTTCTCGACCCGATTGAGTCCGATGCCATCCGCACCCGGCCGAGTGCTGAAAAAGAGGCGACGGATCCGCGCCATCTGCGTCGCGGGAATCCCCTCGCCGTCGTCCTCAACGACGATCTCGGCTTCGTTCGCGCCGGCCCGCCGACCGGTCAGCTCGAGCCGGCCGGCTCCCGCTTCAATACCGTTGCGCAGCAAGTGAAGCACCGCTTCCTTGGCAAGGGTGGAATCGACATGGAGCATGAGATCGGCTTCGATCGTCCGAGACAAAACCCAGCCGCCCTCGGCCGGCGGATACTCCGCGCGCAGCACCGACTCGGCGCCGTCGATGATCTCCACGGCTTCGACCGCTTCGAGGCACGGCATCTCCGTACGGCTCATGTCGACCATGGCGCTCAGAACCCGATCGACCCCGGTTACCCCTTCGAGGATCCGTCCCACCCACTGGCCGACCTTCGGATCGGCGGGATGGCGGGAGCCGACCAGCTCGGCGAAACCTTCGATGCTGAAGAGGGGATTGCGGAGCTCGTGGGCGATCTCGCCGGCGCTCTCAGCGATCTGCGCCGCCGCCTGAAGCTCACGACAGCGCTGCTCCAGAAGGCGCCGAGCCTCGCGCTCCTCCTCGAGCTCCAGCTCCAGTCGCTTTTTCTCTTCGGCGAGCGAGAGGGTGCGGATGCTCATGGAGAACGACCCGAAGCCAGTTTCGGCGCGCTCCCGGTGAGTCGCTCCACCTCCCGCGCCTGCGAAAAGGCCCAGAGCGAGATCTCTTTTCGCCATTCGGCTCGCTGCCGCCATCGTGCGTCGGGGTGCTCCTCGGCGAACTCTCCGTACGCCGCCGCGGCGCCTTCGAGCTCACCGGAACGTAGGAGGGTGTTCGCCACCTGGAAGCGCGCCCACTCTCCGTCCCCCCGCTTCGCCCCCTCCTCCAAGACCAGGCGATAGTCGGCGCGTGCGCCCTTCATATCGCCCGCCCGGAATCTCAGATCCGCCCGATCCAGCAGGAGCTCCAAGCGCGGCGCATCCCGCAGCCCGAGCGCCGCATCGAGATGAACCACCGCGGCCTCAAAACGCCGGGCCTCCTTCTCGATTCGCGCCCCGACGCGGCGGAGCCTGAGAGCATGGGCCGGATCTGCGGCTCCCTCGAGGCCCACTTCGATCGCCTCGCGGGCATCCGGGTATCGGTTCAGAGCGAGCGCCGCCTCGGCCATCGCGGCTCCCGCTTCGAGAAACGCGCCGTGCGCTGGAAAGCGCTCGAGCAGCTCTTTCGCCCGCGTGTAGGCGCGATAGGAGCGATCGGCGCCCGCGTGCGCCAGCGACGAGGCCCAAAGAAGATCGGGCCGCGCCAGGGGATCGGCCGAGCCGTAGACGGAGCGCCCCAGGGCCCTTTCCAAGGCCAGTCCGGCCTTTTTCGAATCGCGGAGATCATCGAAGACCAAAGCGATCTGCACCATCGCCGCCGTGGCGTAGATCGACGAGGGATGGCGCTCCAGCAGCAGCGAGAAGCGGTGGTTGGCGATATCGTGAGCGAGGGTACGCCTGTGCAGCAGCCCTTCCTCGAAGAGCAGGCTGTCGGGCGAGCCGACCGGCTCCGGCGCGGCGACGATCTCGAGCGGCGGAACCGGAGGGCTGACCGGATCGGGCTGCCCCCGGGCCACGATCTCTCGCATCGCGAAAGCCGCCGGGAAGAGATCGACGAAGACCCGCTCGTCGAGAACGATCGCGTCGAGCCGCGCACCTGGCACGATCGGCTCGATCTCGACCCACGACTCCTGCCCCTCTCTCGGTCCGATTCGTAGCGCGGCGACCTGGTCGAATGCGGTCGGTGCGATCGAGGAGCGGCGGAGCTCGTCCACCCCGGTCGTCACAAGGATCGTCAGGCCGCCACTTTCCCTATAGCGCCACGAAACCGGCGCCCTGAAAGGGATCTCAAACGAAAGCCGAAGCGTACCGTCCCCGTGGCTTCCCTCCGGGAAGGGAAGCGTTTCGGCAACGGCGGGCATCGACAGGGCGGCGGCGCTCACGACGTGGCACACGCCCCGCGAAACGGGTTGAAGCAGAGTACGCATGTTCGACGTATCGGACCAAAGCGGACCAGCTTGACTCACGTTCGACGCGAGTTTCGGCGAGAAAGCACCGCGTTCCGGCCTTTCAGAGCGGAGCCTTCAGCGGAACGCTCGACGCCGCCGGGGCCTCGACGACGGTTCCGGTCCTCATCCCGCCCGGCCTCGCCGTCGCGACTCTCCACGCGGCCTCGATCTCCTGCATCGAAGGGGATCCCGATCCGGAGATTCGCGAGATCACCGACCGGGTTTCGATCTCGATCGAGTAGCGGAAGCCAAGAGAGGAGGGATGCGGCCGGCTCTCGCAAGGCGGGGTAGGCCGCGCGCGCGGCCATTGCGGGCCCCCATGCAACCGGGTGAAATCCTGCTGCTATTGACGCCCCGCGCCAGCAAAGCTCTCATCGAGGGCAGGCAGAGCGCCACGAGCGTTCGGGCGAACTCGTGCGTTCGCCTTCATGTCGATCGTTCATGGGCCGGATCGTACGACAAGCTCCTTGCAAGAGCACGTCTCGCCCCACGATCCGGGGGAATCAGGAGGGGGGAGGCGACAGTGACCCTCCGCGAACCGTCATTCGCGGCCAGGCATGCGCGACCGCTCCGCTTCGGTCGAACTTCCCGCCCTGGTTGCTCACGAGGTTGCCGGGCCCCTCGCGCCCCACGCTGTTCCAGAGCCCACGCGCAACACACTCCTCGCCCCGGATCGCTTCCCGGCCTCCGCCTTCGCGGAGCGGAGCCTTCAGCGGAGCCTTCGATTCCGCCGGGATCGCGACAACGATTCCGGTCGTCGTCTCGCCGCCCCCTCCCGCGCGATTCCACATGCGGCCGACTCGCGCGAAGCCCGGTTGGCGGCGCATACAGAGGGGGGTGAAATCCAGTGTGACCATTCCCTAATCGCGCCGGGCCTGCCCCTCGTCTCGTGATGCGCGACTCGGGAGTTCCGCTCGAGGGGGTCGCCAAGCGCGACCTTCAACCTCCCGTCGTCAACCACACGCGGGATCCCGGTCCACCATAGGCCCCGATGTCGGAGAGGAGTTGACTGTTGCGGTAGAACGTGGGCCACGGAGTTCCGTCCCCCATGGTGGGATTCCCGGTGTCGATGCACGGTGAGCCGATGCCGAGAACGTGGTTCAGGCATCGTACCCGGGTGAATCTCGGGGGTAGGCTGATATTCCCCCGACCCGGCCAGCCACCGTGCACATCACTGTAGGTAACCGCGCCGAGTCTCCCCGCCAGCGGCTCGAGACCGTTGCCCCAGACGATCGTATTCTCGATCGTCACGTCTGGGTAACCGGCGCTGAAGACCCCGCCACCTTTGTCGGTTGCCCGATTGTCCACGAAGGTGCAGTTCACCAGGCGAATCGGCGAGGATACTGAGTACACACCGGCGCCTTTTCCACCGGTGGCCTGGTTCGCCACGAATATGCAGTTGGTGATTTCGAATCCGCACAGATGCGTGTGCAGCGCTCCGCCGGATGGCGCACTGTTCTCCTTGAAAACACAGCCCGAGAGTGTGAGCCCAGACCCCTGAGCATCGATGCCGCCCCCCAGGCGACCCGCGGTATTCCCGGACAACCGGCATCGAACCAAGGAAGCGTGGCTGTTTTCTGCGAATATCCCTCCTCCAATCTCTGCGCTATTGGCAACAATGTTGCAGTGGGTGAGCGTCGGAGAGGAGTCCAGACACACGACGCCCCCTCCCCTCGTCTCCCACCCGAAGTCTCTGCCCGTGCCGTTTTCGATCGTGATGCCGCGCAGTTCGGAGCGGAAATCCTCTCCACCGGTGAATTCGACCCCCGTGTGCTCCGCCGGTGGGCTGATGACCGTGGCCATCACCGCACCCCAACTCCGGTGGTCGATCGACGAGACCAGAATGGCCTTGCCTCGAAACCGGATCGGCTCGGCATACGTTCCTTCGTCCACCAGCACGGTATCGCCGTTGGATGCGGCGTCGATCGCGTCCTGGATCTGCCGGAAATCCTCGGGGACAAGAAGGGTCCGTCCCGGAGAGCTTCCCGAGATTGCGATCGTCAGCATCACCGCGGCTTCTCTGAGCCCAATAAGTCTACTCATGGCTAACCTCCTAACGAAGATCATACCACCATGGTTGGATTGCCGGGTCCGCCCCCGGCTGGAGCGCGTCCCGCCCCCCCTCGACTAGGGACCGATCAGGTCCGCCGGTTCGGCCGGAGCGGAGCCACGGGGCATGCCTGGCGTCGTGTCACGGCGACCACATCGCCAGTGCGCAATCCCCCTAATCACACCCCGGAGTTGACATCCACCGTCCAGGACGAATACTCCTGAACCAACTCCCAATCCCCAGGAAGGACGCGAAATTGCCGCAGAAGACGCAGGACGGACTCCCCTCGGGGCCGAAGCTGGTGATCGTCGAATCGCCCGCGAAGGCCCGGACGATCGGCAAATACCTTGGGGGCGACTTTCGGGTTCAGGCCTCGATGGGGCATATCATCGATCTGCCGCCGAGCGCGCTCGGGGTCGACACCGACGGCGATTTCGAGCCGGTCTACCGCACGATCAAGGGGAAAGGGAAGATCGTGAAACAGCTCCAGGACGCGGCCAAGGATGCGACGGCGGTCTATCTGGCGCCCGACCCGGACCGGGAGGGGGAGGCGATCGCGTGGCATATCGCCAATGCGATCGGTGAGCGGGACGGGGTGTACCGCGTGCTCTTCAACGAGATCACGTCGCGGGGGGTGAGCGAGGCGATGCGCGCGCCCGGGCGGATCGATATGAATCTGGTCGATGCCTATCAGGCGCGACGGGTGCTCGATCGGGTCGTGGGCTACAAGGTGAGTCCTTTTTTGTGGAGGACGATCACGCGGGGGCTTTCGGCGGGGCGGGTGCAGACGGTGGCGCTGCGGCTGGTCTGTCAAAGGGAGGATGAGATCGAGGCGTTCGAGCCGCAAGAGTACTGGACGGTCGACGCGCTTTTCGCCCGCGAGAGCGGCGAGACCTATGCGGCGAAGCTGGAGAAGGTCGACGGCAAGAAGCTCGATGTGGTGCCGGGCGACGACGCGAAGGGGTTCGCGGAGCGGGCCCGGGGGGCGAGCTTCGCGGTGAGCCAGGTGCGCAAGCGTGAGAAGAAGCGGCAGCCCTATCCGCCCTTCATGACGAGCACCTTGCAGCAGGCGGCGTCGGCGCGATTCGGCTTCGCGGCGAAACGCACGATGCGCCTGGCTCAGCAGCTCTACGAAGGAATGGATCTGCCCGGCGAGGACGCGGCGGGGCTGATCACCTATATGCGGACCGATTCGCTGCGGATCAGCCAGGATGCGCTGGCGGAGTCGCGGGCGTGGATCGAGGAGCACGAGCGCGAGCTCTTGCCGGAGAAGTCGCGGGTGTTCCGCTCGCGCAAGGGGGCGCAGGATGCGCACGAGGCGATCCGGCCGACTTCGGTCTTCAGGCATCCCGATCGGCTCAAGAATATTCTGAGCAAGGACCAATGGCGGCTCTACGACCTGATCTGGCGCCGTTTCGTCGCGTCGCAGTGCCTGCCCGCGGTGTACGACACGACCACGGTGCTCGTCTCCGGCGACGGGCTCGATTTCAAGGCGGTCGGGTCGGTCCTGCGGAAGCCGGGCTTTACGCGGGTCTATCCTCTGGGCAGCCGCAAGAGCTCGGGGGGCGGCGAGTCGGACAAGGAGGATGCCGAGCTTTTGCTCCCCGCGATCGAAGAGGGGGAGGCGGCGAAGCTCTCGAAGCTCGATCCGGTGCAGCATTTCACGAAGCCGCCGCCTCGCTACACCGAGGCCTCGCTGGTGAAGGAGATGGAGGCGCAGGGGATCGGACGGCCCTCGACCTATGCGGCGACGCTGGCCACGCTGACCGATCGCGATTACGTCACGAAGGAGCAGAAGAGGTTGCTGCCGACCGATCTCGGACGCGATGTGACGCGGATTCTGACGGCTGCTTTTTCGCGGATCTTCGAGGTCGGCTTCACCGCGCAGATGGAGGAGCTGCTCGACCAGGTCGAGACCGGTTCCAAGGACTGGAAGCTGCTGGTGCGCGATTTCTGGGGGCCTTTTTCCGACGAGCTCGAGAGCGCGATGGGCAAGCGGAAGGAGTGGAAAGCGCTGATCGAGGAGCGCAGCGGGGAGCTTTGTCCGGAGTGCGGGCGCGACCTGGTGAAGAAATGGGGGCGAAACGGGCGATTCTTGGCGTGCGAGGGCTTTCCGGAGTGCAATCACTCGCAGCCGATCGGTCTGTCGGAGGGGGAGGCGCCGGCGGAGGCGCCCTGCGGTGCGTGCGGCGCGGATATGACCCTCAGGGAGGGGCGTTTCGGCCGCTTCTGGAGCTGCTCCGCCTATCCGAAATGCAAGGAGACGCGCCCCTATCTGATCGGCGTGCCCTGTCCGAGCGAGGGCTGCGTGGGGCAGGTGACCGAGAAGAAGAGCAAACGGGGCCGCCTCTTCTACGGGTGCAATCGTTATCCCGAATGCAAGTTCACTTCGTGGGATCGACCGATCGACCAGGCCTGCGGAGAGTGCGATTCCCCCTATGTCGTCGAGAAGAAGGAGCGGGTGATCTGTCCTTCGTGCAAGCGGAAGGTCGAGGTGGCGGTTCCGGCCGAAGAGGTTGTGGATTGAGCGGATCGGCGATCGCTCGCTTCTTGGCGCACATCGAGGGGGAGCGGCGCTGCTCGCCCCATACGTTGCGTTCCTATTCCACCGATCTGAGCGATCTCGAGCGCTTTCTGGCCGAGCGGGGGATCGAAGATCCGGCGGCGTCGACCCGCTCCGATCTGCGCGCGTATCTGGCGGCGCTGCACCGCCGGGGGCTCGCGCGGGCGACGGTCGCGCGGCGGCTGGCCGCGCTGCGGGCTTTCTATCGATTTCTGGAGTCGGAAGAGGAGATCGGGGCCGATCCGGCGGCGCATCTCTACGGTCCGAAGAGCCGGCGAGATCTGCCGGGATTCTTGACCGAGCCGGACGCGGCGCGGCTGATGGAGGCGCCCGATGCGTCGACGCCGGGGGGGAGCCGCGATCGGGCGATTCTGGAGCTGCTCTACGGCTCGGGGCTGCGGGTGTCGGAGCTGGTGGGGCTCTCGAACGGAGATGTCGATCCGGGGAAGGGCTCGGTGCGGGTGACGGGCAAGGGGGCGCGCCAGCGACTGGCGCCGGTCGGGAGGGTGGCGGCCGAGGCGATCGGAGCCTATCTGGCGATTCGCTCTTTGCTGCTCTATCCGGCTCGCGCGGCGATGGCCTCGGAGCTCGGGCGGGCCGAGGGGCCGCTTTTCATCAATCGCATGGGTGGGCGTCTGACCGCCCGGTCGGTTCGGCGGCTCGTCGATACCTACAGCAAGCGGACCTTCCTCGGGGCGCGAGGCCATCCGCACCGGCTGCGCCATTCCTTCGCCACCCACCTGCTCGCCCGGGGCGCCGAGCTGCACGCCGTGCGGGAGCTGCTCGGCCACGCCAGCCTCTCCACGACCCAGATCTACACGCACGTCACACCGGATCGGCTTAGGGAAACGCTGGAGCGGGCGCATCCCCGAGGCGGCGATTCAGCAACAGAGGGGAACCCGTGAGCACGAATCGATCTCCACACCGAGAGGGCTGGCGCTCCACCACGATCGTCGGGTTGATACACAAGGGGCGCGCGGCGATCGCCGGCGACGGGCAGGTCAGCTACTACGATGTGATCGCCAAGCAGGGGGCCGTCAAGATCCGCGCGCTGTACGAGGGGCGGGTTCTGGCCGGGTTCGCGGGAGCGGCGGCTGACGCGCTCACGCTCTACGACCGCTTCGAGCAGCATATCGAGACCGCCGCGGGATCGCTGCCGCGCGCCTCGGCCGAGTTCGCGAGAGAGTGGCGCTCCGACCGGGTGTTGAGGCGCCTCGACGCGGTGCTGGGGGTGCTCGACACGGAGCACGCGCTGATCATCAGCGGAACGGGCGACATCGTGGAGCCGGACGACCGCATCATCACCCTCGGCACCGGGGCGCCCTATGCGCTGGCGGCGGCGCGGGCCTTTCAACAGAGCTCGAGGCTGTCCGCCTCCGCGATCGCCAAGCGTTCGATCGAGATCGCGGCCGACGTTTGTGTCTTCACCAACAAGCAGATCACACTTCTGGAGCTTGGTCGTGGCTGAAAAGGAAGGCGCCGCGGGAAGAGGGGGGGACTGGACTCCGGCGGAGGTCGTCGCGGCGCTCGACCGGCACATCGTCGGCCAGGCGGCGGCGAAACGTGCCGTCGCGATCGCGCTGCGGAACCGGTGGCGAAGGCGGCGGGTTCCCGAACCGCTCGGAACCGAGATCCAGCCGAACAATATCTTGATGGTGGGACCCACCGGTGTAGGCAAGACCGAGATTGCGCGCAGGCTCGCCGGCCTGGTAGGGGCGCCTTTCGTCAAGGTGGAGGCGACAAAATACACCGAGGTCGGATACGTCGGCCGCGACGTGGAGTCGATCGTTCGCGATCTGACCGATCTGGCGGTGGCGATGGTGCGCGAGGAGTGGGGGCGAGCAGCGAGCGCCAAGGCCGAGGAGCGGGCGCTCGGACGCCTGCGGGAGGCGGCCGATGCGCGGGGGATCGATCTGCCCATGGATAGCGACACTCTTATGGGTGCGCTGCGGGAGAGCGAGCTCCCGGAAGGGCGGGTGGAAGTGTCGCTCGCGTCGCCGATAAGCGACATATTTACGCCGGCGGACCCCATTCGCGAGTTCGCGGATTCGCTCCGTCCCGCCCGGCTGAGAAAGGTGGAGCTAGATCTCGGCGGCGCTTTCGAAGCGCTGAAACGGCACGAGATCGAATCGTCGCTCGATACGGCAGGCGTCGTGGCCGAAGCCCGCGCCCGCACCGAAGAGAAAGGAATCGTCTTCATCGACGAGATCGACAAAATCTGTGGCGATCCGCTCCACGATGGCGGCGAGATTTCGCGCGGGGGCGTGCAGCGCGACATCTTGCCGATCGTCGA
>NYZA01000052.1 GCA_002686955.1 Gemmatimonadota bacterium
CGCAGGGCGGGGCGCCTGGATGGCGCCCCGTCAACGCAGAGATCGGAACGAAGGCGGATGCCGGGCGAAGCGAAGGCTGTGTGCAACAGGCTCCTAGATTCGTGGTGCGAAGCGCCGTCAATGGTGTAGCTTATTGCTCTTGTGGATAACCCCGAGACGGAGCTCGAACATGCTCGCAGGTATTGCGCACCGTAGCGCATCGATACTCTTCACACTTTCGCTCCTCCTTGCACCCCGCGCCGAAGCGAAAAGCGGCGAGGGCGTCTTGGATGAGATGGTCCATGCACTGGTGGCGATGCTGGGCACCTATGAACCGAACACCGCCGTCGCCCTGTCGGGCGCAGTGGACCTGACGATCACGTCGGAGTCCCTCGGTTCCCAGCCGATCGAAATCAAGGCAACCTATAAGAGTCGTCCTCCCGCCGATTTCATGGCCGATCTTACGACGTCGCTCGGCAACTATCGGATCCGCGCCAACAGGGAGCGTTACGTATTCGAGGCCACCGCGGACACGCGCTACTACCAGGGCGACCGTGCTGCCATGGAGTTCGGAAGAAAGGGGAACACAACTCCCCGCACCGCGGATTTGGAAAAGGCATTTCGGGAGCTTCTTGGCGAGTTCGAGATCGTGCGAATGGACGAAGTGACCGGAGCGCCGGGGGGAAAGGCGTGGAAGCTGGATCTTCGCCCCAAGAATCCCGCTGAGGCCGCCGGCATCGCGCGAAGCGATCTCTACGTGCTGCAACGCACCGGGCTGCCATGGAAAATTCAGGCCTACGCCGAGGAGGGTAGAGAACGATTCAGGGCCTCGGTCGACTACGTGGGAGACCTGCCAAGCGCCGTCAAGGCCAAGATCCACGACCACGAAGAGCCGATCGAAGCGAGATTCGATCTGAGTTTCGATGCCAAGGGGGAGTTCAAGGGACTGGAGGGCACAGTCACCATGGGCAAAGAAGGCTCTCTCGATCTAAAAGCCACCAGCGAGCAGCCCCGTGGTTTGGCGGATGCCGATTTTAGCTATCGACCGGGAAGCGCGTTCAAGCCGGCGACCGAGCAAGAGATGACGGTGCTCGTGATGACCCGACTCATGGGATTGGCGTTCGGATCAGCTCTCTTGCAGGGTTTTGCGCCTTCGAAATAGCGCCACCTGGAAGAATCACCAGTCCAATCGAGTCGGTGGAAGCGGAGCCCAGGAGCCCGATCCCTCCATCTACGTGAAAAATCGGGCGTTCGAAGGCATCACCGGCGAGCCCTCCCCACCGATTGTCGGTATCAACGCCGTTCGACCGGATGTAGTCGAACCAGTTCTCGTCGATCGCGAAGAGCCTGACTAGGTGAGGACCGCCAAAAACAATGGCGAACCAAGGCATCTTGAGGCGCCCACTGTCGATGTTCATGGGGGGAGATTGCGCTCCAAATCGAGTCTGCTCGTAAATCTCCTCCCTCGATTCCTCATCGAGGAAGCTCAGATCGATGACCGGGGGGCTCCCCTGATCGAGGCGCAAGATACCAACCTGGTATGCTGAGACATCGACCGGATCGAAACGGAGCTCCGGCAGGGCGCTTAGATAGGGAACTTGATTCTCGGGTGCACCGAATACGCCTTCCCAATCGGTCTCCGCGAACGTGACCATCGGCCGAAGCACTTCGAGCGTCTCCTCGTCTAACAGCATCGCCTCTTCAATATGTACTCTCTCCGGCGTTACTGTTTCGGCCGATGCGCGACGACCTTCGGAATCCACGCTCAGTCGGTAGCGCGTCATGGCGTGGACAACCGGCACACCATCCGGCGGCAGATAGCGGCCCGCGGAGTCCGGATCGTCGCCGTAGATCCATATGCCTTCAGGGGTTTCGAGCACGACCGTAGCTCCGGTTACGGCCGCGGCTGTATGGCTGTAGGGTCGATCGGCCGCTAAAGTCTGTCGCACATGGAGCGGCGGCAGGGGTCGGTCGACTATCAGGATCGCGTCGAGAACCAATAGATCCGATAGTCCCGGAGCAATGAGGTCTCCTGGCTCGCGTGTTGTGTCGCACGCCGCAATCAACGACATCGCGACTACTGTGAGCGAAAGCCGGCGTGCGGACACCCTTGGCATGATCGACCTCATCGTTTCAGAAGGAGAAGTTGACCCCGATCGTAGGCAGTATCGGCAGCATTCGGACAACTTCGGGATCCACCTCAGATTCAGAAGTGTCATACTGGACGAACCATTCGTTTCGCCGGTTGTAAGCATTGAAGGCCTGCAGATAGACTTCCCAGTCCGCGCCCAGAAACCGCAGCATTCGCTTGATGCTGAGATCCATACGGTGATAGGGGAAGAGCCTGGCGCTGTTCTTGTCAGCGGGCAGTAGAAGATCGTCCGGCAGCATCGTTCCCAAAGCGGGAGCGCGCATGGAATAGCGGGCCGACGCCGGCGTGAATGCCTGACCGGTTGCATACACTTGGGTCAGACCGAAGACCCACTTCCCCCGGCGCAATGTCGCGACCAACGAGAAATCGTGGCGGCGATCGTATTTCGGCGGATAGGATTTCCCTTGGTTCACCTCCGCAAAGGTACGCCTAGTCCATCCAAGACCGTATCCAATCCAACCGGTCAAAGCGCCGGCTCGTTTCTGCGCGAAGATCTCGAGGCCGGTGGCGTACCCTTCGCCGTCTGTGATGAATATTTTCTCTGCTGTATTGTCCTCGTCGGCGCTGTCGCTCGCCACGCGCGTGTCGACCGCGACCAGGTCGCGTAAATCCGTGTAGTAACCTTCGGCCGAAAGCTCCCAGCTCTTCGAAGGGCTCCAATCGGTTCCCACAGCTATCTGTATCGACTCACCCGGCCGGACCGTTTCATCCAGAGGAATCCAGACATCGCCTCCGTTGAATCCCTCGGTGGCGATGAGCTGAAGATGTTGATGGTAGCTTCCCGCCGACGCCTTCACCCTCGTCGCATCGGTAAGCGCCCGACTCAGTGACAATCGCGGATCTAGGTGGAAACGCTGCCCTTCGGAGAAATAGGACGCGCGAAACCCGAATCTAGCGCTGGTCAACGAATCGATTCTCCACTCATCTTGGGCGTAGGTTGCAAACTCGATGGGGCGGATCGCGACATCGAGCTGATCTTCCGTGTTGAATGACTGCAGATAGTCGAAATCGAAGCGGCTCGTGATCGCACCCAGATTGAGGGTGTGATTCCGCGAGAGATAGAAGTCGAAATCCGCTTTGATGGATAGATCCGAGATCACGCTTCGGAAGAGCAGTGGTGTCTCGAACAGACTGAAAGATGTCACGCTTTGGTAACGACTCCAGGCCAGGAGGAAGTTCCCGAATACCTGCGGTGAGAAGATGTGGGTCCACTTGGTCGTCACGGCGCGGTTGCCCCACTCCAGCAGAAAAGACGTGCTCGCAGTGAGATCGAAATCGAGTCTGTCATTGCCAAAATATCCGCTGACGCTGAGCTTGTCCGCGCTCCCCAGGTCCTGGTTGACCTTGAGATTGACGTCGTAGAAGTAGTAGTCGGGTACGTCCATGCCGGAGGCTCGCATCGCGGCGAGAACTGGGTCGAGGTGGGTCCGGCGTCCGGAGAACATCCAGGAACCGCTAGCCGTGGGGCCTTCGAGAGTCGCGCGCGTAGCGATCAGGCTCATGCCCCCGCGTCCCGCGAACCGTTTTCGGTTGCCGTCCCGGTTCGCCACATCGAGAACCGCACCGAGACGGCCGCCATAGTTGGCCGGGTACGCGCCCTTGTGTAGACTCATGTCGCGGATCGCATCGGCATTGAAGGTGGAGAAAAAGCCGAAGGCGTGCGACGGATTATATAGCGGAATCTGGTCCAACAAAATTAGGGTCTGGTCGGGCCCTCCTCCCCGGATGTAGAGCCCGCTCGAGAAGTCGCTCGCCGATTGCACTCCCGGCAGGAGCTGCAGCCCGCGGAGGATGTCGGTTTCGACCATGGCGGGCAACTCGCGAAAACTACGCGACTCGAGCGAAACGAATCCGGTCTGAACGGCACGCTCCTGCTCTTGACGATCCGCCGACGCGACCGCGCCCTCGATCTCGATTGGGCGCACCTCGAGCGCAACGTCGACCCGTATGCGCTGGGAAGGGCGCACCACGACCTTCCTGGTGATCGGAGCGTACCCGACGTAGCTGAGACGTAGCGTCTGAAGTCCCGGTTCGACACCGGGAAGGGCATAGTATCCGTTGGAATTCGTGGCTGTCCCGTGGAGGGTCCCAACAATGGTGATGTTTGCCCATGCAAGTGGTTCTCCGGATTCCAGATCGGTCACGAATCCGGCGATGGTCCCGGCGGAAGCGGAGAATGGCAGGCAGAGGAAAAGAACGAGATTCCTCTGGATCTTCGAGCGCAAGGACAAAGCGGCAAGGAAGTTCATCGTGGTTTCATGGATTGGAATCGATCTTGTGTCCTGACACAGAGATTCGTGCCCATAGCGTAACGACTTGCCGGCTTTCGGATATCCCTGAAACGACCGGGGGCTTTGATCTGCGCTGAATGACAAATCCTCTGGTGGTTCGCGGGGGTTGGTGCGATGCTACGAGTCGCGCCTTCCTCACGGAGCATCGATGACATCTCCTCTCGCGTTGCCCGCCCCCTTGTCGGTCCTCCAAATGCGACTGGCCGCGGCGGAGACCAACACGTTGCGGCGAGACCGAGCCGCGACACTCTTCGAGTCGATCCTCCGGTTCGCTACCTTGGTGACCACCGCACGCTACCTGCAAATCGCGGGCCGAATCCAGGGCCAGGGAGGAATCGCAGCGAATGAGGCCCGCGTGGCCGACGTCGGGGAGCTCCTGGGAAGGGGCACCCTAGGCGCCTGGCTCGATCTGATGCATGGTTCGCTGGAGTACCTTCGTGCCCACAACGATGAGCTCCTGATTCCAGGCATTCACGGATTCTACTTCGGCTCACGCAAGCCCGATCGCGATGCTGTCGCACGGGCGCACGATACCCTCGCGCTCGCAATCGGCGGCGAAGCTCCCGCGACTCACACCCTTGAGCGTATGGCTCGTTTCTACGCCGACCGGCGGGCAGAGAAACCCGATCTTGCCCCCTATCTACACGAAGTCGACGAGAACCTCGTGGCGGACGCACTCACCGAGGCGATTGAACAGCTGTGCGCCGAAATCGTCGCTTTGGTCCCATGTATTCCCGCGATCATGGTGGGCCACGAAGAACATCCCCGGCGCGCCTGGTTGAGACCCCTTCCTCGATCCGGCCAACCGTCCGACAAGCTGATCGAGATCAGGGTCGCCGAAGCCGATGAGCTCGCACCCCCAGGGCATCTGATGCTCACGTGGACGGCGGGAGATTACTCCATTCTCCTCGACCTCCATCCCTTCGCGATCGTTCGTGATTCCCACATCCATTTTCTTGACCACGGAATCGATGGCGGCGCGCGATATGCCAGTCCGGTCTTGGGCATCACGGACGGCGACCAGCCTCTGTCGACCAAGACCGATCTCCTGGGTCGTTATCGCATCGTCGAGTTGCTCGGGGCCAGAAAGGCACACGCGATCGACCTGGAGAGCGGTTCAGAGCTCGAACTGTCGCTCGCAAGGCACGGGAGTGGGTCGCGAGAGGAGCGTTCCAAGGCGATCAGGGTGCTCCGAGATCGCATGCGGGCCCTGGCACCGATCCCCGGACTGCGCTGCAGCAGCGAGATCCTGGAGGTTGGACAGTGGGTCGCTTCGGTCCGTCCATGGGCCCAGGGGCGCCCCTTCCTGGATTGGGTGGAGTCGGGGCGCCGAAACGCGATCGAGGTGGCTGGCATCGTCGAGCGGGTGGCGCGAACGGTCCGAGACATGCATGCCGTGGGCCACCAGCACGGTCGGCTGACCGACAAGCGTGTGGTCATCGATGACGATGGCGCATCGGTGGTTCTCGTGAGCGGTCTCCCTCCCAGGCCCGGCTGGGATTCCGATCACCGATCGATTCTCGAAATCCTGGCCTCGGCGATACCGGCGGAGGCCGACGGTAGATTCGGGCGGCTGCGCGCCCTGGCCCAGAAACCAAGAACCACCGAGGACGATTCTGAATCCCGTGGACCTCCCTCGGGCATCGACGAGCTGATCGACGAACTAGGCGCGGCCCTCGAAAAATGGGAGGCGGAAGACCTCAGCCCGACCGCCCCGACGGGACGGCGCGAGTCTCGATGGTGGCGGCGCACCTGGGCGAAATTGCGGCGAGGTCCCTAGTGGGGTGTGGCAGAAATAGCCATCAGAAGTCTCTTGTGATATAGTGGGGCAACTGCTGGAGGTGCTCTTTGCGACCCGGACCCCGTCTTGCCC
>NYZA01000053.1 GCA_002686955.1 Gemmatimonadota bacterium
CTCGATCGAGTCTTCAACGCCGCTGGGCCGTTTCATGCGCTGGCAGGTCGAATTCGAGAATACGGGATCCAATCAGTGGATCTCTTTCAGCGCGGTCGCGGTTGGGCGGAACTAGCCGACTCGGGAAGGAAGGCACGTCATGCGCCCAACCAGAATCGCCGTGTTCGCGATCCCGCTTCTTTCACTCTTCGCGATTTCGCCGCCCGCATCGGCCGAGATCGGGCAAGGCCAGAAGGAGATCAAGATCACCCGCACCGCCGCCACCGTCGCTCAGCCGCAGGACGAGGTCTGGGAGGTGACGCCGTACACCCACGCCACGCTACAGCTCAAGGTCACCGAGCTCAGTCTCACTGGCGGCGCCAGCATTCACTTCTATCTGCAAACTTCGAACACCCTCTCCGACCAGGACTGGGTGCCGATGGACACTCTGACCGTGCCCGCGGCGGCCACGATGCCGCAGTTCGATATCGTCGAGCTCTCGCTGGACAGCCCGAATCCGCTGGGGCGGTACCTGCGCTGGGAGGCAGAGTTTACGCATTCGTCGAGCAGCCAGTACGCGGTGTTCTGGGTGGATTTGGTGGGGCGGAGGTGAGGGGGCCACCTGTGCCCCCGGACGGTAGCGATATCACGAACGCTCTTGAGTTGGTCCGGCATCTCCTGCCAGTGCCCTTTCTTGCTATCCTGATCCCAGCCCAAGCCGAAGCCGCGAATGCTCCCGCTCCCCACGACTTCTCGATACCCTACGATCCAACGACTTGGTGCATCGACCTACAAACGACGCCGACAGGTCTCTCCCCTTGCGAGCAGTTCAAGAAGGACAATCCTCATCTCAACCTCCGGGTAGTCGTGCACGACGATATAGCCATTGATCCAGTCTATGGCCGGCTGCCAGGCCTTTGCGGCATCAATCGCATGATGAACGACTACTACACCGGCGGTCCATGTGGAGCGTACTGGGGTGTCCCTCCGCTCGATGAGGGCGAGCCGAGGATCAAGCCCGGCGACTTCGTCTATCTCGCCGGCACAATCACCATCCAAGACAGCGGACCCGGTCTTCGCCTGCGTGTCGGCGATCCCGCCGACATGCAAACCACGTTCAGCGGAGCTGTTCCCGGGCATCGCGGCACGATCATCAACACGATAAAGAGCGAAACCGAATGGCCGGATGACTCCGGAGAGATGATCTGCATCGATCCGTACCTGTTGTCGTCCGGTCCCGACAATACCCGCATCGAACATCTCACGCTCCAACGAACGCTCGATCCGGCGCTCACCCGCACCGACATCGAGGGCCAGGACTGCGCCAAAATGCTCTATGTCGCTGGCGTCGGCAATGACGACATCATCTACGATGACGTGACCATTATCTTCAACGGTGAGAACAACCCAGATGAGCCGCGTTACTACGGCGACGATTGCATCAAGCTGACCATGAACAACAGGAGCAATCCAAGTGCGTACGCCGAGGGAATCACGGTCATGAACAGCTACATCGAAGGCTCGCCACACTTCGAACATGGCATTGACGGCGCAGGCGGGTTCGATGACGTGACGATCGCCAACAACACATTCTACCGCACCGGCCTGACGGCTGTGTCGTTCAAAGCGGGCGCATTGGGCGCCTGCAAAGCATGGAGCATTCATGATAACTTCATATACCACTGCTACAAGGGGGTATCGGTTGGGGCTGATGGGTTCTATCCACGCGAAATAGAAGGCGAGGACTTTCCCTTCCACGCGATTGATACCGACGTCTACAACAACATCGTCGTTATCAATCCACTTGACCCGTCTGACCCGTCACGACCGAGCTACGTACCGCCGGCGCTGAAGATCTCAGAGCCGATCTCCACCGCGATATCGGTCGAAGGCGCAAAAGACACGCGCATCTATCACAACACGCTGATCAACGGAGGAATCCGAACCAAACACGGAAAGGCCAGGACCGGGTTCGAGGAGTTCACGAAGCCGGAGGACAGCCCCGCTTTGCACGCCCAGTGGGGACCGATCGCTCCGGAAGACGAGTGGCTCAGCAACGAAGATCTCGAGATCTACGGAAATCTGTTTCTGAATCGATTCAATCTGATTCGGGGATTGCCCCTCCATTTTGAAAGCATGATCATGTTCGCCAGCGGCATCGGAAACAACGTTAGTGACTTGGAGCGCCATCCGATCATCGAAGGTTTTCGCTGCGACTACAACCTGTACCAGACGGGGGGGGTTGATAAGCCTGCAGGGTTCATCGATTGGAAGGACCACGAGCATCACCGTGGGGCTCGCAGTGTGGCAGACCATAGGAGACTATCGCCCATACTACAGGGATCTGCTCTCGCACGAGCTGACGAAGACCGCTCAGACACCTTGGGTTCTCCATCGCATGCCTCCCTCGAGAACGATGATGGATGGGTATCGCCTGGGCGCCGATCCGGAGGTGCAGAGTGTCGCCTTCAGCCCCGATCTGGCGGGCGTATTGTGGGTTCGAGAGAAAGGGGGAGACGTGACCAAAGTGGAGCTGAGTTGGGGCTTCGGCCAGGAGCGGCGCGAGATCGATCGGCGCCGCGTGGGGGCTTACGAGGGATTGGCACTCACCGCCACTCCCGATGCGGCCGGTGTCGTTCGAATCAGCGGCGCCTTTCCTCAGGGCTGCGTCTCCTTGGCCTGGAGCCGGGAGTACAGAGGCAGGGCACAGCGGGACGCCGGCTGTGGCGGAGTGGGACCGTGCGCCTTCGTGGACGAAGTGCCCTGGTGGGATTTCGCCGACCCGCAAGTAGCGGGTTGCCGGCAGACCGATGACGCCGGCAACGCTGAGTTGCTTTGGGCGGTGGCGGCCGGGGAGACGGTTTTCGTTCAGCTCATCGAGTGGAATCCGGGCTATCTGGGGCAGGCCAGAAAGAGCGATGTCGTTCAGGTGACGGTTGGCACGATCGACACACCGTTGGTCGATCGTAATATCGATCTGTTGTACACATTTCCGAATCGTTGAGGTCGTCGGAGCGACCGTCGGTTCCGGCGTTGCGACTGGAAGAGAGGCTGGGCAGATGAGCACCGATACACATGACCGCCAACGAGCAATTGCGCAGGGGTGCCGCCTGAAGCTCCTTGGAATGCTGGTGCCCATTTCCGCTTTGGCTGCGACTGCTGTCGCGGCGACCCTTCGCGTACCCGGCGACCAGCCTACGATTCAGGCCGGGCTCGATGCCTCCGCTGAAGGAGACACAGTGCTTGTTGCTCCGGGAACCTACACCGGTGAGGGCAATCGGGATCTCGACTTCGGTGGAGTCGATAGGGTGTTGCTCTCCGAAGCCGGGCCCGAAGCGACAGTGATCGACTGTCAGGACGATGGGAGAGGGTTTGACTTCCACTCCGGCGAGACAGTGGCATCAAGGGTGACGGGGTTTACGGTTACTGGCGGCAACGCTCCGGGAATCGAAGGGGGTGCCGCATTTCAATGCATGGATTCTTCATCGCCCACATTGACGAAGTGTGTGGTCACCGGGAACGTGGACGCGAGTGGCATCTACTGTAGTCGCTCGTCGCCCATTCTCATCGACTGCGCGATCGAGGGGAACTCTGGGCGCTTCTGGGGAGGGGGCTTGTTTTGCGACTACTACTCGGCCCCGATCGTGGAGAATTGCACGATCATCGGAAATGCGGCCGGTGGGCTCGCCTCCTTTCATAGCTCACCAATCATAACGAACTGCACAATAACAGACAACTACGACGCACCTAAGGGCGCCGGTGTTTACTGTCTTCGAGGTGCTCCAACGCTGATCGACTGCACGATCGCGAACAACTCCGCGGATTCCTGGGGCGGCGGAGTAGTGTGTGTCGATGGTCCCTCGACACTGATCAACTGCACGATCGTCGACAATTCGGCCGGTTTGGACGGTGGCGGTCTCTTGTGCGATTTCGGGGCGTCTCCCCACTTGATCAACTGCAACGTTTCCGGCAACTCGGCGGTGTGGGGCGGCGGTGGACTGGTCTCGTACGACACTTGCTCCATCGCATTGACCAACTGCACCATTGTGAACAACACCGGGGGCGATGGCGGAGGATTGCGCGGATGCTGCGGCTCCTCCGTGCACGCCACAAACACCATAATATGGGGCAACAGCCCGAACCAAATCGACTACCAGGGCGGCTCCGTCTCGATCACCTACTCCAACATCCAATCCGGCTGGCCCGGCGAAGGCAACATCCACGCCGACCCACTCTTCCTCGACCCCATCGGCGCCGACTATCACCTGCGCCCTGGCTCCCCCTGCATCGATGCCGGCACATCGTCAGGCGCTACTGGCACCGATTTCGAAGGCGACCTCAGACCCTGGGGCGCAGGTTGGGACATCGGCGCGGATGAGTACACAGGCGTCGGAATCGAACGCTTCGAGCCACCGATCTTCGCCCCGAGGACGATGCTTGCCCCCGCCTACCCCAACCCCTTCAATCCGAGCACCACGATTCCATTCGCCCTCGCCGAAGCGGGCGGAGTGCGCCTGGCGATCTACGATCTGAAGGGAGCGCTCGTTAGGATCCTGGTGGACGGCCCGCGCTCCGCGGGCCTGCACGCCGTGCGTTGGGACGGACGAAATCGTGTCGGCCTTGTTGTTCCAACGGGGGTCTATGTCGTGCGGTTCGAAGGGGGCGGTGCGCGGGAGGCGCGAAGGCTGGTGCTGGTCAAGTAGAGAGCGCTCGTCTCGAGGCGGTTGATCCGGGAAAGTCTGGCGCTTGCTCGCTTGGGGCGGGCGCGTTCAGGCGCCGATAGACGCGTGGCTGCGTCGAAAGTTCCGCGCGCGCAGCCGCGGGGTCGACTTGCGTCGGCCGCGAGGACGCGTGCCGGTGTCTACTGGCCCCGGGGCGAGTTGCGCCGCCCACGGAAGTTGCCCCTCATCGCCGTCTGCATCATGCTCATGTGTAGGATGTGACATTCTTCCGCCACATCAGACGATTAGACGTATATTCGTCTGATGCTGTACATGACGCCTTCACTGGAGGAACACCGAGACGCGCTCCGAGAGCTGGAGTCGCTCCGGCGACGGCTGGGCACGGAGGTATCGCGGCCAACTCCCTGGGCCGGCCGACTTCGTCGTGAAGCCTGCGTTGCGGCCGTGCGCAGCTATCAACCAGATCGAGCCGCTTCCGCATGGATCGAGTTCTGCATCGAGGCGCACCTGACTTTGGCCCACGAACGGCTGGAGACCCTCCACCGCGCAGCGCACCAGTGGGCCCAGATCGAGGCGCTCGTTGGAGGTCGTGGCTGGCCGGACAGGCTGGCGATCGCGCTGGAGCAGAGCCTTTTCGACGGCGCCGACCGCGCGGCTTACTGCTCCGAGCCATCCGTCTCGCCGGCAACGGCCAGTGCGGATTTCCGCCGCATCCGCGACGCGGGCCTGGTCGAGCGGCGAGGCCGCGGGCGGTTCACGCGATATGTCGCTACCGGCAACCTGCGTGCGCAGATCTCGGAGACTGACGACTGACCTTCCCGCGTTTTTCGGACACCGGGGTTGAAGAGGGGAAGGCGTCCGGGTGGTGTGAAGCGAGCGTCTTCCTGCCGAAGGCGGTCCCGGAAGGGTTCGAGCCGAGAGGGGCGCGGTGAGCCGCGGAGGTTCGCGAGCAGACAGGGCGGGAGGTTCGCCCGGAGCGGAGCCATCGCGCATGCCTGGCATCCACTGGCGGTGATCAGAGGCCAGTGCGTCCTCCCAAATCTCTCATTCTCGCGCGCCGGGGCGCTACGCCGGATGGCATCATGTTTCCCGTCTCGGCTTCGATGTTGAGCGCCACCGATCGCTCTCGAGCCGGGAAGAATCCGAACATCGCGCCATTCCCTTCCCTCCTAAACAGTCGTTTGATTGTCGGCGATCAGTTTCCGCTCGATCCGCGCGCCGATCCAAGCGCCCCAGATCGAGATGCCGGCGCCTTTGGCGGCGCGATTGCCGACGATCCGATTTCAACGAATCGTTGGAGAGGCCCCGGCGATGTCGATCGCGTCCTGGATCCTCGGTTGGTCCTCGGGAACGTGGAGAGTCGACGCTTCCGCCGACGCCGCGGACCCGAGCGCGTGCTCATTCCGGTCGCTCGACTGGTCTCCATCCACGTCCGGCGCATGGTGCCGTCTCACCGTGGGCTGCGCGAGGCGGGTCCGTCGCAAGCGGTGCCGAGCGAGACGCTGATTCGCGAGGATCGCGATGGGCGATGATGCCCGCGTCTATTTCGACACCGGCGCCCTCGCCAAGTGGTATCTCACGGAGCCCGCGTCCATCGATGTGGAGCGGTTCATCCAAGAGCGCGCGCCGGTCGAGATCAGCACCCTCACGGTCGTGGAGATGCGCTGCCTTCTCGGTCGCAGGCGACGGATGGGTGAGATCGACGGCTCACACGAGATGCGAGTCTTCTCCACCTTCGAGGAAGACATCCGCCAGGGCCATCTGATCCGGCAACCGATCGACGATGCGACGACCTTGGCGGCGGCAGGGTTGATCTCGACTCTGCCCCAGCACCCGCTACGGTCGCTCGATGCCATTCACCTCGCCATCGCACGCGACCTCGGCGCGGGGGCGATCGCGACGGCCGACACGACCATGTCCGACGCTGCGCGGGCGATCGGCATGGAAGTGCTGTGGTTCGGTTGAGCTGAGATCGTCCGCGCGACCAAGCCGTCGTGCCCGCTGATAGGCATGAAAAGTCATGCCGTGGTGGGTCTTGAACCAGCGGCGGACGCGCGCGGGATCCAGCCCCGCCTCGCGCAGCTCCCCATCGCGCCAGCGCCGTCCGGGATCGGCCTCGATCTCTTCCAGAAGAGCGCGCAGCCAATCCGGCGCCCGCCCCGCCGTTTCGCGAGCCCACAGGTCCGCAGGTTCGGGCGGCGCGGAGCGACGGGGCGTGCCTGGATCGGTGCCACGGTGATCGGCTAGCCAGTGCGCGGTCCCCATCCTCTTTCTTCAATCCCCGGCCCCGAACCAGAGGATCGTGACGGCGATTGGGCTGGGACTATCGATCGGCGTAAGCTGCATTCGTCGCTGTCCCCGAGTCCCCCGTCCCTCGACCTCTTCCATGTTGCTCTACCCATTAGTTCGATCACGCGCCGCGGCCGCACTCCTGCTCTTCGCGTTCTCCACCGCCTCCGCGGTCACCCGGGTTTCCATCGCCCCCGACACCCTCCGCACCCGCAACCTCGCCCAGTCCACCACCTTTCACGTCATCCCCGACACCCTCGCCCCCGGAGCCACCCTCCAGATCGACCTGCCCTGGGGCCTCATCGGCTTCGATCCCGCCTCGCCGCCGCCCCCCCTCGGACCGGATCAGCTCGACCTCTATGCGCGCGGCGCCCCACTCCAGGCCCCCGCCCGGATCGAATCGCAGGCCACCGAACGCGCCATCCGCATCCGCATCGTCCACCCCGGCCCACCCCTCTCCGGCGGCGACACCCTCAGCATCGTCCCCCGTTTCGTCCTCTCCCCCGAGCGCCCCGGCCCCCAGACCGTCGATTTCGTGCTCACGCCCGCCCTCGGCACCCCCCCGCGCGCCCTCTCCGCCCCGGTTCACGTCCTCCCCTCCATCACCCTCGCCGCCCGCACATCGATCGAGCCCGGCGCCCCGCTGCCGATCCGCGCGCGAGCCGACGCCGCCCTCGCCGGAACCTATCGCGTCGTCGTCGAGCTCGATTCCCGGCGCATCCGCCTCGAAGGCCCCGGCCCCCTGCTCAGCGGCCACATCACCGCCCCCGAGCGCCCCGGCTTCTACCGGATCCGCGCCTCGGACCCCGACCGGCTCGCTCCTCCCGCCCTCGCCGTCGTCCGCGTCCCCCCCAACCCCGCGGCTCACCGCATCTGGTGGGCCGACCTGCACGGCCACTCCGATCTCTCCGACGGCTTCGGCACGCCCGAGCAGTTCTACCGCTACGCCCGCCACCGCTCCCTGCTCGACGCCGCCGCCCTCACCGACCACGACCACCTGCTCGACGACGCCGAATGGGGCCGCGTCTGCGCCCTCGCCGATTCGATGGAGCGCCTGCCCGGCTTCAGCGCCATCCCCGCCTACGAATGGTCGAGCCGCTTCGGCGACCGCAACGTCTACCTGCCGGCCCACCACGCCCCGATACCGCGCCGCGGCGACCCCTGGGCCGACCACGTGCGCGAGCTTCAGGCCTGGGCCCGCGAGACCGGCGCCGTCCTCGTCCCCCACCACCCCGCCAGCGGCTTCCGCTCCGTCGATTGGACCCTCCACGACCCCGACACCGAGCCGGTCTGCGAGGTCTACTCGATCCACGGCTGGGCCTGGACCGACACCACAACCAACCCCCTGACCCCGCGCACTCCCGCCGCCCAACGCTGCGCCACCCCCCGCCTCGCCATGGCCGTCCCGGGACGCGCCTACGACTCCGCCCGCGCCCTCGACCCCGCCCTGGGCGTCATCGCGTCCGGCGACATCCACACCGCCCAGCCGGGCAACCTCGGCCTCGCCGCCATCCGCGCCCCTTCTCTCGACCGCCGCGCCCTCCTCCAAGCCCTGCGCGACCGCCACGTCTACGGAACCACCGGCGCCCGAATCCTGCTGGAGCTATCCGCCGACCCCGCGCCCCCCGAATCCCCCAGCGTCCACCTCCACGCCCTCGCCGCCGCCCCCGGCGAGCTGGCCTCCCTCACCCTCCTCAAGAACGGCGTCCCCTGGATCCGCCGCGACCGCCCCGGCTTCCCAGCCGCCATCGACGCCGTCGACGCCCCCTCGACCACCACCTCCTACCAACTCCTCGCCATCCAGACCGACGGCGAACGCGCCTTCTCCTCGCCGATCGTCGCCAACCCCGCGCCCGCCC
>NYZA01000054.1 GCA_002686955.1 Gemmatimonadota bacterium
CCGGCACGTGCGAGGGTCGCAGGCTGTGATCGTAGGGGACGAAGAGAGGGACGATGA
The DNA here is from genome assembly GCA_002686955.1 of Gemmatimonadota bacterium. Lineage (GTDB taxonomy): Bacteria. The sequence continues at coordinate 58 of NYZA01000054.1, forward strand.
GGACCGGCCCGGCCGTCCCCCGCCGTCGCGAATCTGCGCGAATTCGGAGCCGAGATGCTCGATGAGCGGCTCTTCGGCAGCGATGAGGTGGCGACATATATTCAGGCCGCTCTGGCCTCGCCGTTTCGGGGCGATCCCCAGCTTCATCGAGATCTGGCGCTCGTTCTCAAGCAAGAACCGCCGTGGCTTCCCCGGGCCCGGGCGGCCGCGCCCCATATGCCTGCATGGCGAAAACCGTTCGCCCGCGCGCTCACACACGCGCTTGCCAGTCGTTCCGCCCGGGAGAGCGCGGAATTGAGCCGGTGCTTGATCGATCTCGGCTCGGAGCGCCTGCGCGGGGTCGGCTTTTCGTACGATCCCGAGATCCACGAACCGGATGAGCTCGCCGCTGAAGGGGGGAAGGAAACCGCGCTTGCGTTGGCGAGCTTCTACGAGTTCGAAGGCGTTGCTTTCCGCAGAATCGCCGAGGCGATCCGCCACCACAAGGCTCTCTGCGATGAGGTGACGGGTGTGCCGGTCGCCCAGGAGCGGGAGTTTCGGGCAAGCGACATCGTGGCTCGGCTGGTGGTGAGCTTGCACGCCTATCACAGGGGAGTTCTGGCGCGAAGAGATGATCCCGCCATCGCATCCCGGATGGCGCAGCTCACTCGGCCCTGAAAGCGTTCGCGGGAATCGCTTGCCCTTCTCTGGCCCGAAACTGAGCTACAACGCCTTCTTTCGCTCCGCACGCGACACAAGCACCGATCGCGCCACGAAACCGACGAGCGGAATGGTCTGATCCGTGAAGCGCGCCAGGTAGAGCGCAAAACCCGGAATCGCCCGCGCTCCGTAGACGCAGCGGTCGAATGCCTGGAGCACGATTCCGTAGGCGAAGCCGGTCCTGCGGTCGATCTCTAGTTTCTCCAGGGCCGATCGGGCTCTGGCACGGTGAATCCGGTACTCAGATTGGAGCTCGGCGCGAATCGCGCGCCGAGCGGTGACGCTTCGAGCCTGCCCCGGTTCGATTCCCAGCCGATCACACGACTCGCGCGAAATCGGCACGATCCCCGCCTCCAGATCCTCTTCGAGATCGACGAATACATCGGCGTAGCGGGTCACCTGGCCGAAGCTCTCACCGAAATCGCGCACGAGATCCGGGGGATGTCCCTCGGCCTCGAAGAGCAGGCGACAGTGAAGCAACACGGGCAGGACAGCGTTGTACTCGATGATTCGCCCCAGAGCCTCTTCGGAGGGGGCGCCCTCGAGCTGGCTCTTTTCGTGCTCCGCGGCCGCGGTGATTCGGAAGAAGAGCTTCACGTGTTGCGGATCGGCGCCCTTCAGGAAACGGCCGAGCGCCTGCTCACGCACATTCTCCGGTGCTCCGCCCTGGACGAGGCAGCGCAAGCGCTCCATCCCCCATTCGAGGGTTCGCGCAAACTCTTCGGGCGACGGTGCGAGATCGAGGAGATTGTCCGCCCAACGGATATAGGACCAGGCGCAAAGCCAGTGGAGCGCCGCCGCGGGATGGTGGCGACCGATCAGTCGATACCAGTGCCGCCACATGTCGGGATGCCCCGAGGGGTGATCACCGAAGCTCTCGATGCAATTGTCGATCAGCTCGGCGTCGCTGACCGGCTCCGGCAGAGGCGGCGCGGCGGTTGTCAAGGATCGATCTCGATCTCGTACGGCAGGAGGGCGAGCGCCTCACCGGGACGGATCGACTCGAGGACCCGACGGTGACGCGCCAGCGGCGAATCGTCGAGCAAGAACTCGAGCGGATCGGCCTCAATCGTCGCACCGAAGAGCTCGCCTGAGAGCAGACGTTCCAGGAGTGGCTTTTCCTCCGGCAGGATACGCAGATGGACCAGCCGTTCGGGATCGACCCCGATCAGCTCCTTCGCTCGCTGAATTGCGTCGTGAAGTCCGCCGAGCCGATCGACGAGGCCAAGGCGCACGGCATCCTCCCCGGTCCACACACGCCCCTGAGCGACCGCATGGATGGTCTCCCAGTCGGCGTCGCGCGCGTCGGCAACCTTCTGCACGAACTTGTCGTAGAAGATCTCCATGCCGTGCCGCACCAGCTCCCGCTCTTCGGCGGTCCAAGCCCTGGCCTCGGAATAGAGATCGGAGCGGCGGCCCCGCCTCAGCGTCTCGTGGCTGACCCCGATCTTCTCGTACAAGCCCGCCAAGTTGAACTTGCCACCGAGCACGCCGATCGAGCCGGTGATCGTTCCGGGGCTGACGAAGATCTCGTCGGCGGGGACGGAGATGTAGTATCCACCCGACGCGGCCACCCCTCCCATCGAGACGACGACCGGTATCCGTTCCGAAGCCAGCATCACCTCTCGCCAGATCACGTCCGAGGCGATTCCGGAGCCACCCGGGCTGTCGATTCTGAGCACGAGCGCATCGATTTCGTCGTCCAGGCGGGCATCTCGGACCGCCTCGGCCATAGTCTTGGAACCGATGCTCTCCTCGCGACGCACCGGGGAGGTCTCACTCTCGCCCGAGTGGATGCTTCCCACTCCGTAAATCAGAGCGATCGTCTCGTCGAGCGGATCGTCTTCGCCGGGGATTTCGGCCGAAACGTAGTCTTCGACGGAGACCAAGGGCAGATCGTCCTCGTCAACGCCCTCCAAGATCCCGAAGAGGGTGCTCCACTCATCGCCATAGACCAGCAAATCGACCAGTCCGGCCTCGAGCGCTTCGTCCGCTTCGTACGGTCCCTCGTCGACGATCGCTTCGGCCTGCTCCACGGTCCATTCTCGGCCCTGGGCGATCCCCGCCAGCAGCTGTCCGTAGATCCCGTCGAGGATCGCGTTGATCGACTCCCTCGAAGGGTCGCTCATCTTCTCTTCGGTAAAGATCTCACCCGCGCTCTTGTATTTGCCGACGTTTTCGAATTCGGGCTCGACCCCGAGCTTCTCGAGAGTGCCCTTCACGAAGAGGGAGCTCGCGGCGATCCCGCGAAGTCCGACATGTCCGGTCGGGAGAAGCGCGACGCGATCGCAAGAGCTCGCAAGGTAGTAGCCTCCGTTGCCGTAGCTCTCGGCGTAGGCAACCACCGGTCGCTCGTCGGAGCGCGCGATCTCGAGAGCCTCGCGCAGTTCTTGAATCTGGGCGAGATTCAGCCCGGCGTCCCCCAGGCGCAGAAGCACACCGGCGATCCGATCGTCGCCGGCAGCCCGTCGCAGCGCGAAGGAGGCCTCTCGGAGCGCCAGGCGCGGCCCATCGAATATCGGTATCGGAGCCGTGGTCTCCGACTCACCGAGATCGCCATCGAGATCGAGCACGAGTATCGACCCCTCTTCGACCTCGATGCTGGAGTCGCCGGCCCAGAGGACCACCCCCAGCATCGCCGCCATGAAGAAAACGCCAAAGAGAATCAGGACGACGATCCACTTCTTCATGAGAGTCAGCTCCGGCGGTGTGTTGTGCCTGTTTTCGTGTTCGAGGATACGCAGTTTCGTGCGGGGAGCCTACACCTCGCCAGCGCCCGCATCGATCACGATTTGCGAGACTCGAAGAGCTCCCAGAGCTCGTGTGCGCCCAGCTTGCGTTCAAGCGTTGGACGGCTGATTCCCAGAGCCTCGCAGAGCCTGCCCTTGTTGGTGCCGATGCGGCGAATGGCGTCCGCGATCGCCAGACGCTCCACCTCTTTCAGGGAGCACACCGGCCGCTTCGGGGTCGTCGATTCCACCATCCCTTCCGGAGCCGGGATCAGGGCTTCATCGAGCACCTCTCCGCTCGAAAGGGCAACGGCGCTGGTCAAGAGGTTCTCCAGCTCCCTCACATTGCCGCGCCACGGCAGCGCAACGAGGCGATCCATCACCCTCCTCGGAACGACGGTCACCCGCCTGCCCAGGTTTTGATTGGTCTTCCGCAACAGATGTTCGACCAGCATCGGGATGTCGCCGGACCGCTCGCGCAGCGGAGGCACCCGGAAAGAGACAACCTTCAAGCGATAGTAGAGATCTTCTCTCAATTCGCCTTGTTTCAACATCGCGTCCACATCTCGATTCGTGGCTGCTATGACCCGTGCCCGCATCGGTCGAGGGGTGGCGCCACCGACGGGCACCACTTCGCGCTCCTGGAGCACACGCAGGAGCTTGGCCTGCAGCGTCAGCGAAAGCTCGCCGATCTCGTCGAGAAAGATCGTGCCTTTGCCCGCTGCTATGAACTTGCCTTCGGAGCTCGATACCGCCCCCGTAAACGCACCGCGCGCGTGGCCGAAGAGCTCCGATTCGAGCAGTGTCCCTACGATGGCCGAGCAGTTGACGGCCACGAAGGGGGCGTCGGGATCGGAATGCTCGTGTATTGCCTGGGCGATCAGCTCTTTCCCGGTGCCGCTCTCGCCGAGAATCAACACCGTCGCGAGGGATTGAGACGCGAGTCCGATCTTCTTGTAGATCTCGCGCATTCCCCTCGAATCGCCGATCAGCCCTCGGGCCAAGTGGGGACCACCCCGCATCGTCACGCTGTCGGACCGGTCTCTCGTTCGGATCGCCTCGAGGGCCTTGTCGATCGCGGCGCGGAGCTCTCCGATGTCGATCGGTTTCTGTATGTAGTCGACCGCCCCCCTTTTCATCGCGTTGACCGTGGTCTCCATGTCGGAAAAAGCCGTCACCATGATCACCGCTACCCCGGGAATGCTCTTCTGCAGTACCGGCAGCAGATCGAGGCCGGAATCGCCTCCCAGCCGGATGTCGAGGATCACGACATCGGGCCGGGACTCGTCGGCCATCGCCAGCGCCTGCTCGGCATCGAAAGCCAGTGAAACGACGAAGCCCTCTTCCTCCAGGTAGAGCTCGAGGCTCTCCCGGATCGATCGGTCATCGTCGACGACCAAGACCTTGCCCCGCTTCATGCCGCTTCCTCTCCCACCGGTAGGACGATCGACATCTCCGTGCCCTTGCCCGGCTCGCTCGCCACCTCGAGCCGGCCGCGGTGGGCTTCCACGATCTTCCAAGCGATCGCCAATCCGAGGCCGGTCCCTTTGGCCCGAGTGGTGAAGAAGGGGGCGAAGATATGCTTCCGTGTGCGCTCGTCCATCCCCGAGCCCGAGTCTCTCACACGAATCCACGCGTGGGTCTCGCCATCACCTCCCACGGCGACAACGAGGGTGCGAACGGGCGACTCGGCCATGGCATCGAACGAGTTCAGGAAAAGATTGAGCAACACCCGCCGCATCCGCTCGGGATCCACGGAGGCGATGGTGGGTCCCTCTTCGAACACCTCCACATCGACTCCCCGCTCCCGAGCAACGTCGCTCACTACCGAGGCGGTCTCTTTCGCCAAGTCGAGCAGAGAGATTTCCTTGCGGTCGACGTGAGCAGCCCGCGAAAAATCGAGCATCTCGCTCAGCAGGCCCTCGAGCCGGCCGATCTCGCGCTCGGCGATCTCCAGGCGGCGGGCGTCGTTGCTCTCGAGTCTCAGGCGGCGGCCCAAGATCTGAAGGCTCATCTTGATCGAAGAGAGTGGGTTGCGAATCTCATGGGCGATCGACGTCGCCATTTGGCCGAGGCTCGCCATCCTCTCCGATTCCTCGAGCTGGCGCTCGAGTCGCCGTCTGCTGGTCACCCGTTTTGTGTACTCCACCACCCCCACGGTTTCGTCCGCTGCATCCTGGATCGGGTAGGTGTGGTGTTCGTAGATCTCGCCGGTGCGGGGGTCGATCTGCTCCATCCATCCCGCCCTACCGCTCTTGAAGGTACCCAGCGCCGGGCATCCCTCGCAGGGGAGCTCCCGACCGAAGAGCATCTCGTGGCAGCGTTCGCCGATCATCTCCTCTCGAGTTCTGTCGGTCGCGTGGGCCAGGGCACGATTCGCCTCGCCGATCACCAGATCCCGGTCCTGAATCGAGAGCAGGTCGGAGATCCCCTGAAACACCCCTTCGAATCGGCGGCGAGCCCGGTCGATCGTCGAAGCCTGGGTCTCGAGGGAGGCCTCGCGGTCGCGAATCGCCATCGCCATCCGATTCACGGCCGAGGCCAGTATTCCGAGCTCGTCGCGCGAGCGAACCGCCAGTCGTTGCGCGTAATCCCCGCGTCCGATCGTCTCGATAACGCCCGATAGCTCTCTCAGGGGCGCGAGGAAGGCTACGACCATGACCAGAAGTACCCCCCCGGCGGCGAAAGACATCGCCCAAAGTCCGCGGGCCAGGGCGTTGGCTTCGGAGTGCTGCGAGACACCGGTCGACATGCCGGCCTCGGCGAGGGAGTAGACCCTCTTCTGGTAGGCGTCCAGCTCTTCCAAGAAACGCCCGAGCTCCTCCGAGAAACGGTTGCGGGCATCGCGAAGCTCGGCGTAGCTGAGGGCGTCGTTCTCCATCGACGCCGCGCCCTTGCGCACGCAGAGGGTGCAGCCGGTCCGCAGTCGGGTGAACGACTGCTCGAGGGCGCGCAGCGTGTCTCGGTGCGCTGAGCTGGTGAACAGGCGCTCGCCCGCCTGAAATCGCTCCTTCGCGGTATCGAGCGTGGCGGCGAGCTCGTGCCCCAGATCGAGATAGGCGTCCATATGCTTCGGATCGCGCCCTCCGTCGAGGTACTCGAAGAAGGCCATCTTCTGCTGAACGTGGAGTCGCCTCATCTCTTGCACATCACCGTACAGGCCCAGATAGACATCGACCGCTACCTGGAAGTGCTCCTGCATTCGGTCCATGCGATGCAAGGTCATCGATGAGACGATGCTGAGAATGCCGAGCAGTACCGCCACGCCCGCGATGATCCTCGTCGCGAGCGAGCGGTGGAAGGGCAACCGCGAAGCCGCCGGACCCGAAGCAGGGTCGCGCTCCCGCGTCGCGGGGTCCTCGTTTTTGGGTGGATGGTCCAATTCGGACCGGCCTCGTTGGGTCGTAAAGGTGTGCGAAAGAATGACTTCCCGCTGTCGAGCCCATCGTAGGATCGGGCGGTGCGGGCGTCAAGAAAGCCCGGCACGGAGTGGACACTTTCGAATCCCGGCATGCGACTTGCCTTAGCCATGGGGTGCATCGGCGGAATCCCCGGATCGGCCGAGCAAATACCGAGATGGGGTCCGGCCAAGCCCCTCTCGCACCCCACGAAGTTGGGGAATGGACCCGATCTCACCGCGAGCAACGAAGGTAAGAGAAGGCAAACCGACACCTAGGGTCCATTCCCCCGTGGCGGGAACGCCCGCGAGCCGAGCGAGAGAGCCCCCGTCCACGGGAGGTTCGGCCGCGGTGCAAGCGGTGCCGGTCTACAACCCTCCCGGGCCGGTGCCGTCCCCTCCCCTCCCGCTCAAGGCCTTCTAGCGACGGGTCGATGCTCCGAGCAGGGGAATGGTGTTTCAGGGGTAATCGTGACGGAGAAGCTCCGTCGATCCGTCCTCTCTCTCGCCGATAGAACGATGCCCGGCATCGATCGGCTCGACGAGGTGCTGGCGTGCTGGATCATTCCTTGAGTACCCCTCGAATAAGCTCAGCCAACTTCTTGGAAGAGTAGGGTTTCTGGATGAATCCAGCCAACCCCTCTCCTGTGAAACGGTTCGTGGCTTCCTGCTCGTTGTAGCCGCTGGAGAGGATCACCTTCAGGTCGGGATCGATCCGCTTCAGTTCGAGGAAGGTCTCGAGCCCATCCATCTTCGGCATCGTCATATCGAGAAGCACGAGCTGCACCTCCCGGCCACGCGCTTCGATCAGGGTCAGGGCCTCGCACCCGTCGGCCGCCACGATCACTTCGAAGCCGAGGCGCTCCAGGGCGGCGCTCGCGGTCCTTCGGACGACTTCCTCGTCGTCGACCACCATCACCAGACCCTCTCCTCGCCAATCCCCCGCGCTCCTCGCGGCCGGAAGGGGGTGGCGCTCGCCCTCCGCCCCCGCGGGGAAGAGCACGGTGATATTCGTTCCCTTGCCCGGCTCGCTGTACACCTTCAGCGCTCCCTTGTGGCCGCGAACGATCCCCAGAACCGCGGCCAGTCCCAGGCCGCGCCCCGTGAATTTGGTCGAGAAGAATGGATCGAAAATCTTCGACCGCGTCTCCTCGTCCATCCCGCAGCCGGTGTCGGAAACCTCCACTCGCACGTACGCGCCCTCTTCGAGATCCCAGTCCATGAAGGTGCCGGCGAGGTATTCGCGATCGGCATGCAGGAGGTCGGTCTTGACCGTGATCGCGCCGTTCTCGCTCCCTATCGCGTCGGAGGCGTTCGTGATCAGATTCATCAGCAACTGGCGAACCTGCGCGGAATCGGCTATGACCGGGGGCAGATCGGGTGCGAAATCGAATCTCCGAACCGCTTTCTTCGAGATGGCCGAATCGAGGAGGGGGGCCATCTCGCCAACGACGCGCGCCAGATCGAGCGGCTCGACGACGAATCGCCCCCTGCCTGAGTAAGCGAGCATCTGCTGGGTCAGCTCCGCCGCCCATCTCGCCGCCTTCTCCACCTGCTCGATGTCCTCGCGCACCGGGGAATCCGGCGGGAGCTGGGCCATGGCCAGAGAGGCGTTGCCGAGCACGCCGGTGAGGATGTTGTTAAAATCGTGCGCGATCCCGCCGGCGAGCACCCCCAGGCTTTCCAACTTCTGGGCTTGTTGGATCTGCTTCTCCAGTGCGAGACGTGCTTCCTCTTCCCGCTGTCTCGCCCGTTCCTGGCGATCTCTCTCCAGCCTCGCTTGAAGCACGGGAGCGATCGCGGCGGCCAGGGTTCCGAGCAGCTCGGTCTCCTTCATGCCGTACTCCGTGATATCGCTCCCCACAGTGAGATTGCCGATCACCTTGCCTCGATGGGTGATCGGCACACTGAGCGCGGATCGAAATGTGTCGCTCGAGCCGGGAAGGTCGACCGGTTCGACGGAGCTGCGGGCCTCGCGTTCGGTCAGCGCCTCTCCCCAGATCCCCTCCCAGCGGTTGTGGGAGAGCACGAGACTCCTCTCCGATACCTTGAATCGTTGCCCCCTCCTCTGAACGATCGTGGGGAAGACGAGCTCTCCTTCTTCGCTCAGGTAGCCGAGGATTCCGTGCTCACCGTGCACCGCATCGAGCACGATCTTCAGAAGATCGGAGAACATCTCCTCACCCGACGTGGCGAGAAAGACTTCGGCGATGCGGTTGCGGATCAGCAGCTCTTCGGCGCGGCGAGCGTCGTCGCGCACCAGATGGACATAGCTCACCTCTTGGCGAACGAGTGCAAGAAGCTCGTTCGGCGCGAATGGCTTCTCCAGGTAACGGCGAACTCCCCCCTCGTTGATCGCCCCGGAAAGCACGCGGCGGTCCGGATACGCGGTCACCAGCACCCGAGAAACGTCCTCGAACTTCGAGCGCGCCTTTCGCAGCACTTCGATCCCCGACATGCCCGGCATTCGCTCGTCGCAGAGGATCACGGAGAGGTCGCCCGCGAGCCTGGAGAGTCCCTCCTCTCCGTCCGCCGCGGTGACCAGCTCGAACTCATCCTCCAGTACGCCCGCCATCATGCGCCGATTGCCCGGCTCGTCATCGATGATGAGAACCTTCGGTAGGCCGGTCCCCGAGTCGCTTCGAGTGTCTTCAGTCATGTGCATCCCCCTCACCATCGGGCGACATGAAGAGTCGGATGCTGAACTCGCAACCCCGCTCCGTCGCGTTGCGCGCCCAGATCTGTCCGCCATGTGCTTTCACCACTATTGTACGGCTCAAGGCAAGTCCCAGTCCCAGTCCCTCGCCGACCTCTTTGGTGGTAAAAAAAGGGTCGAATAGGCGATCGGCTGCTTCAGTCGAGAGTCCTGGGCCCTCGTCGGCGAAAAGCAAGAGGACTGAATCTTCCTCCGGGGTCGTCGTGATCGTAAGCCGCCCCTTGCCCTGCATGGCATCGGCGGCGTTCTCGATCAGATTCATGAAGACCTGATTGAGCTGGCCGAGACGGCAGGGGACCGGTGGCAGCTCTCCATACCGTCTCACCACTTCGACGCCATCCTTCAGACGCGGAGCGAGAATCTCCAGACAGGAGTCGATCCCGCGGTGCAGATCGGCCAACTGCAGCGGCGACTCCGCCGGACTCGAGAAGAAACGCAGACTCTGCGCCAGGTCCTTCAGGCGACGCGCCGCCTCTTCACCGTCGGCCAGCATCTGCGACATCCCTTCCACCTTCCGCCGCAGGCGCGGATCTTCCAGCTCGGAGAGGTGGGCGGACAGCTGAGCGTAGACGTCGCCCATCAGACTCAGATTGCCCGCGAGATAGTTGACCGGATTGTTGATCTCGTGGGCGAGTCCCGCGGTCAGAGTGCCGAGCGATGCCATCTTCGCCGCCTGCACGAGCTGGGTCTGGGCATCTCGCAGCTCGCGGGTGCGCTGGGTGACCCGATCCTCGAGCTCTTCGTTCAGCTTGCGCAGCTCTTCCTGCGCCGCCTTCCGCTCGGTGTCGGCGACATCCCGTTCCCGTTGGCGCCGTTCGATGGCGGCAAGCATCGAGTTGAAGCCGTTCGAGAGCAAGCCGATCTCGTCGCGCCTCCTTTCCGGGACCCGAATCGAGTAGTCGGCTTCATCGGAGAGACGACGGGCCAACGCGGCGAGCTCCAGGATCGGCCGTGAGACCGCCCTTTGCATGGCGATGGCGAGGGGAAGCGCGAGAAGGGCGAGACCGGCCACGATGAACACGACGCTCAGAACATGTGCACGGATCATCTTCGTGAGTGGTGCGCTCGAGGCGCGGAGATGGATAGTGCCGTATCGATGCCCCTCGTAGACGACCGGCTGAATCGCCTCGACGTGCAGCTCGCTGAAACGGCTGTGGCTCCCCTGATCCGGAGGCACCTCGTCGGCCGGGATCGGATCATGGTGGTCGATATCACCCCGTTCGTAGGCGCTGAATAGCCGCCCTTCTTCGTCGTAGAGCGCGACCGCTTCGATGTCGCGCATCTGGCCCAGCTTCGCCAGAGTCTTCGTGGACTCCTCTCGATCGCCGAAGGCCAGCTCCGAAACGCTGTACTCACCCACCGCCTGGGCAATCAACATCGTGGTGCGCGCCATCTCTTTTCTGATCGCCACGATATCGCGGAAGCCGAGCAGAACGATGCCCAAGGCCAACACCAGGAGAGCCGTGGCCAAAATCGCCCCGGTCAGCTTCCGGGTGATCGAGACATCTCGTAAGGGCATCATCTATTTGATTTCGGAGCGACGATGATGCCGAGCCGCAGCAGATTGGGCTTGAGCTTCAGCCGGCTCTTTGTCGCTGCCTCGAGATTGATCTCGAATCGCAGTTTCGGCCCCTCCCGCTTGAGGTTGATATGGACGCCGCGCGCCGCCAACCCTTCACTCTCGCCGACCATGAGGATTGGCAATGTGGCGGTGACGTCGAGGATTTCGGCCAGCTCCTCTTCGCTGCACCGCGGAATCCACAAGAGATGACAAGATGAGGATCCGGCGATCGTCGTCAGGCGGCGAACCGCGACGTCCCGGCCCTGGATCGATCTTTCTCTGGCCATCTGCTCCAAATACGATTGAAAGAGAGTGTCACTGAGAACACCTATGACAAACGGTGCACCCAGGAGCGGCATAGCGCCGGAAGGCCATTCGATGAAGCGGGTGAAGCGCTCGACGAACTCCGCCCTCAGGCGTTGCTCTCGATCGCTCGGCTGAACTCCATGAGTCGGGAGCGCGGCGCCGAGCGGCAACGCAATGAGAAGCCCACAGGCAAAAAGAGCGCCAAAGCGACTGTTCTTCGTCATTGCGCGCTTTGCGATACTCACGACCTATGCGCCCTTTCGATGACGAGTACTCAGCTCCCCGGACCCTTATTGTCCTGAATGGTCCAACCCGACCACTGTTTCGGTGTGGGGTGTGTGCGGGAAGAGATCGATAGGATGGGCGGTGCCGATGGTGTAGCCACCGTCGGCGAAGGCCGCGAGATCCCGCGCCAGGGTCGCCGGATTGCAAGAGACATGCACGATCTTCGCGGGAGCCAGCTCGACCAACTCCCGCACGAGCTTCGGATGGTTGCCGGCCCGCGGAGGATCGAGGATTACAACATCGGGACGTCCGTGCCGTCGCGCGGCGTTGGCCAGAGTGCCCCGCACATCTCCGGCGGTGAAGGCGGGACCGGCGATTCGATTGCGCAACGCGTTCTTGCGGGCGTTCTCAATGGCCGATTCGACCAGCTCGAGGCCGACCACCTTTCCGGCGCGGCGTGCCAGGTAGAGAGCGATGGCTCCGGTTCCGCAGTACAGATCGAAAACGATCTTCCCTTCGAGATCCCCCGCTTCGTCCGCGACCAGCTCGTAGAGCTTCTCGGCGGCGGCGGTGTTTGGCTGAAAGAACGAGCTGGGTGAGATCTCGAACTCGAGATCGCCGAGACGTTCGGTAATGGTCCCCTCTCCGTGGAGCAGGTGGATCTCATCCAGGATCACGGCGGAGGCCGGCCGCGGCGCGATGCCGTTGATGAGTGTCGTCACCTCGGGGAAACGCTCGATCATCGATTTCGCCCAGACGGTGGCGAGCTTCGGCTCGCTCCAGGCCGTGACCAGATTCGCCATCATCTTCCCGGTGTTTCGGCCCCGGCGAAGCACGAGAAAGCGCCAGAATCCCTTCCGATCGCGTGTGTCGTAGGCGGGGAGGTCGGATGCCGCGGCGATCTCTCGCGTCAAGGCGAGCATCTCGCTCATCGCCTTGCTCTGCAAGTGGCAGGTGCCCACTTCGATCACCTTGTCGAAGACTCTGGGCACATGGAGCCCCACCGCCGCTCCCCGTTCACCGTCGACGCCGGCTTCGAGCTCCGCCGGAAGCAGCCAGCGACGCCGGGCGAAAGAGAACTCCATCTTGTTGCGATACTCCCAGAGATCGGGAGAGGGCACGCAGGGAGCGGTTTCGACCCCTTCCAGACCACCGATGCGCGCCAGAGCGTCGGCGACGAGTCGGCGCTTGCCTTCGAGCTGGGCTTCGTAGCCCAGATTCTGAAAGCTGCAGCCACCGCAAACGCCGAAATGCTCGCATCGCTCGGGCACCCGGTCGGTGGAGGGCTCGAGCAGCTCGACCACATGCGCCTCGCCGTGGTTCCGGCGCGCGCGGTGCAGGCGAATGCGCACACGGTCGCCCGGCACACCGCCACGAACGAAGACGACGAAGCCGCCGATCTTGGTCACGGTGCGCCCAGCCTCGGCGATCGGCCCAAGAACCACCTCGTGTTCTTCGTTCTTGCGCGGGCGGGCTTGCTTCGGTTCCATCAGTCCCAGCTCTCCATGTCGATCCAAGCGCCCCCCCGGTGCTCGTCATGGGCGCAGCGTCCAGCGGCGCAGCGCACGGATTCCGATTCGGGAACGTTGAACGCGCGGGGCGCCTCCCCGATCTCCTTCTTCATCAACTCGATCGCCCGGGCCAGCTGCGGGTCGCGTCCCGCCGTTTCGTCCGCCGGGCTCAGCCCGACATAGACGTCGGGGCTCACCCCGCGGTTCTCGAGGTTTTGGCCATCGAGGGTGTACCAACCAACCGTCGGGAGCCGAAGCCAAGATCCGTCGAGCAGACGCATGCCTCCCGTGCCGATCACCGATCCGGAGGTCGGGACTCCAACCAAGGGTCCGAGCCCGAGAGCGCGGAAAGCCTCGGGGAAGATCTCGGCGTCGGAGCCCGAGCGCTGATTGATCAGGACGGCCGCGGGTCGCCGCCGCCAATTGGCGGGCTGCAAGGAGCGCTCGCCCCCCCTCGGATGGCGGAGGGCATAGGGGCCTCGATCGAGGGCCTGAAGAAGTTGCTCATGGATGTGGCCACCGCCGTTGTCCCTTACGTCGATGATCAGCGCCTCGGCCTCGTAAGCTTCACCGAGCAAGGTCTGCCGGAAACGGCGCAGATTGCGCTGATCCATCGCCGAGAGGTGGATGTACGCCACGCGGCCGTCGCTCGCCTCGCGGACTCGCTCCTGCCTCCCTTCGATCCGATCTTCGTAGAGCAGACGCTGCATCTCGCTCCAGGGCAAGGGCCGCAGGGTGAACTGTTTTTGAACCTTGCGCCTCGCCCGCCCGGCCAACCCGATCGGAATCGGTCGATCGGCCCGGTCGACCAGAAGGGTGTCGAGCAGGGCGCCCACCGGCTGGTGAACGCCGTCCCACCTGACGATGTGGTCGCCCACGCGCGGACGCTCCTCGCCCACTTCCAGACGCACCGGATCGAAGGGGCCCTTCGGCACGATCGAGACGATCTTCCAGGCGCGAAAGTCGCCGTCGACCGGCTCCAGCTCGGCCCCGACATGGCCCATCTCGATGCGGTTGCGCGGACCACCGCCCCAGATTCCGAGATGGGATGCGTTGAGCTCGCCGAGCATCTCCGAGATCAGGCGGTGGAGATCGGCGCGGTCCCAGACACCCTCCAGGCGATCGCGGTACCGATCTCCCACCGCGCTCCAGTCGGCTCCGTGGAGAGCCGGGTCATAAAACTGCTCCCGCAGAGCCCGCCAGGCTTCATCGAATACGGCCGCGTGCAGGCGGCGGCGATCGATCGAAAATCGGGCCTCGAGCTCGACCGCGACGCGCGAAGCGCCGGTAGCGGGACCGGTGTAGATCCGTCCATTGGCGCGGTAGGCAATCTTGTCGTCGGCGATCCAGCGAGCTCCGGTTTCGTCCGCGCCGTCCTGGGTGATCTGAGTCGGAGCTCCCCCCTCCAGATCGCTCTTCCAAAGATCCCAAGACCCCATGACCCTCGAGCGGAAGATCACCGATTTCGCGTCGGGCGACCATGCGGCGTCGTGGTCGTTCCCCGCCGTCGACGGGATCTTCTCCGGTTCGAAACGGCCGCGCTCGAGAAAACGCCGCACCTCTTCGAGAATCGCCCCGTCCTCGGTCGTCTCATCGTCCCGCTCGCCCTTCCCCTCCTCGGAGCCATCCTCTTCATCCTCATCGTCCGGGTCGCCCTTGTCGGGCTGAGCCAACGTGAGCACGAAGATGTCCCACGATCCGTCTCGATCCGACTCGAAAAGCAGCTTGCGGCCGTCGGGCGACCATCGGGGCATCTGATCGTGAGCGGGGTGAGAGGAGATCGTCCACTCCTCGCCGCTCTCGATTTCGATCACGCAGATGTCGCCCACATCGGCCGCGTTGTGGCGTTCGAAGACGATCCAGTCCCCCAATGGGGAGCGGTGGGGAGTATGGAGCTGAGGACCGGACGCGATCTTCCGGGCTTTTCCCCCGGCGTCGGGCACGATATAGAGATCGCCCCTGCCCCGCTCGAAGAGAATCTCTTCGCCATCGGCGGACCACTGCGGAGCTCCATCCTCCTCGGGGTCGTCGGTCAGGCGGACCGCCTCGCCCTCGCCCCCGGCATCGATCACCCAGAGGTCGCGGCCGCCCCCACGGTCCGATATGAAGGCGATCCGCTCGCCATCGGGGGAGAATCGGGGTGCATCGTCCCGCCCCGCGTTGTGGCTGAGGCGTTGGGGGTAGTCATCGTCGCCCGGCGAGGTCTTTCCGGCGAAAAGCTCCCCCTTGAAAGAGGCGACGAGGTGCTCGGCCCCGGAATCGACATCCCATCCCCCGTCGACCGATTTGGTTTCGATGCGATCGATCGGGGTCTCCTTGTCGTCGGAAAGCGCGTGGATGACGAGGGGTGTCGCCTCCCCTTGCCCCACGAGATCGACCGAGTGAAGTCGTCCTTCCCGCACGAATACCGCGCGCCGGCCGATCGCGTCGAGCGCCGGAAACGACACTCCGGGCGGCGGCTCGTTCGTAATCCGCACCGGCTCCGTCGCGTCGACCGCGCAACGGAAGAGGTTCGGCACCCCGCCTTCTCTGGCCGAGACATAGAGGAACTCCCGCCCACCCGGCAGCCAGTTCGGCCACCGATCGTGGTAATCGGAGCGGAGCAGCTCGCGCGGCTCTTCCCCGGTGCGATCGAGCACGATTCCCGCCGATGCCGATCCCCGGTAGCCCCAGCGCCACCACCGGCTCGAGCCGGTCGTCGCCAACATCCCCCCTCCATCGCGCGAGATCGCCGCATCGGTGGCGACGTACTTCGTGATGCGACGAGGGTCGCCCCCCAAGGCTGGAGCCGACCAGATCTGAGTTCGGCGCGTTCCCCTCGCGGCGGAGAAGAGCACGCGTGCCCCGTCAGCGGACCAGCACCGCGTTCGTTCATTCGTTTCGTGGAAAGTGATCCTGCGGGCGGGGCCGCCCGAGGCCGGCATAACGTAGATGTCGCCGTTCCCCCAACGGTCGGAAGTGAAGGCGATCATCGAGCCGTCGGGGGAGAAGCGGGGATCGCTCTCGGAGGCGACGTGGGTCGTCAGTCTGTAGGCGTCTCCGCCGCCGGAGTGCACGGTCCACAGATCGCCGAGATAGACGAACGCCAGGGTCTCGCCATCGGGAGAAAGAGCCGGATCGGTGAGACCGATCGTACCGCCGGAGGCCAGCGCGGGGGCGCAAGACGCGGTCATCGAAAGCAGGACTGCTGCGACGTGTCTCATAGGACGATGGATCGTAATGAATGTGCGGCAAGAAAACGAAGGATTGCGATAGCATATCCTTGAAGACTCTCCCGACCCGAGACCGATAGCGATCGAACCTGAGAGGGCCGGATGGCAACGGAGCCGAAGACGCTGTTGATCGTCGATGACGATCGTTCGCTGGTCGATGCCCTAACCCTGTATCTGGACGGCTTCGGCTATCTGATCCACAAGGCGTACAACGGCTCAGCGGGCGAGCGGAAGGCGAGGCACAAGCAGCCCGACGTCATCATCTTGGACATCATGCTGCCGGACAAGGACGGCTACGAGGTCTGTCAACGTCTCAAGCGGCATCGAAGGACCAAGCATATTCCGATTGTCATGCTCAGCGCAAAAAGCTCCGTTCCCGACATAGACAAGGGGTTTCGAGCATTGGCCGATGCGTACGTCACGAAACCCTTCGATCCAGCGCGGTTGCACGCGAAGATCAAGAAGCTGTTGAACGCGGAGGACGAGGAGGAGAAGAAGGAGAGCTAGAGAGGGGGACCGAGACGCGGAAGCAGCTTCCACCTTCGGCCGGACACTCCACTTCGATCCGACCGGAGTGCTTCTCGATGATCAGGCGCGCCAATGCCAGGCCGAGCCCGCTGCCCGTGGGGGTCGAAGGGGATGCGTTGCTTCCCCTGTAAAACTTCTCGAACACATCCCTTCGTTCCGGCTCCGGGATTCCCGGACCGTTGTCGGAGACGCTGAGCACCAGTTCGCTCCCGACGACATCGGTGCCGATGCCGATCTCGCCTCCGGTGGTGGTGTACTTGACGGCGTTATCGAGCAGGATCATGCAGACTCGGAGCATCTGATCCGCATCGATCGATACAAGGGCATCTCCGTGCTCGGTCGAAGCCGAGATTCGGATCGACTTCTCTTCGGCCGGGCCGGCAATCTGTCGCAGGGCTCCGGCGATGATCTCGGAGAAATCGATCGATGTTCTCTCCGGCTCAGCCGCATCGGCCTCGATACGCGAGATGTCGAGGAATCGACCGATCAAATCGTCCATCATTTCGCACTGACGCGACGCCATTTCGAGCGCCCGGGCCTGCTTCTCGCTCAGCGGACCGGCTGCGCCGCCATGAACGATCTTCAGCGCCACGGCCATGGTGGTGAGTGGGGTACGCAGCTCGTGTGAGACCAATCCCACGAATTCGTCCTTCAGTCGCTGTGCCTCCCGTTCGGCGGTGATGTCTCGCGCCACGAAGGCCCTTCCGAGCAGCGAATTGCTCTGGTCGAGGACTGGAGTCGACGAAACATCGAGAAGGCGGCGTTTCGGATCGGCGATGGCGACTTCCTTGTGCCAGGTGGGATCGAAGGGGCGCTTGCCGCGCCTCTCCGGGAGTAACTGCTTCTTCTCTTTGCGGCGATCGGCGACGAGGGCTCCCAGCCTGCGGAACCCGCCGTTCGCCGGCGTCCCGCTCCCCGCGATTCTCTTTCCGATCCAATCGGACCCGATGACGCCGAACATCGCCTCCGCCGCCGGGTTGACCGAGGCGAGCCTACCCGCACCGTCGACCATCAACACTGCCTCCGACAGACTGTCCATGATCGCCTGAATCCGGCCCTTCTCCAGCTCCAAGCTGCGTGTGCGCTCGGCGATTCTCTCTTCGAGCTGTTGGTTGGCCGCCTTGAGCTCCCGCGTCAGCCGCGCGTTTTCCTCGGTCAGCCACCGCTTCTCGATCGCCCGGTGCAGTGTCGCCAAGATCTGGTCTGGAACTACCGGCTTCTCGATGTAGGCGAAGACCTGACGATCGATCGCCTCGACCGCAGAATGGAGCGAGGCGTTGCCGGTGAGAATGATCACTTCCGTGGCAGGCGAGAGCGCCTTCAGGCGATCCAGCACCTGCATTCCGGGGATATCCGGAAGGCCCAAATCGAGCAGAACCGCGTCGACGCGATCGCCTTCGATCTTCTCGATCGCCTCGGTGCCGGTCTCGGCGGCGCGGCAATCGTAGCCGTGCTGGCTCAGAGCCCTCGCGAGCACCCGCTGAACGAATGGCGAATCATCGACCACCAACACGCGTCCGGTCGGTCCAATGGCCGGCCCTCTCGTGCTCACCGTATCGGCCTCCGGTATTTAGGGTCTCCGCTCGCTATCACGATGGCGGCACGTGGTTTTCGTGCTTCCGCAAGGGAAGGGTAAACCAAAAAGAGGACCCCTTCAATCTGCGGCTTTCCAGCCCGACCTCGCCCCCGTGCATCTCGACGAACTTCTTGACGATCGCGAGACCAAGCCCGATCCCGCGTGTTCCGAATTCCGAATCCCCCGAGGAATGCCGCAGTGTCTCCAAGCTCGTGAAGAACTCATCGAAGATATGTGCGCGATCCTCGTCGGCGATTCCGATTCCGGTATCTGTTACACGAAATACCAGCGATTCCATCCTCGACCGGCGCACCGACAGATCGATCTCGCCTCCGTCGGGTGTGAACCTTATCGCGTTCATCAAGAGATTGAGTAGAACGTCGCGTATCTTGCCGCTGTCGACATGCACGCTGGGCAAGTCCTTGGGCGCCTCGATGCGCAGGGTTTGTCCTCTCGATTCGATAAAGGCCGCAACGTCGCCGGCGGCGCTCTCCGCCAAGTCGAGCGGTGTGGTCTGAGTCAGGACCAGCCTATCCTCATCCGCGTCGATCCGTGAGAAGCCGGAGATTCGCGTGGCGAGAGCCTTCAGGCGTTCGGTGGCGCGTCCCGCGAGGCGTGTCGCTTGAGCAAGGCTCCGATCCCCGGCATCCGCTCTGCTCTCGACAATGGTGAGGACGGTCTCGATCACCGAGAGAGGCGTTCGCAGCTCGTGCGAGCTGACGTCGATAAAGGCGTCTTTCATGCGATCGAGCTTCTTGAGATCGTCGTACGCTTCGGCCAGCTCGGCCGTCCGTTCCGCCACTTTTGCCTCGAGCTCTTCGTTCGCGTTTCTGAGCTCTTCGGTCAGCCGCATATTTTCCAGCGCGAGCCTTCGCTTCTCCAGGGCCCGCTGCACGATCGCGACAATTTGTGCCGGAACGGCCGGTTTCCGCAGATACGCGAATGCGTCGCTCTCGACCGCCTGGACCGCCGTCGAAACCGAAGCGTGGCCGGTCAGGATGATCACCTCGATATCAGGCCGAATCGCTTTCACGCGCCGCAAGACCTCCGATCCGTGCAGATCGGGTAGCTGCAGGTCGAGGAGCACGACTCCTATCTCCTCGCGCTCGATCGCCGCGATCGCCTCCTCTCCCGTTGCGGCACTCAGGGAGGGGTACCGATCGACTTCCAGGGCGCGACAGACGACCCTGCGCACGATTGCGGCGTCGTCGACGACCAAAACGGTATCGGGGTCGCGCATATAGGCCCTCTGCGTCTCCCCTTTCCCACCGACGCGTCCTCGCCCCCTGCGTGACGATGATAACCGAAAGGACTATTCGTAGTGTAGGGCCTCGATCGGATCGAGTGCCGCCGCCTTCGCCGCCGGATAGACACCGAATGCGACCCCGATCAGGGAGCAAAAGAGGAAGGCGCCGGGGATCCAAGGCAGCGGAACTTGAGCGGGCAGAGGCGTCGCCACCCTCACGATCAATGCAACGCCCATTCCAACAAGGATCCCAACGACTCCCCCCAACTCGGTCAAAACCACCGCTTCGATCAAGAACTGTCGCAAGACTCTGCCCCGGGTGGCGCCCACCGCCTTGCGAAGGCCGATCTCCCGGGTCCGTTCGGTGACCGACACCAGCATGATATTCATGATGCCGATCCCCGCCACCAGAAGCGATATCGATGCGATTCCCACCGCAGCCGCAGCGACCACGGCGCTCATCTCGTTGAACTCCGCTACCAGTGATTCGGAAGACCAGATCGCGAAATCGTTAGGCTCGCCGGGCGCAACGTGGCGCAAGGCCCGCAGAATCCCAACGATCTCGTCCTGCGCCTCGGGGATCTCCGCCGGGGTAACGGTCTGCACGGTGATGTTGACGGAGCGGTGTCGGCCAAAAGCATCCTGGAAAGTGGTGATCGGTATGATGGCGGTATTGTCTTGCGAACGACCAAAGGTGCTTCCGCGGGCCTCGAGTATTCCGATCACCTCATGGGGACGAGATTGCACGCGGACCGTGGTGCCGAGCGGGTCGGTGTGTGGAAAGAGCCTCTCGACTACGTCCGCCCCCAACACGACGACACGTCGATGGTGGCGAACATCGTCGGTGGTGATGAAGCGGCCGTGCTCGACGAATACACCGTTGGCGGTTGCGTATGGCTCTTCGGCCCCGGCGATGAGCACATTCGGATCCGTGTGAGCATCTCGAGTCTCGATCAGGCCGGTCCAGGTATAGACCTCGGCGGCGACCGCTTGCACCCGCTTCGCACGCCGCGCGATGCCGGCGGACTGCTCCAAGGTGAGGTCGGCGCGATCGCGGGAGCGGCGATGGTCACCCCCGATCGTGACCGCGGCGTTCTTTTGGATCTGAAAGGTGTTGGCCCCGAGCATGCTCAGCTGATCGGTAACAGTGCCCTGGAGCCCCGCGACCATCGCTTGCATGGCGATGATAGTACCGACGCCGATCACTACGCCCAGAACGGTCAGCGCCGACCTGAACTTGTGGGACGCTAGGCTCGCGGCAGCCGATCGAAATGTCTCGATCCAGGCGCCGGTCATGTGTCACTCCCCTGCGCTAGAGCGTCGACCGGGTTGAGCGCAGCGGCACGCGCCGCCGGATACACCCCGAAGATCACACCGACCGCCGCGGAGAATCCCAGCCCCAGTGCCACACCTCCCACCGTTACCACCGGATGGAGCGGTGTCGCGGAATCAAGTCCCCAGGCCGCGATGAACCCGAGCGCAACGCCCAACAGACCCCCGACACCGCTCACCACGATCGACTCCGACAGGAACTGGCCGAGTATATGGCTGCGTCTTGCACCGACCGCCTTGCGGATGCCAATCTCTTTCACTCGTTCGGTGACCGCCACCGTCATGATGTTCATGATGCCGATCCCCCCAACGAGCAACGAGATTCCGCCGACCACCGTAGCGGTTGTGTAGAGCGCCGCGGTCAAGCTCCTGTACAGATTGGTCAGCAGCGACTGCTCATTGATCGAGAAATCGTCTTCTTCGTCCGGCGGCACGCGGCGCACCCTTCGCAGGATGCCCGTAAGCTCGTCCCGGGCATCGTCGAGGCGATCGGTCGAGGAGACCTTGACCGCGATATCGATCGAACGCCTGCTGCCGAAGTGGCGCGCGAACGCTCCGATCGGTATGAACACTTGCGAGTCCATGTCGAAGCCCAGAATCTCACCTTGCTCGGGCAGAACCCCGATCACACGATAGTGCAAACCGGCGATCTTCACGCGCTCCCCCAGCGGGTCTCGTCCTTCGAATAGCTCGTCGGCGACCTTGGAGCCTACGACACAGTTCGACTTGCGATAGTGCAGATCAGCCGGCATCAGGAATCGGCCATCCTCCGGGTCGGCGCCATAGACGAGACGGTACTGCTCATTCGTTCCGGTCACCGCGACACCATCGAGCCAACGATCTCGATGGACAACCCTGATCTGTTGCGAGATCATCGGCGCGACAGCCTCTACGCTGCGGGCCTGTTGGGCAACCGCATCGTGCTCCCGCCAACCCAGATTTCGACGATTGCGCAGGCTCCACCACTCCGCGTTCGGTATCCAGGGGTACTTCTGGATGTACAGAACACTGGATCCGATCCCTTCGATCTGCTCGGAGAAGCTCCGATCGAGCCCCGCGATCACCGCACTTATCGCCATGACTGTAGTGACGCCGATGACGACACCGGTCGTGGTGAGCGTTGCGCGCAGCTTGTTGGCCAAGAGGGCCGTCGTGGCCAGTCGAAGTGTCTCGAGCAGGCCGCTCAAGCCACCAGCCCGTCGACGATTCGCACAATTCGTCCGGCCCGCTCGGCCACGGTCGCCTCGTGCGTCACCAGCACGATTGTGTTGCCGTCTCGATGCAGCTCCTCGAAGAGACCGAGGATGTCCTCACCGGTCTTGCTGTCCAAATTGCCCGTCGGTTCGTCGGCCAAAATGATCGAGGGTCGGGTCACGAGGGCGCGCGCTACCGCCACTCTCTGACGTTGGCCTCCCGAGAGCTGATTCGGGCGGTGGTCGGCACGGTCGGCCAATCTCACCCTCTCCAGCGCCTCCAGGGCCCGCGCTCGCCTCTCTTTCAGAGCGATGCCGGCGTACACGAGTGGCAGCTCGACATTGCGAAGCGCATCGGCCCGCGGAAGCAGATTAAAGGTCTGAAAGACGAACCCGATACGCTGATTGCGGATCTTGGCCAAGTCGTCCCCCTCGAGACGGGAAACATCTTGGCCGTCCAATCTGTAGCTTCCGGCGGTCGGGGTGTCGAGACAACCGATCAGGTTCATCAATGTCGATTTTCCCGATCCGGAAGGTCCCATGATCGCCACATACTCGTTGCCGGTGATCTCGAGGTTGATTCCGCGGAGCGCCTCGACCTGGACCGCGCCCATGTCATAGATCCGCGTTATCCCTCTCAGGTCGATCATTACTCCGTTGCTACTCATTCGGCGCCTCTTCTTCGTCCGATTCGGAGCTGCGCACCCGATCGGCATCGGCGAGATCTCGGGAGAGTGCCCGGTACGGACCTGTGATCACTTCATCACCCTCCTCCAGGCCGGAAAGCACCTCAAGATGGGTATCGCCCGAAATCCCCGTGGTGACCCGGCGGAAGCTCGCCAGCCCATCGCCGACGACGAAGGCGATCTCCACCAGCTCCTTTTCGCCCCCTTCCGGGACTTCCTCCTCCGCCCAATCGGCGAGTGTCTCGGCCGACCTCGCGGTAACGGCTTGTATCGGTACCGCCAACACATCCTCTTTGCTCTCGGTGAATACATCGACCGTGGCGCTCATCCCCGGCCGGAGTCCGGCATCCGTGCTCGACAAGTCGGCACGGACCTCGAAAACCGTCGCGGATTCCTGGGTGCCGAAACCCCGAGTCAAAGCAGATGTCGCGATCTCCCGGACCGATCCCGCGAACGTTGTATCGGGGAAGGCGTCGACCTCGACACCGACCGAATCCCCGAGAGTGACATTGACGATATCGTTCTCATCGACTTCGAAGCGCGCTTCCATTCGTTGGAGGTCGGCGACCACGAGCACGACGTCTTCCTGGAACTCGGCCCCCAAGGCGATCTCGCCGATCTCCTTCCTCAATTCCGTGACGGTGCCGGCGATCGGAGAGCCGATTGTCGTCTTTGAAAGGTCGTCGGCGGCCTGGTCCACCGCGGCCCTGGCGCGCTCCACATCGTTGTGGGCCGACCTGAGTGTGGCCGCGCGCACATCACGGAGCGCGACGGCGCTCTCGAGATCGGCGGTTGCGACCAGACCCCGCTTGGCCAGTTCCGCCGCTCGAAGATGCTCCGCCTCGGCTTGGCGGAGATTCGCCTGGGCCAGCTCGACCTGGGTCTGGGCCGAGGCGAGGGCGGCGCGGGTTTGTGCGAGAGCGGCGTCGTAGCGGGTCCTATCGAGACGAACCAACCAATCACCCTCTTGCACCTCTTCTCCCGGCCGAACCGACAATCCGATGATGCGTCCCGATACATTGGCGCTGATCGATACCTCGCTGACCGGCCTAATTCGACCGGTTCCGCTGACGATCTGCACGAGATCGTCTCTCTCCACCGTATCGGTGTGCACGGAGATGCCACGGTTGTCGGCTCGGCGAACGCTGGCAACAGTGGCTGCGGCGATGACGACAATTCCGATGACCAGCAGGAGAAGGGTCCGCTTTTTCAATCGTTACCACCCTTCGTATCGATCGGATCTCCGAGCGTCGCACTGAGAGCGATCCGCGCATAGAGCAGATCGTAGAGTGCGGCGACCCGATTGGTTTCCGCCGATCTCCATGAAAGTGACGCGACATTTCGTTCCAGAAGCGTGCCAGCACCCACGGTGTAGCGCTCCTCGGCCAATCGCAGCTCTTCTTCCGCGGCCGTGAGATTCGCCCGCGATAGCTCCACCCGTTCCCTCGCGTTCTCCACCGCCAAGTGCGCACTGGCCACCTCGCGCATGAGCTCGCGCTCGAGATTCCGGCGAAATGCGCGCCGGTAGACGAGCTCGGCCTCTGACCGCTGCACGCTCGATCGCGTGGCCAGTCGATCGAAGATCGGCACACTCATTGAGACACCCACAGAGTAGGAATCGCCCTGGCGAAGATCGTCCAGTCCGCCTGGCGGCTCTGAGCCGTTCCAGTTGTAGTTTCCGGTGAGATCGGCTGAAGGCCAATAGCCCGATCGAGAGACCCGAAGGCCGGCTTCCGCTCCGCGCACATCTTCATCGGCGGCCCGCAGATCTCGGCGCTGCCGGAGCGCCCGCGCGATCAACTCGTCGAACTCCGCGGGCGCGGTGGTGTCGAGGCGCAGGCGATCGACATCGATCGCCACCAGTGGACGGCGATCGCCGACGGACAGTCCCAGTGCGATGTTCAGCGTGTTGCGCGCGTTTTCCGTGGCGTCACGGGCGTTCAGAGCTTCGAGTCGATCGCTGCCCAGCTGTCCACGTTGCCGGTAGAGATCGACCGGCGGCACGCTTCCCACCTCGAGCAAGACGCTCACCCTCTCGAGCTGCTCGCGCGATCTTTCGACGTTCTTCTGGGCGACATCGAGGAGGGCTGCCGCCTTCAGCACATCGAGGAACGCCTGCGCGGCGGCGAGGCCGATGCCTTCCGAGGCCCGATCGAATCGGGCGCGGGCCGCCGAACGGGAAGCATCGCTCCGATCGAGCCCGGCCACGTTTCGGAATCCGGCGAAGAGGGGCAGTGAGGCCGACGTTCCGAGGGTGTAGTTGTCGCTCGGAGACGAGAAGGTCTGACCCGCGACCGAGAACGACTCCGTCGGAATGCGTGAGTAGCCGGCGCTGGCGCTCACATACGGGAGGAACGCGCCGATTGCACCCACGCGCATCGCGTCCGCGTC
>NYZA01000055.1 GCA_002686955.1 Gemmatimonadota bacterium
CTAAGGGTCCGCGCAAGAATGACTTGTCATTTGGCATCCCATCTGAACCACATCTCCGGCACATCTGGGCGCCAAGATGACAAGTTATTCTTGCGCGGACCCTAATTGTCCGCTCCGGTCTTCACCTCCGCGAGATCCACTCCTTCGAATCTGCGGCCTACCAGAGCGAGAGCGAGCGCGCCGACCGCCACGGCGAACCAGAGTGTACAGACCCGCACGATGATCGCAGCCATACCGGCAACGCCTTCGCCGACTCCGAAAAGCTGTTGCGAGAGTCCGGTCAGGCTCGCCTCCGTGAGCCCCAGTCCCCCCGGCAGCATGGCAAGTGCGCCCACCATGGTCGACACGGCATAGGTGAAGCTGGCGGCACCAATCTCCACCGAGCGACCGAAGCCGGCGAAGGTCAGTGCAAAGGCCAGGCACTCCGCCCCCCAGGAGAGAACCGAGAGAGCCGTCGCGATGGCCAAAGGGATCGGTGAGAGGAGTTTCGCCGCACTCCCGTATGCGGTTTCGATTCGTTCGATGTTCCCGCCGACGCGCGGCAGATGGGAAAAGCGACCGAGAGTGCCGATCACCAATCGCCGCGAGCTCACGAAACCGAGTCCGGCCGCGGTCAGCACCGCACCGGCAAGCACGGCGCTTCGCCCGTACTCGAAAACCAGGGCTCCCCACAGAGAGAGCACGACCAACGAGGCCACGTCGGTCAGACGTTCGGCGAGCACGACCGGCGCCACCACCGAGACCCGCGTGCCCAGTCTCGCTTTCACTAGGTACGCCTTGGCCACCTCGCCCAGTTTTCCCGGCGTGATCGAGAACATGAGCCCCGCCAAGAACACCAAGAGGCTGTCGTAGGGAGGGAGCGGCACATCAAGACGATTCAGATAGTAGTGCCACTTCAGGTATCGGACCCCGTAGTTGACGAGCGAAAGGGCCAGCAATAGCGGAAGGAACGACCACCGAAAGCTCGATGTCGCGAGACGGAGCCCCTCCCACCCGATATAGATCGAAAGGGCGAGATAGACGATGCCGCCTACCGCGACACCAACCAACATCTTCCGCTTCAGATTGGTCGGGATGGACAAAGACGCTACCTGTGCGGGGTCACGACGATGCGAAGAAACGGAGTGAATCCGATATCAACCCGAGCTCGTTGTTGTTGATGATTGCGTAGGGCGCACGGTGTGTCAGGTAGCGCCAGATTTGTTTCGGCGAGAGCAGATACTCCAAATAGAACCGCCGCTGTAGACTGAAAAGCTCGGCTTCAGGGATCTCGGAGTAGTTGAATCGCAGGGAGTTGTAGTGCGACAGATTGCCCAGATTGTCTTCGATGTCGTTTTTCACGTCTTCGTAGAAGGGAGATCCCGGATAGGGAGTGAAAAAGGCGCACTGAATGACATGGCTTCCGATCTGTTTGGCAAGGGCGAGGGTTTCGAGCGCTTCGGTCTTGGTCTCGGTCGGATTCCCTATCATGTAGTAACAGGTCAAGGCCAGGCCGGCCTTCTTGACAAGCCGAGCTCCTTCGAGCATCTCCTCCGATGTCTCCTTCTTCTTCAAAACCTTGAGTACACGATCGGAACCGGATTCCACCCCAAAAGTCACGCCCGCGCAACCCGCCCGCTTCATGCGATCCACGAGATCGGCATCGAGAGCATCTCCCCGTGTCTGGCAAACCCATTTCACACCGAGGTCCCGTCGAATGTACTCATCGCATATCGATCGGGCGCGGTCCATGTCGAAAGTGAACACATCGTCTTCGATGAAGATGGCATTGATACCGCAATCGCGTTCCTGCCGCTCCATATCGTCAACGACACGGACCGGTGACATTGCCCGAAACGCCCGGCCGAAAGTCTGTCGCAATGTCTGAGAGCAGTAGATGCAGGGGTACGGGCAGCCGCGACTGGTCAGCAGAAAACCCCAGCGCAGTTTTCGAATTGTCTTTACGTGAGAAGAGACGATGATGTACGGATCGAGGTCGAGGAGCGAATGATCGATAGGCGGATAGTCGTCGAGCTCGTCAACGAGAGGCCGCGCCGGGCTGGTCTCGAATTGGCCACCCCCACCCGTGGCGAACGCGATTCCGGGGATCGAAGCGTCGATCGGCTTGCCCGCTCGATAGGCCTCGCAAACGTCGATCGCTGCGCCTTCAGGCTCCGCCATGAGCAGGCCGTCGAAGCCCGCGCCGCTGAAGAGCTGATCGGGGATGGAGGTCGCGTGTTGCCCCATACCCCAGATCAGCGCGTCGGGAAGATGCCCGGCGATCCGCTTGACGAGATCGTTGACGGTTTCGGCGGTCTGGGTCATTCCGTCGAGAAAGACCAGATCGGAACGGTGATCGCGTATCCAGTCGACGATTCGCTCGATCGGCCAGGTGTGGACCCATGTGTCGAGCAGGTGGGCCTCGAAACCTCGCTCTCGGAGCATCGTGGCGGCATACAGGGTCGGAATCGGCCACATTCGATCCTGCGGATGCTGGCGCGGCTCGTCGTAGAAGGGTGCGATGCGCACGAAGCTGATGTTCACGGAGGTCTCCTCACGCGCGGGATTCGATCCGAGCTCTAACCCGCAGCCCTCAAGAATAGACTACGCCGGCTCGAGAGATGCTCCGATTCTCCAGTTTCCAAGATCCTGGACGCGCGCGAGAGCTGTGGGCCCCGTGCGGGACGAAGGGCAAGAGCGAACGGTCCCATCATCGGGAACCGGGAGTTGCGATCCATATATGCGTCGTAAACACTGGTTTCCATGGTTGAACCGGCAGTTACGACAGCTATTCGCGCCGCAACTCGTAGTTTCAAATCGTGAACGATGAGTTGTGGCGTGAATCGTTGCCTCGATGGGGCCCCGGCGTATGGGGCGCGGGCGTTCGAGGCGCGCCACGCGGCGCTCTTCAGGCTCGGGATCCGCGTCACGGCGGCGGCGATCCCGCTGCTCCCCGATCCGCCCGCGGCGCTGATTGCGGCCATGACGGCGGCGCTTGTCTCCATGGCCGCGGGCGGCAGGTGTGCGTGGCGGCCGAAAGCGTTGGCGCGGGTGAACGCTGCGTGAGGCGGGGCGCGTCGCGCCGCGGCGCGGCGTTTCGAGAGCAATTAGAGCGGGAAGCTCGGGGGAGCGGAGCGACGGGGCTTGCCTGGAAATGAAGGGCGGCGCGCGGCGAATCAGTGCTCGGTCCTCCCGAGGATCTCACGCTTAGGGTTCGCGCAAGAATAGAATGCTGTTTTGGCGCCCAGATGTGCTTCAGATCTGGGCGATCGGTGAGTTCCGAAACCGCAGGAATAGTAGGGCTATTTCGAGGGTTTCGGGGCTTGCCGATCGGCCGGAGATGGAGTGCAGATGGGATGCGAAAATAGCATTCTATTCTTGCGCGAACCCTTATGTCGAAACGTCAGCTGGCTGACTCCATCCGTTGACGGTCCCCGTGACCTGGGTTGCCAATCGGCCCCATTCCCGGGCGCTAGAGATCGGCCTAGAACTCACAATACGTTGATCTACCGTGGTTTAAGGGCGCCGGAGCGCCGAGACTACGTTTTGGCACCGCGATTGCGAGACATGGCCCCGCCGCCGGCGGCCGGCGCCGTCCGCGGAACCCCCAGACCAGAATCACCACACGGAGGACTAGATGTCCAATTCTCGATTCAACGGAATCCACCGGCGCCTTGTCGCGCCATCCATCGCCTTCGTCACCCTGGCCGGCTCCGCTCATGCCTATCGCGCTACGAACGGTGTCGAAGAGTTCGACATGGCCTACGCCTTGGATGACGTGATGACGCTGATGGAATGGGATTGGATCTTCAATCCAGCGGTCATCACCGTTCCGGACGACTATCCGTCGATCAGCGAAGCGCTCGATCACGCCGCCTACTACAACCAGAAGATCTTGGTGAAGGAGAGCCCAGACGGCAAGTACACCGAAAACGTCACGATCCTCGCCGAGGATTTCAGCAACCTGACGATCCAGGGAGCATGCGGATCGCTTCCCGAAGTGACGTCGGCCGAAAACGGTACTCCAGTCTTCCACATCATCAACGAAGACAACGTCACCACGACGATCAATATTCGCAATCTTACGATCACCGGCGCTTATGGCGGCGACATCGCCGGCGTTCAGGTCTCGACGTCCAACGACGACTGGGACGCGGTGACAACGACCGTTAATCTCTCTCGTCTCCATATCACGGACTGCAGCGTTGGAATCCAAACCGGTGTTCGAACCGGGACCTATTCCTGCTCCACGGGCCATTGGGGATCGATCAACGCGACCTTGCTGCTCCAACCGATTACGGAGATCACGGTTGATCGATGCTCGGTCCTTGGTTGCTACTCGGACGGTATGAACCTCTGGCGCGCCGAGGGTGAGATTCTATCGACGATCATCGCCAACAACGGCGGCGAGGGCATTCATACCACGAACTTCAAAGGCACTGTTCGCAACAGCATCATGATCGGTCATTCCGACAACCAGATGCACTTGCACTTCCCGCGTGAAGTACTCTTCGTCAACAATTTGGTGGCCGCGGCTTACGGCATCGATCCTCTCGGCGACGGCCTGGTAGTCGAAGGTACCGACCACGATGCCGATCCCTTGCCGATCATTGGAGTGTACAACAACATATTCGCCGGGAACGACAATGCCGGTGCAAGGATCGGATTCGTTCGACTAGTCGAGTCTACTAATCCTTGCGAGGAAGAGATCATCGCTTGCCGGGCGCGCTTCTTCAACAACGTGTTCTTCGAGAACTCCCCACAGGGCGAGAAGTATGCAATGCACTCGAGCCACCAAGATGCCAACGAAATTAGCAACTGGATGGCGTACAATTTTTTCTACAACAACAACGGAATGGACTACGATTCCTCGGTCATTACTCCGGGCGCCGGCAATGTCTACGGCACGAGTCCTCTGTTCACCGCCGACCCCGATGACGAGGTGTTGGAATCGGAGATAGACGCGCCCTTGATTCGGAATGCCGCGATGGGTGTTCTGCCGCAGGTGTCATCGCCTCTGATCGATGCGGGGCACCCCATAGCCAGCCTGAACGACGTTTCCAGCTATGCGGCGGGCGCGGCCCGCAACGATATCGGCATCTTCGGTGGGCCTTGGGCGTCGCCGGGGCCGCTGAGCGCCGGCGCGCGCCCAACGCGCTGTCTCTGGCTGATTGCCGACTTCGTTCTGGATCGCATCTTCATCCAAAACGTACTGTACTCCGAGCCGGGAGGTGATCCGTGGGCGGATAAGATCGTCTACACCGATCCCCGATCTCAGCGAACACTGACTGTCTACTGGGTACCGGAAGGCATGAAGGCCAACTGGCTCGGCGACGCGCGGGACGTGCAGTACCTTCCGCTGGGCGACAAGAGGGTCAAGCTCTATCGCACGCCGGAAGAGCGCGCGGAGCTCAATCCCGTGACCGCCCGCCGCGAGTTCGAAGTGAAGCAGTGGCCCTACGAAGAAGACGTGCCGCTTCCGCCGATCGAGTAGATCCTCAGCGTGTGGTGCAAAGGGCTCTCCGTCTTTCCCTTCGTGACGAGGGGGAGGGCGGGGAGCTTTCTGCATCCAGGTCGAGCACAACCGACTCGTGCTCGCTCAGCTCCAGATCGACCATCGCGGTGGCCACGTCGCCGCTCTTGCTTGCCGTGACGAGCCACTGCCCCTCGGCAACCATGCGAAACTCGTGCGTGCCGCTCGCCGGCGTAACCGCGGTCTGAAGCGCGGCGGGGGATGGAGACTGTCGCTCGATTTCCAGATCGGCGTTGTTCACCAAGAAAGAGCCTCTCATCACAGTGCATGTGATTCGGCCGTCCGACCATGGCTCGTGGCCATCGTTGACGGTCATTCGGTCGAGATCCACACGTGTGCAGTACGGAATGTAATCTTTGTAGTTCATGCAGATGTCGTAGGTCTCGTCGATCTTGCTGTTCTGGTTCGCGTAGTCTACTTCGAGCACGAGCCCGAAGCCCCAAGGTCCGGCCGTGAGGTAACGGTCCAAGTTCTCCTCGGTCCAGAAGCGATCGTTGTTGCTCGTGCGTTGATTGGTCGCCTCGAAATAGGTCTCTTCCTTGCCGATGCCGTTCACGCCCGCCACGTACTCCGGGTGGTCCTCGGCGATCTCCTCGGCATTCTGGGGGAAGATCGCGAAGTCGTCCCCTTTGGCGGCTCGCGCGTAATCGGCGAGTGCGAGCACCAGGTCGACCATCGCCTGGCGGGCCGCCGCCTTACTGCCCAGCTCTTGACGGGCGTAGCTTTCGAGATAGGAATCGACGAGATCGAGATAGATCCCATCGAAGTCCTGAGCGAGGATTCGGTCGAGATAGGCATCCGGAGATCCGAAGAGGATCGCCTGCCACTCACTATCCCAGTATTTCACCTTGTAGTTCCCGGGCCATTGCGGGTTCTCCGAGACGATGAACTCCGGGTCACCGACCTGCCACCAGGGCTCCCAGTAGAAGCGGTAATCCTCGGCCTCGCCGATCGACAGATAGGCGACCATGCGGCGGGGACCGTTCGGGCCGGTGCGGGCGGAATGCACTTCGGCCGCGGTCCATTCGGTCGCTCCGGTACCGTCGGCGGAGTAGTCCACGACGGCGAGGTCGAAATGACTCGATCCGATCTCATCGAGGCTGTTGCCGGAATACCCCTGGAGTTGGTAAGTCCAGGTCTCGATATCGGCCCAGTCGCGCTCCTGCGCGGGCGCGGTATGACGCACCGGAGTCTCGGGGATGCCCTGTATCGCCGGTGCCGCGGTGGAGAAGGGGACCAGAAGAAGCGGGACGGCGAGCAGAATGACCGAAGGTGGAAACAGCGACTTGCGCATTGATGCAGCTCCGGTTGTTGTTCTTGGTCTCTGGTAGATCGGACTTCTTAGGGTCGGCGCAAGAGTAACTAGCGATTTTGGCGCCCAGATGTGGTGCAGATGGGATGCCAAAATCGCTAGTTACTCTTGCGCCGATCCTTTAGGAGTCTAACCGCCCCCGCCAATGATGCACCTTTTCCCGCAGAAGGGGAAAGGCGGTCCGCGTTGTGAGCAGGAGCCGATCGATGCGCGACGGATCGGGGCCGGCGTCGATCGTCATCTCGTGCAATCCGGCATCGAGCTCGACCACACCCAGCTCGAGCCAGCGCCAGCCATCGGGGGAGCCCGCCTTCCCCGATCGCGTGCCGAGCTCGCGCCCGTCGATACGCGTGGACGGAATTGTCGCCCCTTCTCCACGCGCGCGGATCCAGATCGCATACTTGCGCAGGGCGGGCACTTCGATTCGATAGCCGAGCCGCGAGCGCTTCCCCGTCCCCGGTTCCACCTCCCGCGTCAAGCACCGATGCCCCCATGCCGTCGTATCCCCGACCACGCTCCACTCGCGCAGGTCGTCGGCGGACTCCGCCTCGCGGTAGAGGTCGATCTCGAACGATCCGGTATGCCAGCGGTCGTACTGGTAGGCCGAGCAGGCGATCCGGTCCGCACGGTAGAGCCCCGGCGTGTCGAAAACGTGCACACGCCCATCGTATCCCTGAAAGACGATATCGGTGTCGCCGTCGCCATCGAGGTCGGCGAGCTGTCCCGTCCCGAAATCGTTGGTACCGGTGTGGATCGGCCACCCCGCCACCGGCGAGCCGTCCTGCTCCAGGGCCCAAAGATTCGGATTGGAGCCACCCACGAACGCCTCCTGCTCAGGGTCACCGTCGAGATCGGCGACGAGAAGCTGGGAACGGATCAACCAGCTTCCCAGCCAGGGCCATCCCGGCAGCTGCCTTCCTTCGAGATCGACCAACGAGACCCGGTGGTCGTCCGAAGCCGACCAGAGCGCCGGTGTGCTCCTCCCCTCGAGCGTGACCACCACCGGCATCTCGGCTCGAAATCCCCCCTTCGGCCATGGCCGCTCCGGTAGGGCGCTCCCCCGGTGATCGAGCAGCCGAATGCGGCCGAGGTCGTCCGACAGGAGCAGCTCCGGTCGCGAATCACCCGCGAGATCAACCGCCGAAAGCGGAGGCGTGGAGACCGGCGCATCCAGCTCCGCGAGCACCGTCGAGGGTCCGAGTGCGGATCCGTCCCACTGGATCGCGTAGATCCGTCCTCGGCCCACTTTCGGTCGGTCGTAGGCGGAGAAAGCGATGTCGAGATCTCCATCGAGGTCCAGATCGGCGATCACGGGGCTCGATTCGATCGTCAGGTCGACGGAGAAGGGCGACCAGGGCAGCTCTTTGCCCTCCGCGTCGTAGCCTTCGATGTTGCTTGGTCCGCCCCAACGAGGATGGGCAGCGACGATCGTCTCGAGCCGACCGTCTCCATCGAGATCGGCCACCGTCGGCGCGCGACCGCCGACCTGGTGTAGCTCGATCGGCCAACCCGGCGGCTGGCTTCCGTCGCGCCGAATCGCACACAGATAGGCGCGATCCGACGCCGTATGCCACGCGTGCGCCACAACTTCGACCTCTCCGTCGTGGTCGAGATCCGCCGCGGCGGGGGCTTCGATCGTGCCGAGAGGGAGCGGGATCGGCCACCCTTCGAGCGCCTTGCCGTTCACGTCCCACGCATGAATGCTCGGATCGGACCAATCGAACGATCCGGCCACCACTTCGGGCGCGCCGTCGCCGTCGAGATCCGCAACGACCGGCGTCGTGCCCCATTTCCAGCGGACCGGCCAGCCCTTGTTCTCATCGATCGCGCACGCGTTTGAAGCGACCATCGCCGCCAAGAGCAAGAGGCATGGTCCGCGCAGACTTACTGGCAAGAGTTTGTGCAACAAGCCAGGTTGTTGCCAACCTTGTACTCAAGACAACCCTCGTCGCCCCATGATGCGAATGGGCCGCCGTAAGCGCCCGCGTCGTTGCGAAGCCCGCCGAGTCCCGGTGGCTGGACATCGTTGTAGATCGGGTTCGTCGGGCCGGCATCGATGGCCCGCGACACCGAATCAGGGCTCGACGTGGCCCCGTAGCAGGAATGAGGAGGATCGTAAGTCTTCAACATGTAGCTGTGCGTCATATTCGCGATCGAGCCCCGCCAGTAGTGGGGATTCGACCCCCCGAGATCGCTCTCCGTGACGTCGTTCACACCTTCTACACCGGCAGGGTAGACGCCCACGGGGGAATAGTCCGCGATCTGTCCCTTCTCCCGGTTGCCCCATAGAACATTGTAGTCGGTGTACAGACTGTCGGGATTGAAGGCACCATGGATTGCCGCGATTCCGGCGGTTTGCGCTTCGGCGAAGAGGGGTGGGACGTCGCGGGTGCGCGAGACGATGTTGCCCAAGAGGACGGCATTGTTATCGTCATCCATCGCGATGCCGTACCCCTCTGACCAGTCGACAGTGTTGTTGAAAACGTCGACGATAGTGGGGACCCGGCCACCATCGCCCTGTGCCTCGATATCGAACGAACCCCACATACCCATACTGTTCGAGGCCCCCGCGGACCGCCCCGATGCGATCCCCGATGCGTCGGAATTGGTTTGGTACCACGTACGAGCCACAATATTGTTGCGAACAGTTCCCAGCGAACCGTGGGTGAAATGGATGCCGGTTTGTTCGTTGCAATAGAGGAGGTTATGTTGGATGATCGTTGACGCGTATTCGTCCCACGGCGGCTCTTGCAGGAAAAACGGCACGGGATCGCCGAGTCGCGCGAAACTCATGTGCACTCCTTCGGCCGTGCCAGTGACCCGGTTGTTCTCGATCTTGCCGACGAAATGGAAAGTGGAGATACCGTCGGAAAGATAGCGATTGGGGTCTCCACCGTTGATCGTAATGATCTCGTTGTCTTCGATCGCGCCCCATTTCAGCGACTGGTATTCGAGGCACTCTCGCCACTCGGGCAAACAGGTGTAGTCGGGTCGGCGCCCGATCCAGAGCGCCCCCGCTCCTCGAACTCTCGGCGGGATCAATACGCGTTGGGCCTGAAAGTAGTTGTGCCGCAAGAAGAGCCCGGTGTTGTACTCCTGCCCGACATCGTCCATCGCCGTCCAAACCGAAAGGGCGCCCGTGTAGTCGTCGGTGGCGACGATCTCGAGATTCTCGATCGTCACTCTCATGTCTCGGCAGCGAGACTCGGGACCGTCGTTCATGTCGTTGTGGATCTCGACGACGGCGTAGTTCTCCCAGATCTCGGTCGGTTCCCCCGAGGGTTCTCCGATTGCGTGCTCGATGCGCGGTCGATCGGTATCGTCTTCGGCGCGAAGCGTGATGTAGAACGAATCCTCGGCGGAGGGGTAGATGTGGAGCCGCTCGAAGTACACACCCGACTCTACCGCGATCTCGTCGCCGTGCCGCGCCGAATCGATAGCCGCTTGTATCGTCGCGATGCATTCGACGCACGTGCCGACGGTGAGGGTGTCGGCCCGGGCGCTGGGAGGAACGACGACCGAACCAGCCAGCCATCCGAGCGCGACCATCAAGCACAATCGGTAGGGTTGTCTATCGGGGGGGAGCCCCATCATTGTCTCCTGAGAACCGCTGCATAGACCCACGGGACAACCCATTCTCACCCCGGTCGGGGCCGATCTCAACCTCGATTGTTCGATATGGCGAGGCGGAACAGCAGATGTCGTTCAGCCCGAGGCCACCCCGCGACACCTCTCCGCCTCGAGAATCCAGGGCCGGAGCGCTCCGCCTCGGGCGAGCGCTTCCTCACCGCCCCGCGCCCCTTCACCGATCTTCCAAGCGGTTGATCAACAGCCTGTTGGGGCCGATTGCGTCGATGATCCTCCGCACATGGACCCAGGGCGCCGTCCCGAGCTCGTGACCCGATCCGCTCCCCTCCCGAAACCTCGCCTCGAGCACTTCTCCCCTTCCCCCGAGCTCGACAGTGATCTTCTCGTCGGTCAGAAGGGCATCCCCACCCTGTAGGAGCACAACGGCTCTCATCGCCACATCCGCGGCGAAGAAGCGAACCAGCAATCGCACCGCATCGGCCTCCAGGAAGATTCCGCGGCGGCTCCGGGCCAGCGCTTCGGCCGAGCGATGGAAATGCAGAACCGGCAGCCCCCCTACCGGTGCCGGCTCGGGATGGGGAAGTCCACTTTCGAGGTCGATTCTCGTGGTCAGCACGGGCAGAATCAGTCGAGGCCCTTCCCGTTCCTCCACTCGATCCGCCTCGATCCGGAAGACCGAGGTGGGTGCGTCGAGAGTAGGCAGGTCGAGGCGTAGCGATCGGCTCATCGCACCGGGCCGAGCAGCCCCTGTTCTTCGATGGAACGGGCGACGAGCTTGGCGATCGCGCGGCATCCGAGAGCCGAAGGGTGGATCGGCTCGGCCATGAGCGGCAACCGCCCGAAGCTCACCCGCTCCGGAACAGGGTCTCCCGGCTTCCACCGCCGGCATGCCACTGTCGATTCGAGACCCGTCCACGTTCCGGATGGGGGGCCGCACCGAAAGAGATAGCGGGTTTCGCCTAGCCTTGGAAGCTCCACGGAAACCGAGTGAATGCCGTCCCCCGCGCGCCGGTCCGCACCGGCACCGTCATCGGGCAGCAGGAGCGCCCCGGGCAAATCCCCACCGAACGCCCCGCGATTCCCTACAAGGGTGATCGGGCGGGGCAGGTGGCTGGGCACCGCGACCTCGAACGTGATCGTCCGCGTGGCGGCGGCCGATCGATCGGCACCCACCGGGATCAGCTCTTCGACCAGCTCTGGCAGCGCTTGCGATTCCCAGCCCTTGCGAAACTCGCTTCGTGCGTCGACAAAGGGCAGATCGAGCTCGTCCGCGACCATCGAGAGAGCCTCGGTCCTCTCCCCGCGAGGAAAATCGAGCGAGAGCAGCATCGCCCGGCGTCCGGTCCTCCGAATCGACTGGATCATCTCGCCCAGGTTCTCGGCCGTCCGCTCATCGCTCACGCGCGTGCCTCTCGCGCCGTACCTCTTTTCGGCGGGGCCTGTGACGTGATCCAGAGCCCTCCCGACGAATCGCTCGAGAAGGCGCGCGCTACTCGATTTCATCATTCCTCGCCGGATCCGGCTCGCCACGCTCTTCTGGCGAGCGATTCGATCGCGATCCGACTCCCTCGCCGGCCATGTGTCGTTGAATCCGAACGAGAGCACGACCAGATCGGGGTCGGCTGGCAAGACGTCCGACCGAAGAACCGACAGTCCCTGCTCCGATGTGAAGCCGGGAACGGCGAAGTTCAGTACCTCGACCGGTCGATCGGAGCGAAGGCTCAGAATCTCGCCCAAGCGCTCCGGCCAGGTCTCTCCCTGATCGACCAGGAGTCCGAAAGTGCACGAATTCCCGATGCACGCCACCCGCACGCCGGGGCGAGGCTCGATCGGCGGCTCGCCCCGGTAACCGTGAGGGCCGATTCGGACCGTCCAGGGTTGCCCACCCTCCACATAGCTCGGCACTTCACCCTGGAATCCGGGGACGAGAGACCAGAGAGTCTCGCCGTCTTCGCGCAGCAGCCGGCGATCGGCCGGATTCGGCTCCCAGCCCATTTCGCGCACCGCCTCGACGAGTGCCGGAGGGGCGTCTCCCGATGCCGCGGGCTCGTCCGCCGCCAAACGCACCGTCACTTCGATCGAAGCGAGGACCAGCCCGGCGGCCAGAAGGCCGAACGATGCCTTGCGAGGGAGGGAGGGAGCAGCCTCTTGCATGAGCGGAGACTACCTACCCGAACGAGAATCTTCCCGCCATTCCCCCATCTCCATGAAGTGGCGAGCGATCTTCTCGATCGCGACTACGAAAGCCGCGGTGCGCAGATCTTCGACCGCCTCTTCGCCGTGCCAAACCTCCCGGATCTCCCCGTAGGCCTTCCGCATTGTGTCGTCGAGACCGGAGCGCACCAGATCGATCTTCAGGCCGCCTTTCGCGCCGCCAAAGGGAACGTCGACGATCGCGTATTTGAACGACATGAGGGCGGCGAGCGCCTCCACCTCGTCCTGTGAGACAACCGGAGCGAATCGGATGCCGCCCTTCACCGGCAACCGGTGCTCCGAGTGATTCGCCCTCCAGCCGGAGAACACACGGTGCTCGCCGCGGATCTTCACCGCGAATCGGCTTCCCCTATCGGATGGCCGCCGGCGCTTCTTGTTGGGAGATCGATCGGGTGCTCAATAAAGGGGCGCTGGTTTTCGCGCACCGCGGGGCGTGGCCGGCGATGGGGGATCAGGTCCCCCTCTCGCTCTCCTTCCGTCCCAGGCTCCACACCGCCCCGGCGATTCCTAGACATAGCAACGCTCCGAGCGCCAAGAGCGCCGGCCGTTGTCCGCTGCGATCGACCGACCAGCCCACGAGCGGTCCCAGGACGAGAAACGACAATCGAAAGAGCAGGCTTCGTAGCGACAGAAATCCGGCACGATCGGACGAGGTTAGAGCGCGGTGCTCCTCGTGCTGCAGCATCGGTGAAGTGAGCCCGCGGGCGCAGGTGAGAAAGAAGTAGAAGACGAATCCCCAGACCTGATGGACCGATGCGAGCCCGAAATAGCCGATGCCGATCAGCAAGCCGCAGAAACCGAGGGCGGCGGGGAGGCCGAACAAGCGCTCTAGCCGGTGGCTGAGCAGGGCGCTGAGGGCGACGATGAAGTTGGCGACGGCCCACATCGGACCGAGCCACGGCTCCGGAAGTCCCGATTCGACGGCATAAATCTGTATCATCCAGACCGGGATGAACGATGCCAGTCCAAAGACGACGATCGCAAAGACGAGTCGTCGTAGGCGTGGCGATTCGGAGACGACGAAACGGAGCATTGCACGGATCTGCGCGAGACCGTGGCTCATGGGCGGCCGGGTCCGCTTCGGTTCGGTCAAGGCGGCGGCGATCCCCAGATTGATGATCCAGACACCGACCTCGATCTGAAATGGAAGGCGGGTCGATACGGCGTAAAGGAGGCCGGCGCTCAGGGCGGCCAGACCCTCGGCGGACTGTCCCCAGAAAACCATGCGGCCGGACCAGCGGGCGAAAGTCCGCTCGTCACCAAGGTCGAGCAACGATTCGTAGAGCAGGGCGGAGTCGGCGCCGGAGACGAGCGAGAGCCCGACGCCGAGCAGCGCCTCGGCCGCGGCGATGCGCTGAAAGGTGTCCGCACCCACGTAGAGTCCCCAGCCGGCGGCGGTGACGACCGAGGCGATGATGAGGGTGCGGCGGTATCCGATCCGATCGGCGAGGAAGCCGGAGGGGAACTCGAAGAGGGCGACGGCCAGACCAAATCCCGCCTGGAGCGCCATGATCTGGGTCATGCTCATCCCCACCTGTCGCTGCCAGAAGATCGTCAGAACGGCCATCGGGAAGAGGCTCATCTGAAGGCCGTGAAAGAGACAGATCAGGGGCGGGTTGCGGTGCTGCATCGGGGCGATTGTAGTGCTTGGGCGCCTTTTGGAGTCGGGAGAAAGCCGCCAAGAGAAGCAGGCGCAAGGCGCCATCCGTAGCGCTCATCGCTTCGTTTCGAGTCCATGGCACGAAAGCCGAAGATTCCCGGGGGGACCGCGCATTGGTTTTCAGGCTTCCGCCATTCGTAGCCAGGCCCGCCCCGAGGCTCCGCATCCCCGATCCGGCGATTCAGTGTGCTCGCACCGGCAACACAGTTTCGCTCTCCTTCATCGTTCGGTGTCGGGCTCCCGCCCGAAGGCCCGCCCCGCCCGCACAATCTCCACATCGACCAGATCGCTCGCCTCGATCGAGCTCCCGAAGAGCCCCCGGCGCGCCTTGACGCGGTAGGGACCGAGCGGCAGATCGGCCGGGATCGCGGCGCTCCCTTCGATCAAGTGTAGCGCGCCGGGCCGGATCGGAATCGCGGCTCGTTTCGGCAAGACGCCGTGGCGCCGCTTGCCCGTGAGCTCGACCCACGCGTCTCGGCGGACGAGCGGATCACCGGGGGGCAGAGCGCCGGTGAGAGTGAGCGTGTAGTCGAGCGTGTCGCCGGGAGAAAAGCGTCGCTCACTGAGAGCGAGCTCGATCTCGGCGGTGGCCGGCTCGGTGTACTCGAACTCGAAGGGGCCGATGTC
>NYZA01000056.1 GCA_002686955.1 Gemmatimonadota bacterium
ACTCCTCCAAGGACGGATCGCCTCCCCGGCTTGTTGTCGATCGGAGTCTGCTCGACATCTACCTGAGCGAGCTCCCCCGCCGGCTCCGAAGCCTCTGGGCTCGAATTGTCGATCACCTCGGCCACCAAACTATCCGAATCCAGAACCGTCAGACTATCGAGCGCATTCGCGCTGAGTGTGTAGATGTCCAGCGGTACGACAAGGGGTACCGTCAAAGTGTAGATCGTCGTCCGCGCCTCTCCAGCGGCAAGAGTCACCGGGGTCTTCGGAAAACTGAAAAACAGCTCCCCACCACCATCGTACACCAGGAACTGATGGTCGAAGGTCTTGGGCGTCACTGCCGTATTCGCCAAGACCTCACGAAAATCCAGCGTTCCTCCAAGCGGAACTATGGTCTGAAAGGAGGTCAGCTTGACGGCGATTCCATCAGGTGTGTAAGGGAACCCCCTCCAGGGCGTGAAATCCACATCGTCATCAACCGGCACTCCCAAACCGCCGGGATTGTCGGTCGCATGATATGGGCCAGTGTCGCTATCCCACCAACAATCGATCGCACTGATTGTCGATCCGCTCCCGTTGAAAACGCCGTAGGTGGTGTTTCCCGTCAGATTGCAGTCGGTAAAGGTCGCCGTTCCGCCGCTGGCCAAATAGGCGCCGTATGCTTCGTCGTTCATCGTGCATCGGGTAACGGCGCCGGCTGAGCGTGTAAGGCGTATTCCGTATGCGCCGCTGTGGGAGAACTCCGAATCCGTCAGTGGAATGTCGGTGTCGATACCGTACATCGCGGCAGTGCTTCCCTGACCACCGTACAGCAATCTAGCATGCTCCATGTGTCCGTGCGCGGTCGCGACGCCGTAGTAGAGATAGTACCAATTGCCCGGTCCCGGCGACGTCGCGCCCCCATCTCCGTTCGTGTCCCCTCCCCAGGCATCGTCCTTAATAGAAGTGAGCACAACCGGATCCGCCGCATCGCCGTTCAAGTAGAGGCCGCCTTTCACGTCGATCCACATGCTGGGATCGAACTTCATGATCAAGCCCGCGTCGAAATTGAGCGTCGCCGCCTCATCGATCGTCATCACAGCGGTTGTGAGCAGGTATGGAATGCCGATATCCGCCCAACTCGCGTCGCTGGTGACGGTGCCCCCCGTGATTTTGAATCCTCTGGGCGTCGTCCAAGTAAAAGTGTTTGATGGCAAGAGCCGAACCATTTCCGCGGGAAGGCGGACCGGGAACGGACCTGTCCCGGAAAATGTATTTCCACCGAATGCCGCGTAAGGATCGCCCTTCTCCGCGTAGATCCCGTAGCCGGTTTCTCCAAGTGTGTTGTTTCCGGTTATCGTGGGTGCGCCGAACTTGGTCCGAATCGCCCAATCTGTGGCATCGAGAAAGGTGTTGTCCGTGATTACGCAGTCGCTATTGGAGTAGATCCCCCGCGCGGCATCGATCTGGTTGAGCGTGATTATTGGCTCTTGCGTCACGATCGCGGAGTAGATCGCGTAATCCCCCAAGTCACTGAAGCCGGAGGCCGCGATCGTTGGAGCCGATGTATTGCTCCCACCGAGATAGACGCCGTAGTTGGTGCTGTGCGCGAGGTTGCACTGTTGGATCAACGCCGCCGGAACATAGCCTTGGTCTTCCACGATGTAGACGATGCCGACCGATCCACCTCCTCCGTAGTAGAGATTCGTGTTGATCAGGCGGCTCCCCTCGCTGTCATCCAGCTCGATTCGCTGCCAGCTCGACGACGTTGGGCTCGTGGTGCCACCGTCGCCGTTGGTATCCCCCCCTACCGAATCATCTCGATAATCGGTGATAGTGATCGGTAGCGGGAATGTCCCTTCGGAGATGAGGGTTCCCTCAACATCCAGCTTACGGCTACCGTCCATCTTGATCACTGTGCCCGGGGCGAGAGTCAGTGTGGTTCCGTGGGGGACGGTCAAATCCCGACTGCGATTCACGAGTGTGGCTCCCGCGGGCCAGGTCGCGCTCGTCGAGATCGTGCCGCCGTTGACCTCTATCCCCCTTAGATCCGGCCAATTCAATGTGTTCGAAGCGATCTCTCTGACATTCTCCGCCGGTATGCGCAGAGGGAAGGGCCCGGTTCCCTCGAAGGTGTTCCCGATCATTGCACCAATCGTGAACTGGCCATCATCATGGAAGATTGCATACCCGGTCGAGTCGGTAAACGCATTCGAGGAGACGATGGCACCGCTTTCGTAGAGGCGAATGGCCTTGTCTCTCGCGTCGACGAAGGTGTTCTGATCGATCGTGGAGGCGCTCCAGATGTACATCCCGAGATCCGCGTCGATCGTGTTTCTTTTGATATCCGCTGTAATTGAAGTGCTGCCTCCGTAGATCCCGTAATTCGCGATATCTCGGATCAGATTGTCTTCGATCCGCATCGTGATGATCGCCGCGCCCTGATAGTAGATTCCGTAGTTTGGCGTTTCCGTGAATTCACAATTCTTGATCAGCGGAGCCTGTTCCACGTGGCTCGTGTAGTTCATGTACAGCGCTCCTAGTCCCGATGAGCCACCGTAGCGAATGTTGCTGTATTCGATTCTGCAGGAGTCAGCGGTGTCGAGTTGAATGCGGCCCCAGTCTCCCGCCTGCGGTAGGGTTGTATCGTCGTCGCCGTTTGTATCCCCGCCGATCGAATCGTCGCGGTATGATGTGAAAGTGATCGGCTGCAGCGGTGTGCCGACGGCCCTGAGTGAGCCCGAGATGCGCAACTTGAGGGATTGTCCCGTTGTCCACTTCACCAAAGCGCCGGGGGCGATGGTGAGCGTGGCGCCTTCCGCGACGATCACGTCGCTCTGCAAGACAACGATCGGAATGAATGTCTGACTCCAGGTCAGATCTTCGCTGAGGGTTCCTCCGAGACATTCGAATGCGCGGGCGGCGGACCAGTTGAAAGTGTTGCCGTTGATCGAAGGAATGTCGGAAGCGTCCAAGCGCAAGGGGAAGGGACCGACTCCGGAGAAGTCGTTCGAGGTAAGAGCGTTCAGGGTATAGGTGTACGAATTGACGTAGACCGCGTATTCCGTTGCGCCGATCGTTGTGTTGTTGACAATGCTAGGGCCGGCATTCCAGACTTGGATGGCGTAGGTTGTAGCATCGCGAATCGTATTGCCGCTGATGACTTGGTTGCCGCCCACATAGATCCCCTTGGCGGCGCTGATATCGTTTCCAGAAACCACTGCCTGCGGAGTTACGGTATTGCCGTAGACGCCGAAGTTCGCCACCTCGGTGATCACGTTGTCCGTGATCGATAGATCGGTTGATGAGTTGCCCGTCCATCGCAGGCCGTAGTTTCCGCTCTTGTCGATGGTGCAATCGGAAACCACCGGGCCGGGATCGGCGAAGCTAGCGTAAGACAAGTCCACCGCTCCCTGGGAGATCGAGCCGGCCGAGCGAACCACATTATGGCTCAGAGTACAGGCCGGAGCTCCGGAGAGCTGGATTCCGTACCATTCCCCTTGTTCCGGCGAGGTCAAATCTCCATCCAGATTTGTATCCCCTCCCACGGAGTCGTCTTTATGGGAGGTCCAGGTGATGGGATTGAGGGCTGTACCCGCGGAGATGAGCGTACCGTACACGTAGACGCCGACGTTGGCGGGGAACTTGAAGATGGCGCCGGGCAGAACGGTGATGGTGTCGCCGGCGGAGATTGTGATGTGGCCGCTCACCACGTAGGGGCGCCCACCCCCCGGACCCCATTCGCCGCTCGTGCTGACCGTGCCGCCGATCACCTCGAAGCCGATGACATCCGGGCATGTGAGGGTGTTCGAAGTGAGCCAACGGATGTCTTCCGCGTCGATATGGACGGGGAAAACCCCCGTGCCGCAAAAGTCGTTTCCCGTAATCTCGCCCGACGTGATGCCCGCAGCGCGCGCATAGAGCCCGTATCGGGTGGTGCCGTCGGTCGTATTGTCGCGGATGAGCCCACCCGACGAATAGAGATAGATCGCCCAGTCGACGGCA
This sequence comes from Gemmatimonadota bacterium, assembly GCA_002686955.1. Classification (GTDB taxonomy): domain Bacteria. The sequence goes on from NYZA01000056.1 coordinate 3,985, forward strand.
TCGGTAATGGTATTGCCGATCACGAGCGCGTCGTTGCGAACCAGGATGCCACGATCCGAGGTTATCGTGTTCTGCGCAATCGTGATATCCACCACCGTAGACCATGAATAGATGCCGTAGTAGGTGGCTCCGATATCGAAGATCCGATTGCCGGAGATCAAGGGATCGATCGATGCCGTTTCGCCGACATAGATGCCGTGGGTGGAGGAATGGGCTAGGGAGGAGTTTGTGATTTGATAGGCGTCGCCGGTGAACGTGGATGCCGAACTATAGACGAGGCCGACGTTCCCACTTCCACCGTAGCGGATGCTGCAATAATCGATCCTTGAAGAAGGCGCGTCCCACAGCTGAATGTAGGACCAGTTCCCAGGCGCCGGTTGCGTCGCACCGCCATCGCCATTCGTGTCGCCTCCGATGGCATCGTCGCGATCCGAAGTAAAATAGATGCTATCGCTTTCAGATCCCTGAGCGAGCAGAGTTCCGTCGAGTATGCGCAGGTAGCGCCCCGATTCGAACTTGACGATGGCGCCGCTCTCGATCGTCAGAGTAGCGCCCGCGCTCACGTCGATGTGGGCTTCTATTAGATGCACCTCCCCGCCGCCGATCCAGGTTTCGTCGGCGGCAATCGGCGAGCTGTGAGAGGTGAGTGCGATTGCCGGGAGGGGCAGCCCCAGAAGAAGGGCGGGCAGGATTCGCGGGATGACGGTAAGGTTCACCATGGGCGTAGACCTCCATGGTGTGAGCCCCCGAGCCCCAGTAGGTCCATCATAAGGCCATTTTGTCAAGTCATGGGTGTTTCATGGCCGCTGGGCGGCTGAAAAGCCCTGATCAGAAGGAGGCTTCGGCCTCAATGGAGTACGGCCGGGCTCGATCCGCATCGGGGCGGACGCCGCGGGCCGAACCCTCGCCTATTTGAGCACGACGGCGGCTTGCGTGACCCGCAGACCGGCAGTCTCCAGTACCACCGTGTACCGGCCGCTCGGCACGGCTCCGCCTTCAGCGTCGCACCCGTCCCAAACCACCGAATGCTTGCCGGCGACGCGCGCGCCGCCTGCTATCGTTGCCACCAAGTGCCCCGACACGTCGTGTATGGTCAAGCTCACGCTGCTCGGCGATTGCAGCCAGAAATCGATGCGGGTGCGCGGGTTGAAGGGATTTGGCGAGACTGAAAGCGAGTGGACCGCCGCGGCGCTCGAGGGCGTGCTGGAAGCCACGCCCACTCCTTCTCCCGAGACCGCGGCGTCCAGGGCTCTGATCACGCCCCAGCCATAGTCGTTGTCGGGCGCGGCCGCCCGACTGGCGGTGCTCTTCAACGCATCGATGACCTCGTAGGGGCTCCAGTCGGGATGAGCATCGAGAAGAAGCGCCACGGCCGCGGCGACGAAAGGAGTAGCGCCGGAGGTGCCTCCAAACCATGGCGTGTAGCAGTCCGGGCTATCCCAACAAGCAGCAAAGACCTCCGTGCCCCGCGCACAAACGTCGGGCTTGGTGCGTCCGTCGGCGGCCGGTCCGCGGCTCGAAAAACTCGCGATTGAATCGTCCGGCTCCACGGCCCCCACGGAGAGAGTCGAATCGGAGTCGGCGGGAGTGCGCAAGGTGCGGGACGCCGGGCCTTCATTGCCCATCGCATTGCAGACGACAATTCCGTATCGGTGGGCTTGCACGGCCGCCAGCGTTGTCACGGCGGTTCGCCCGTCGAGATCTTCGTAATCGTACTGAAAACCGCCGTCGAATTCGAAATAGATGAGCGACGATGAGATGACGTCGGCGCCCAAACTGTCGGCCCATTCGATCGCCGCCACCCAATTGTCTTCCTCTGCTCGTGTTTCAGACCGGATGTCCTCGGTCTTGGCGAGCGCGAAATCGGCCCCGAAAGCCCCTCCGATCATCATTCCTGGCTGCCAGGCGCCGATGATCGACCAGCAACTGGTGCCATGAGACATCGCGCCTGGCTCATCCTCCGGTTCGTCCTCCGTATCGCCGTCGCCAAATACGAAATCACGCTCGGCCACTAGAGTCAGATCTTCGAGGGCCTCGTGGCTCTTGTAGAATCCGGTATCGAAGACCGCTACCAACACATTTTCGCCCGAGTAGCCTAGATCATGCAGACCGATCATGTCCATCTGCCCGAGCTGTTCGAGGGCCCAGCCGTAGTCGAGTTGGCTGCCGTTCAAGGGCGCCTCGTGTAGCCGTGTGTGTTCGGGCGGAATCGCACCCGCCGGCATCGCCGCGGCCCGCCGGCGCGACCGCTCCGCCTCATGCCACCTGTGATTGGCGACCGGCCGCACTTCGCGGACGAAGGGCAGAAGCGCCAGACTCTCGACCCGATCGGAATCGATCTCCACGCTGATCGCGTTGAGCCAACGGCTTCGGTGTCGCACGCGCGCGCCGAGTCGCTCGATCGCGCGCACGTACCCTCCGTCGACCGGTATGTCCGCACGCCCCACCAGGCGGCTCAAGCCGCGAGCCCGCCGCGCGCGACGGTCGAGACAACGCGCCGAGAGCCGAGAGCGCGCCCGGTTGATTGCCGTGTCCACGTCGCTTTCGGCCGCCCCTTTGTCCCCGAGGAAAACCCAGAGGCGCAGCTGCTCCATGCCGCCCGCGATCTGCCGGTCCACCGCGGGATGGATGACCAGAGGAGAGGACGCCGGAGCGGGCGCGAAGACCGAGAATGCAAGAGCGCCCGGAACGACCAGGCGACGGATCAGAGGGAGCATCGGGTTTCCTTCTCGATTAGGGGAGGAGATCTGCTGCGGTCACGATGCTGACAGGCTCGAGGCACGCGATAGACCGGGCGGTGGCTGGAAAGTGTCTCCACTACCGGGTCGAGGGCCCGGCGTTCCAATCCGCCTCGCGATGTGTGATGCCGATCATCACGTTTTCGAACACCAAATGGTAGAAGAACTCGAAGTCGGGAGGGATGTTGCTGGTCGGAGGGATGAGCTCATCGTGGAAGGTCAGATGAACCTCGAGGTCCGCGGGATCGGTGAATCCAACCGACTTCTTCGACATGTCGTAGATGTCGCCGTCCTTCGTCGTGATCTCACCGTCGAGATTACGCACACCGGCAGTCACCATGACATGACCGCCCCAATCGGGCAGAGGACCATCCAGTGGGTTCTCGAAAGGCTCACCGTCGAGGGTGACCCTTGCGGGGCCCCAAGCGGCGAGGTAGGCAAAAACGGTGGGGACCATCGGCGGCCCGGCGTTGGTGTCGCCGTGCAGATAGACGTTGGTCGCGATGGGATCCCCCACAACCAGTCGGGTTTCCGCGGCGGTCTCGGCGATTCGCAGCCCAGAGGCGTGGTGGGGCGCGAGAAAAGCTAAGTTGTCGAAGGTCCACGCCCCGTTCTCGTCGATCCATGACGCGTGGATCGAGCCTGTGTTGCGAATCGGATCCACGTCGATCCTGATTCTCGCCCTTTGCAGTCGAACTGAGCCCTCGGAATCCCAACAGGCTGAATCCACGGGCTCGGCGGGCAATCCGCCGACCGAGCGGATCACATCACCAATGACGATCCGATTAAGGCGGGCGTGGGTGGCGTGTATTCGGTATCGAGTGTCGGACACGCCCATGGCGGATCCGGTCATCAGGGTCACAACCGCGAGGGATGACCACGGTGGCATCCGGTTCATTTCGGTCCTCCGGTGATCAGGCGTGCGGATACCGGTCTTAGGGTCGGCGAAGAAATAACTTCCCATGTTTGCATCCCATCTGCACCACATCTCCGGCCGATCGGCGAGCCCCGAAAGCCTCGAAGTAGCGCTGCTACTCCTCCGGTTTCGGAGCTCACCGATCGACCGGATCTGAGGCACATCTGGGCGCCAAACTCACCATTTGTTCTTGCGTGGACCCTTATCTTGACCGCGAAGCGTGGAACCGATCCCATCTTGCCCCTCCCGCATCGATGGCGATCCGACCGCTCCCTCCCCGCTATCCCGCAACGTCCTCGGCCTCTCCGCCCCCAACCCCTTCAGCCCTCGAACACCATTCCGATCGAGCTGAAAAGCCCCGGCTACGCAAGGCTCGCGATCTACGACATCGCCGGTCGCCTCGTGCGCGCGCTCGTGGATCGATCGGTGGTCGCTGGCCGGCATCGTTTCGCCTGGGATGGGCTCAATCGCGGCGGATCGAGCGTTGCCTCCGGTGTGTATGTCGTGCGCCTCGAGACCGGTGGCGCGAGGGAAAGTCGACGGGTGGTGGTGCTGAGATAGCGCGGACTACCTGCTCCCTTTCCCTTTATTCTTGCGCGAGCTCCTACGCCGGAACCAACAACACATCCTTCGGCCGAGCCGCGGGAGCCTCGCTCTTGGCGGCGGCCATGAGGTCGTCGTAGACCGGGGCGCGGGTATCGAAGCGGCGGGTGTCTAGGATCGCTTGGGCACCGGTCATCGTCTGGGCGTTGACGACGATCGGTCCGGCCAGGTTCGCCGTGATGTGCCGGGGGTCGCGACTCAACACCGCGATCGCCAGGATCAGCACATCGTGCTCCGGCTCGTGACCGATCAACGACAGAAGCTCGCGGGTTACGGGTATTCTGTAGTCGTGTCGAAAGAGGAGCGGGTTGATCGCGGCGAAGGCCAGCTCGGGAGTATCGACGCTTTGCAGCCACCGGAAGGGCGCGATCCCCTCGTCGTCCATGATGAGAAAACGGGTCGAGCCCTCGAATCCGAGCAATCCGCCGGGGATGTCGACGACCTCCTCTTCCTGCAAGTCGAGCTCTCCGAAGAGTCGCGTCTTGATGATCACCGGGTTGGCTCCGTGGGTAGATCTAGAGATAGCTCACCAAGTTGAGCTGCAGGACCGAGGTCGTCGTGGCCAAGGCCGCTTCGTAGATCGATTGAGTGGAGGATAGCTCGACGATCGCTTCGGCGAAGTCGACATCTTCGATCTTGGAGACCGCAAGCTCTAGCTGCATCGACATTCCGAGCATTCGACCGGCGCTCAGCTCGAGCTCCTGGAGCCGGGAACCGGCGCCGGCTCGCGCCGCGATGATCGAATCCACAGCATCGGTGAGCCCGTCGATCAGGCCGTTCGATGCATCCTGGTCCCCGTCTCCCACCGCGGCTCTCAGCTCGTGAAGCAGTGAAAAGACGTCCATCTCCTCTTCGGTTCCGACGATGCCGAGATCGGATGCGGTGCTGCCGTTCTCGAGATCGGAGATGTGAAGGGCCGTCCCATGGCTCAGGGCGTGCACCTCGATACCGGTCCCCTGGTCGTTGATCTCCGCCTCCACTCCTACACCGGATGCTTCGATCCGGTCGAGAATATCTCCAACGTTTTCGACTCCCCAAAGATCGACGTACGCCTCCGCTTCGCCGTTCACGATGTAAAACTCTCCGCGATCGAAGCCCTCCCCACCGTTCAAGAGCTCGACATCGGTCTCCTCGGTGAGCCGTGGATCGAGATCTCTGCCGACCACGATGCCGTCGGTTCGACCGGCGATCTCCCAGATTCCGAGCTCCGATGCGGTCGTTCCCTCGTCGACCTCGAGCACCATCAGACCGAGCTCCGGATCGGGAGCGCCCGTAACGTCGGTGAGCGTGATGCCCCGGCCGTCGGCGTTCAATGATGCCTGCACGTCGACATCGTCGAGCGCATTGATCGTCTGCACCAAGTCTCCGATAGTCTCGACATTCGCCGCTACCAGATCGACGACCGCGCTCTTCCCTTCTCGATCGTGAATCTCGAAGCTGCCCATCGTCACGCCGGCACCCTGATGAAGGTCGTCGAGGCGGGTGGTCAGGCTGATCAGAGGATCGAGATCGGCGTCACCGCGGCTGATCATGGCGGTACGCCCGGCCATGGCCGTCTGGCCGTCTATGTTGATCTGTGTACGCATTCCTTCCGGACCGGTGGCCAGGAGAATTGGGTTGCTGTCTCCCTGCCAGAATACTCGGTCGTCGATCCCTTTGGCGAAAGGAGGCGTGTCGATGTCGTGACCGCCGAAGACATAGCGGTCGTTGTACTTGGAGTTCATCAACACGGTGATTTGCGATGTGATGCTGTCGAGCTCTTCGAGCAGGGCGGTTGATTCGATCTCGGTGTTGGAGCTGTTCGCCGCCTCGATCGCGATATCGCGGGCGCGCACGAGGAGCAATTCGGTGTCGGCGAGCGCGGACGTGGCGAGGGATAGGAGCGAGGTGCCGTACTCGACGTTTTCCTGGTACTGCTCGAGTCCCTGTATCCGTTCCCGGTAGTCCAGGGAGCGCGAGAGGCCGACCGGATCGTCCGAAAGGGCGCCGATCCGACGGCCGCTGGCGACACGCTCTTGGGCCTCGATCATGCGGCGCTGGCTCAGCTGAAGCTGGCTCGCGACTTGGTGTTTGAGTGAGAGATTCGTGACCCGCATTAGCGGTTCCTCCGACTACCGGGACTAGCCCACCATCGTCAATGTCGATTGGATCAGCTCGTCGACGGTGCTGACTACGGTCGCGGATGCTTGGTAAGCATTCTGCAGGCTGATGAGGTCCACCATCTCCTCGTCGAGATTCACTCCCTTGCCCTCTTCTCTCTGTAGCTCCGACTGGATCGAGAGGCTGATCGCCATGCTCTCGGAGAACTGGGCCTCCTGGCTCGCAATTCCGATCGCGAGCACCAGGTTGTTGTACCTATCTCCGATGGTGGCGCCGTCCATCACGGGCCGATCGCGAAGCTCGGCGAGTTGGAGCGCGATCTCGTTGTCGCCCGGCAAGCCCGATTCGGATGTCGCGACACGATTCGGATCGGCCGCGATCGTCTCGTTTACGGCGATCGTTCTCGCTGAATCGCCGGTGAAGAAATCGAGGCTGGTGTACTGACCGTCGGCGGAGTAGCCCTCGCGGTGGATATCGTTGACCGCATCGATCAGTCCCACCGCTACTTCGTCGAGACCGGCCGATATTTCGGGAATGATCTCGTCACGCTCCTCGAGCATGGCGGCCAAGGACCCGCTACGGGGAGCGAAGCCGGTTCCGTCTCCACCGTAGACGATCTTAGAAGAGAAGCTCTCCCCTTCGATTTCCGTCTCCAGCTCGAGTCGATGGGCCGATGCCCCTTCTACGAGAGCCAGGCCACCCGAGCGAACGATGATCCCATTGGAGCCTTCGGCGGTGTCGATGTCGATGATCTGCGCCAGCTCGTCGACCAGCGCGTCGCGCTGATCCAGAAGATCGTTCGCAGAGATCTCTCCACCTTTCGAAACAGCGACAATATCCGCATTGAGGGAGGCGATCTGTCCCGTGAGAGTGTTGACTGTCTCTACCGTATACGAGATTTCGCTGTCGAGGCGACCGCGCTCCCGCTCAACTTCGCTCTCGATATTGTGAAAGGTCGTGACCAGTTGTTCCGCTTTTCCGACCAGGCTGACCTTCGCGGTAGGGTCGGTGGGTGTGTTGGCGATTTCGTTCCACCCGTCCCAGAACTCGCCCATGACCGTGCCGAGACCGCTACCGGAGACCTCGTCGAAGAGGGCCTCGAGCTGGCCCAGAGTGGCGGTCATATGGCCGAACTGAGAAGCCGTGGAGCGATCGTCGCGGTATCGCGCGTCGAGGAAGGCGTCGCGGTTCCGCAGAATCTCGGAGACCTCGATTCCCATTCCGACGGTTCCGGGACCGATATCTCGAAATCCGATGCTCTCTGTGATCGCTCTCTGCCGCGAATAGCTCGGATCGTTCGCCCGGGAGATATTCGATGAAACGAGATCGATCCGCATCTGGGAGGCATAAAGCCCGGTGGCGCTGGAACGGAGAGTATTGAAGAGGGACATATCAGATCACCATTACGCCATGCGGTCCATGAGCTTGCGCTCGCCGCGGTTCTTTTCGAGCGCTCCGCCCGCCGCGTAGATAGGGTTCTCTTCTTGCTCCTCCTTGAGCATGCGGATCGATGCATCGGCGAACTGAAGCGCGCGCATCAGCAGCCGTGTTGTGACTCGATGGGTTCGTTCGAGTGTCTGGGCCAGGAGCCGCAGTTCGTCGCGCTGCTGCCTCAGTCGGGCCCGGGCGGTCGAGCGGGGCAGGCGCTGGAGCAGGGCGGTGAGAGAGATCACGTCGTCGTCGATCCCTTCCGCTTCTGCTGCCTTGCGGAGAAGCGCCTGCTGCACGTCTTGCATTTCGCGCAGCGTGCCGGCTAGCTGCTCTTTTTGCCACATCAGCTCTTCAACTCGCGCCACGTCGCCCCGCACCACGGCATTCTGCTCGTCGCGGCTGACACGGAGCAGATCGCGGTGTCCCTCGATCGTGCGATCGAGAACGTCGGCAAATTCTTCGGCCACCAGAGGTACAGACATGAACAACCCTCTATCTCAACATCGTCCTTTTAGGCTCGAAGTTGAGCCGTTCGCCCGAACGCCATGTCAGCATTATGTTTTGCACGTATTCTTTCGTCTCGGGGTAGGGGGGGATTCCGCCGTAACGCTCCACTGCGCCCGGTCCCGCGTTGTACGCCGCCAGCACCAGCGGAACATCGTCGTCGAAGTGCTTCAGGAGCGAGGCGAGATAGCGGGTGCCGCCTTCGACATTCGAGCGTGGATCGTGAGGGTCATGGAGGCCGAGCTCGGTCGCGGTCGCGGGCATGAGCTGCATCAAACCGACCGCGCCCTTGGCCGACACGGCGGTGGAATCCCAATCCGATTCGCGCGCGACGACAGCCTCCGCAAGACCGGGCGGCAATCGGTGGCGTCGTGCGGCATCCGCGACCATCGACTCCAGCTCACGGCGGTCGGGGGAGGGCGACGAGTGAAGGGGGAAGAGCATCGGTGCCGAGCCGGGATGATGCGGGAGCGCATGGCGGGCCGTAGCCACGAGCTCCGGGTCGGGTCGCGAGCCGGTGAGCTGTCGATAGAGTTGCGCGGCGAGACCGTCCCGTCCGTTCGATGCGATCGTGCGGGCGAGCTCACCGTCCGCGATCTCTTGAAAGAGGGAGAGTTGGTGGGTTCCGATCGTCTCCTTGGAGCTCATCGATTCGGTGGTCGATCGCATCGAGCTCAGCATTTTTTGCACCAGGAGCGATTCGAATTCGACCGCGGCGGCGTAGATCTCCCTCTTACGTGCCCGCTCCGAGCCTCCTTCCGCCGCGCTTGGGCTCACCCCGGCCGCTCGATCGGCGCGCAGGGGGATCGCCATCACATCACCACCAGCTCGGCGCGAAGCGCGCCTGCGCGATGCAGGGCCTGCAAGATGTGGATCAGGTCGCGCGTCGATGCGCCCAGGTCGTTCAGCGCCTGCACCACATCGCTCACCGTCACCGTTTCGCTCACTTCGACGACGGTACGTCTCTCCTCCTGCACGTCGGCGTCGGTCTGATCTACGACGACGGTCTGGCCGGACGAAAAGGGACCTGGTTGCGACACAAGGGTCTGGTTGCGAATCTCGATCGAGAGCGATCCGTGGCTCACGGCCGATGCCGCTAGCTGCACATGCTCGCCAACCACCACCGTGCCGGTGCGTTCGTCGACCACCACGCGGGCGGAGCGATCATCCTGAAAGGTAAGCGTCTCGATCTGAGATACCAGCCCAACGACCGCGCCCGGATCGGCGGCGATGTCGGACTCGAGTGCGATCTCGATGCGCCCCGCGTCGTGTGGTCGCGCGCGTGCATCGCCGAACTCGGCATTGATCGTCGCTGCGAGCTTTTGGGCCGATGTGTAGTCGGGTTGATGCAAATCGATCGCGATCGATGCTGGCGGGGGACTCTCGGGAAGGGGAGTTCGACTGACGGTCGCTCCGGCCACGACGCGTCCGACGGTGGCTACATTTTTCTGCACACTGCCCTTGTTGCCAGTATCGACGCTGTATCCGCCAACCATGATCGGGCCCTGCGAAGTAGCGACAACCGCGCCGTCGGGACCGAGTAGTTGAGTGAGGACGAGCGTCCCACCGCGCAACGAACGCGCGTCGCCCAGTGCCGAGACCGTGACATCGGCTCTGTAGCCCGGGCGAGACCGCGCCGGGATTTCCGCGGTCACGATCACGGCGGCGACATTTCGCACCCTCACCCGGTCGGAATCGACATTGATCCCCATCTTTTCGAGCATGTTGGTGAGGGACTGCGTGGTAAACTGTGTCGTGGAGCCGTCGCCGGTGCCGGAGAGACCGGCAACCAAGCCGTATCCGACGATCTGCACGAGACCGATCTCGTGCACCGACGCGACGTCCTTGATCCGCACGGCGCCGATGGCGGTAGCGGCGGGGAGGAAGACCAGCGATATGAGTAGAACCGCTATGCGAAGCATCAGAATATCCATCCGAGAAAACGGGAGATCAGACCCTGTCTCGAGCTGGTGTCGAGAGCACCCGTTCCGCGATACGAAATGCGAGCGTCCGCGAGAAATGTCGAGAGAACGGAGTTGTCGGCGGAGATGTCCTTCGGTCGCACGATCCCTTCGATCTCCATCACCTCCTCCGCTTGGTTGATGATGACGACTCTGCTGCCCTGCACTATGAGGTTGCCGTTGTTGCTTACTTCCGTGACTCGAGCTGTGATGTTCGCCGTCAGCTTTCCGGAACGGCTGGTTTCGCCGGAACCGTCGAAGGCGTTGTCGGCGCTTCCGGACACGCCGAAAAGGGGAATGCTCGATAGCGGACCTGTGCCGGGACCGCCGTTGGTCTTGAACGATGCCGACTTATTGCTGGCTGTATTGGAGGACTGATCCGCGGAGGCCGACTCGACCACTCGGATGGTGATGATGTCGTTGACTTGGAAGGCGCGCTGATCCGAGAACAGGGAGCCATCCCCGATCGCGGATCCGGAGAGGATTGCCCATAGCAACGGGATGGAAAGGAATCGCATCTAGGGCTCCAGTACGGCTTGACCCGGGGCCAGCGCCCGCGCGCGAAGAGCGCGACGCATGAGGGGATCGTGCAATCTAAACGACTCTCCCGCCACGGCGTCTTCGAGCGCACGCCCCGACACCACGAGTCGAAGTCTCCCCCGCTCGAGCGTGGCCGCGACTCGGTCACCGGCCAGGATCAGCGGGACCGGCTCCAGATCGGTGGAACGTAGAGGTGAGCCGGATGAGATCGCGCGCCGGGCGCGCATTCCGATCGGAGGATCGAGCAAGGCCTGCGATGATTCTGGTGCGCGACGCTTTTCTACATCGTTGGGCCCGATCGATTCGCCCCGACGCAGTGGACGTATCGCGCAGTAGGTCGGCGCGAAGGTCGTCATTCGAACTCCAACGCAGGCAATGCGCGGATCAACTTCGCTCGGAGAGGCGGAGAAGAGCGAGACCATGTGGATGCCGGATTCGATCGGGGCCTTTGGGCCGCGCAGGCGAAG
>NYZA01000057.1 GCA_002686955.1 Gemmatimonadota bacterium
CGAAACGAGCTCGAATACCGGGCTCGAAAGTCTATGCGCAACAGGCTCCTGGCCCGCATTTCGCACCAATTCCCTGCTGCGGCGCCGCATATCCGCACCTCGGCGGCACTTCCCACCACTTCGCTTTGTGCGACGTGCCACCAGCACGCCTCCGCGCGAAGCGGCGCGAAGTGCCACCGAGGCACGAATCTACGCCGCCTCGCGACGGGAATTGGTGAGAAATGCGGGCTAGCGACATCGAAAAACGCCGACCCAGGCCCTTGGCACGTGGCCGAGATTCGTATCGAAATGGCTGCTCTCCAGGCGAAGAACCTCGAAATGCGGCTCGACCGCCGACACGATCTCGAGCGCGCTCCGCTGAGGTGGACCATCCTCTTCCGAGCGATCGTCGGCATTGCCGATCTGGCTGAGCCACAGTCCGGCGCTTTTCAAGTGACGGTGCATCGCCTCCGCGAATCGCTCCCTATCTACCGCTTCGTCGAATAGGTGAAAGCAACCCCGGTCGTAGACCAGGTCGAATCCCCCCCCATCGATGGTCTTCTCGAAGACATCGGCCACCTCGAATCGCACCGCCGACTCGGGACCGGCCTTCTCGTGGGCCATCTCGATCGCCCTTTCGGAGAAATCGACCGCCGTGACATCGAAGCCTTGCCTCGAAAGCCAGAGAGCGTTGGTCCCGGTGCCGCAGCCCACCTCCAGGGCGCGGCCGGCCGGGATCGGCAGTGATTCCAAGAGCTGCTTCAGCACGGGGTCGGGGTGTCCCGTATCCCAGGGCAGCTCATCGGCTCTATAGCGCTCTTCGAACGCCTTTGCGTCTCGCATGGTCATCTCGATTCTACTGTGCGGCCAAACCCCTTCTTGTCGCCACATACTAGTCGTTTCTTGGAAAAATGGGACGGGGCGCGGCAAGAAAGCGCTCGGGCGCGGCTACTGCAGCCAGTGCCGCTCAAGCGACTCGCAGCTCGGCGCCTTCAGCAAGCAACAGTTCACTCTTTGGAGATGCCCCATGAAACTCCGTACGGCCATCCCGTGTATCAACTCCTCACTCCGCCGAACCTGCCGCGTCGCGCTCTTCTCGACGCTCGGCGTCGCCCTCGGAGCTCCCGCATACGCCAACTCCGACTACGACGAGCTCTCACTTGGGAAGCTAGCCTCGAATGCGGAGCTGGTGTTTCGCGGTGTGGTCGAGCAGATCGACTACGCAACATCGGAGCCGCGCTTTCCCGGTGATCTGGGTGTGCCCCACACCTTCGTGACCTTCGATGTCGACGAGGTCCTGAAAGGGCGAGTCGAAGGTGCCACGATCACGCTGCGCCTCGAAGGAGGCGTCCGCGCTGCCGATGGCATCATCCTCTCTCATTCCGAGGCCCCCCGCTTTGATCTCGGCGATGAGGACATCCTCTTCGTGCGTGGAAACGGCGAGAGTGTCACTCCGCTGGTCGGCTCGAGCCGAGGCCGCATCCGCGTGATCGAGGGTCACGCCTACACCGAAGAGGGACGCGAGATCCAGATTCACCAGGGACGTGCCTTCTTGGGGGCGGCTCATGCTTTCCCCGAGGTTCGCAACCACCGCATCGGAGAGATCGAGACAAGGATTGAAGGCGACAAGCCGAGCCGGCTCGCTCAGACTCACGCCGCTCCGGTCGGTCAGATCCAAAACATGGTGGTCGACCTGCTTCCGCAAGCGATTGCGCCGATGCCGAGCGTGCCTTCGCTCGATGCGAGTCGTCCTTTCGAGGCGCGCGCTCTCGCTCCGATCGCCCCTCCGATCGACATGGCCCGGGCCGAAGGCGGTCCCATGAGCGCCGCGGACATCGCCGAACGCGAAGCGCTCATCGCGAACGGCTACGACCCGGTGCTGCCGGCTCGAGACGCTCGATGAGCTCCGCCGGCCACGCTGAAGACCCTACCTCCACATTTCCCAAATCTCATACCCAGATCACCGGAAGAAACACCATGAAAAAGCGAACCCTCCTCCTCGCCCTCGGCGCCACCCCCGCCTTCATAGCTCAGACGGCACACGGTTACGAGCTTGAATGGGTCAGCGACAGCAACGCCGTTGAATGGTGCAGCAACACCGCGAATATCCGCTACAGCGCCGTCAGCTTCCCCGCAGGATCCGCCTGGACCAACGCGCTCGACGACGTCATCGACATCTGGAACGACAACCCCAGCAATTTCAACTTCACAACGCAGATGAACGACAACAACGTTTGGACCGGCAATAGCCAGAATGAAACCTGGTTCGCCGCTGGCGACGCCAGTACGCCGCCCGCGGAGTGCGTGAGCTGGTGGTGGCCGTGGGGTTGCTTCGGTGAAACCGATGTCATCTTCTACAACGATGTGAGCTACACCACGTCCAGCAACCGAAGCAGCCTGACGCCCTATGGCGGCAGCAACCGTCCCTTCCAGACCACCGCGATGCATGAGTTCGGACACGCACTCGGTCTCCGTCACGAGAACGACGAGTACAACATCATGGGTCAGGACTGGGATCACATCAACGTCAACGACGAGACCGCGCAAGCCTACTACGGCGAAGACGGTGGCGACGGCGCCGTTGGTCTCTACGGCACCAACGGTGGCGCCGGCCAGGATGTGTCGGTGGCGGCCTGGGAGTGGTCTGGTCGTAGCGGAGAGTACAGCACACACCGTGCGACCCGGATGTTCGACACGGGTGGCAGTCACATCAGTCGTAGCGGCACGGTCGACGGTCAGCGGCGCTACATCGTCAGCGACGGTCAAACGGTGCAGGTCGAGTTCTCATACGAGAACAACGGGCGCTCTACCCAGACTCCCGAAGTCGGATTCTATGTCTCGACCAACAACAACATCACGACCTGGGACGACCTGATCGCCACCCGGACCCCCACAATCGGCCGCAACTCTGTCTACACCCGCACCTACACGGTCACGCTGCCGAGCGGACTCGACACCTACGACGACTACTGGTTGGGCGCCATGATCGACCACGACAACAGCATCGGTGAGTTCAACGGATCGAACAACACCGCCTCGCTGGTCTTCCAGGTGCGCTAGCGCGCACTCGGCGGAGTGGGACCCTTGGCGCCCGGCGCGGGAAAAGCGTCGGGCGCCTTGTTATGCTCTGGACGAAATGGAGTTTCGAAGCACAACCCTGACCGCTCTTCTCGCCCTCGCCTTCGCCCATCCCGCCGAGGCCCTCGACGGTCGCCTGCTGAAAGACCTCCGCCCCGGAGCCAAAGCACTCGGCTACGGCTCCTGGACCGACTGGTCGGGCGACTACGACGGCGACGGGATCGAGGATCTGGTCGTCGGCGCGTGGGGCGGTGAACAGGAGCTCGGCTCAGTGCAGGTGATTCGATCCTCCGGCGGGCCGCTTTGGCTCGACACCGGTGAGCTAGGGGATGGATTCGGGATCTTCGCCGGGTCGGTCGGCGACGTGACGGGCGATGGGCGAGACGATCTGGCGGTGGGGGCGCCTTATGGGAGGGGCGGAGGCCGGTGGATCGGCGGAACCCTCTATCTCTATTCGGGCGTCGACGTGGGATCGGACGATGCCGGACGCGATACTATCGAGCCGGTGTTTCGGGCCCATGGTGAGGCGACGGGGGATCGCATGGGATGGAACGCCTGCGCTCTCGGCGACCTGGATGGGGACGGGTACGGCGACATGGCGGTCGGTGCGCCCTACGGGGCCAATCTGGACGGATGGGTTGCCGTCTTCGGTGGCGGACCTAGAGGCGCCATGCGGTGGCGGATCTCTCTGCCCAACGATGCGGTCAACCTCGGGCAGATGGGAACGCGGGTGGCGTTGGTCGGCGATCTCGACGGAGATGGGCGCGACGATTTCGGGGTCGGCGTACCGCTAAAGCGGATCTGGGGCGGGGGAGACGAGCGGCGCCCGCAGGTTTGGATCTACCTCGCCCGCGACATGCCCTCCCGCGCGCCTTCCTACCGGCTCTGGGGGACCGATTTCCGGCGTCTCTTCGGTTGGGACTTCGCCGGTATCGGCGACGTCGATGGCGACGGCTACGACGATCTGGCGGTGGGCGCCCCGCGCAAACGTTCGGCGCCGCCCACCGGCCCGGTGCCGCCCGAGCCGCCTGGTGTGCGCGGCACGGATCAAGGCAAAGTTTGGATCTATCGCGGCGGCGCGGAGCCCGACACGATCCCATATGCGCGTCTGGTCGGCGAGAGTCCGGATGATGCCTTCGGCAATGCGGTGGTCGGTCTGGGCGATGTCGACGGCGATGGCCACACCGATTTTGCGGTCGGCGCTCCTGGGAACGATGGCGGCGCGCGGGAAGGTGGCGCGGTCTATCTCTTTCTCGGGGGCGCTCCGCCAGACACGGTGCCGGATCTGCTCTATCGGGCGGAAAAGGACAGTGCCCGCTTCGGCTACTCCGTGGGCGCTCGCGGTCCGGCCGCTGCCTGCGGCCCGAACCAGGCCGCCGTGGGCGCGATCGATGGGGGCTTCACCCTGGTGATTGGGGTGCAGGGGGAAGGGGCGCCGGAACCTGAATGATCGGCATGACCGGATTCTCATGCCGCACTCGAGAAGAAGGGTGCAGCACGCCGCCCTGCTCTGGAGCTCCGAGCTGGCCCTGGCTCGCATCACATCGGAGCCTCTGTCGTTCGCCGACATTCTGATCTCCGCCTTCGCTCTGCTTGCGATGGCGTTGGTGCCTCAGCTGCTTGCGGACTTGGTGTCGATGAGGCGGAAGGTTCGCGGCATCGTGTTTGGAATCGCCGACTGCCTGCCCCTGGCATTGGTGGCGAGTGGAATACTGCTGCCGACCGCGTACGTCGCGTACGGATTGCGGGTCGGCCTGTCGATCGTCGCGGGCATCGCTCTCTGCCTGCTCGCATACCGAGTCGCGCGGAGCATTCGACGCGGTGATTCCATTCCCGGCACGAGATTCACGATGGCTGCTCTCGCCGGTGCCGCCTGCGCCGCGTGGTTGATCAGGGGGGGCGGTTTCCCGCCCCTGGCAATGGTGGGGGCGTGCGCGCTCGGCTGGTTCATCCTGGCCATGAGCATGTCTCGCCCTCGCTGGGTGCCGATGGGATGCATCGGTGTCGTGGTTCTCGCACGATTGCCGCAGCCGGAGCTCGATGTCGAATGGCGCCGGCACGCTTCAGCGGCGGTCGGTCCGGACATCGTTCTTCTGACCATCGACACTCTGCGCGCGGATGTCGCGACAGAGATGAGATCGTACCAACGGATTCTAGAGAAGGGTGTTGCTTTCGAATCCGCGCAGGCCCCGGCACCGTGGACTCTCCCTTCTATGGCGACGCTACTCACTGGAACCCCTCTCGCTCAGCATGGCGCTGGGAGGTTTCCCGCGGGTGGCTACGGCACAATCGATGAAGAGATAGTCTCTCTCGCGTCCCGCTTGAGCAACCACGGATACGATACGGCGGCGGTGGCTGCACCAAACCCCTTCACCGGCGCCAAGTTTGGCTTCAACCGTGGATTCGCCGTATTCGATCACTTCTCAGACCGGGGTCGATTCGCCCTGCCGCGGATCGACCGCATAGGGCGTTCGGCGCCGGTGATCCCGGGTGCGATCACCTACCTTTGGGCTGGGCGCCGACCTTTCGGCATGGCGCGGGAATTGGTCGACCGAGCCGAATCGATTCTCGATCAACGACGGGATCGGCCGATCTTCCTCTGGCTGCATTTCCTCGATTGCCATCTGCCGTACCGCGACGTAAGAGAAACAGATCTCTCTTGGCCGGACAGAATGGTCTTGGGTGGGTTGGCGCGAAACCGCGAGCTCATCGTCTCCAACCCGCACTGGAGATCGAAGGAGGGACGCAGCACCCTGATAGGTGTCTATCGTCACGAAGTGATGCGGATCGATCGGGCGATTGAGCAGCTCCTGGACCGCCTCGGCGATCCACCGGCAGGCGGAAGGGGGGTCGCGATGACCTCGGACCATGGGGAGGAGTTCTTCGAGCACGAGGGAGTGGAGCACGGCCATGCTCTCTATCAGGAGGTGATCCGCGTTCCCTTGGTCCTCTCCGGTCTCGAATCGGAGCATCGATGGGGAGCGATCGAATCGAAGCCCGTCGGACTGATCGATCTGGCAACGACACTTCTGGCCGCCGCCGGACTCGAGGATCGCGCTCTGGGTGGTCAGAACCTGAGTCGACCAATCCGAGAGGATAGCTACCTCTGCGAAAATATGCTTTATAACGAGGACCTGAGCACGGGAGCGCTGCGTGGCGACCGGTTCTCCGTGAGGGAGGGGTCATGGAAGGCGATCTTCGGAAGATCGGATGGGGTAGAGCTCTATCACAGCGATGAAGATCCGAACGAAGAGCGCGATCTCGCTTCAGAGCATCCCGAGATCGTCGCAAGATTGGCAGAGAGGAGGAGCCGACTCGCCACGCTCGATCGCAGCCTCGGAGCTCTGGGGCGGCACGAACGAAACGCCCTGAATGCGCTCGGCTACCTGGCCGAGTGAGCTCATGCCGATCCGGGCGGGCGACTGCATCTCGTGCCCCGCCGGCAACGGAATCGCCCATCAGATCGCGAACCCTTACGACGACGACCTTGTCTACGTCGCCATTGGAGACAACGACCCGCACGAGGTCGCCGTATACCCCGACAATGGGAAGGTGCTCGTGCGCAGTCTGAAGCGGATCGGCCGGCTGGAATCGTTGGAATATATGGATGGCGAGCCGGACCGCCCGACGATCTTCGATCCAATCGACGAGAACAAAGAAAGACCGTAGGCCCAGTCCAAGGCGCTTTCCTTATTGAGCGACATATTTGCGAATTCGCTCCTGGATCGTATCGGCTGCTAGTTGATTTCCCGCAATATTCCAATGAGAATTCCTGGGCAGATATAGCCGATCGGAAGATGTCGAATAAGCGTCGTATAGGTCGAGGTTGTCTATGCCCAGCGCGTCGAGAGCACTGTGCAGTTTTCGGTTGGGCAGGGAGATATCCCACTCGTCCAGTCCCAAATCTGGGTAGTAGGTATCCATGACATCCTCCATGAGCTCGCGATTCACTTGCATCTCATCAGGGATGATGACAACCATCATTTCCATGTCGTTGTTCTTGCACAAAGTGTGAATGTGATCCAAGTAATAGAGAGCATTTTCCAAGTCGACGGGGAACTTGGCATCATCGATCAAATAGATGCTGCTACGACTGTGCTCCATAGCCAGGTACGAATCTATGTCGAGGCTTGGACATGTGTCGCAATAAGCGGAGTTTCCATGTACGACCTGCCCCTCGTAGTTGGTGTGCAGATTGACCATTGTATGCAGCAAAGAAGCTACGTACGAGTATTCATACGCCTTTTTCTTCTTGCTCTGTTCGAAATCGTTTCCGATGAAGAAGGAGACCAAGACCATGTCCGGCTGGAGTTCGAGCCCCTCGTCGATCAGCAGTGACAAGTACCCATGTGGGCCAATCGAGGGAATCCCCATGTTTAGTATCTCGACATCGAGACCATCGGCTTGAAGCTGAGATTCGATTAGTGATAGATAGTTGTACTTGTACGGTACGATTCCGAAGGCGAAAGAGTCGCCGATCCCGAGGATGCGGTAGATGCGCGGATCTCTCTGCGCGAACTCCTCATCCTTGAAGCCGAGGGAATTGAGTTTGAAATCTAGCTCATCCGCGAAAGGCCTGCCTCGAAACCGGTTGTAGGAGTCGCTATAAAAGACGTACGACTGGATGTAGTGATTGCTCAAGCGCAGAGCAATCTCCGCCATGAACAGAGTTATGAGAACGATCCCGGCAGCCCGAAAGAGAATCGATTTGGCATTGCCGAGCTTCTGTATCTTGTTCATGGAAATCATGATCTGGAGGCTATCCGACTCGACAGGGCGTGTTCAAGTTCGCCTTGTCGAAGCTACTCCGAGAAGAGCAGCTCCAAATCTTCCCGGTCGAGTCCCGCGGCAAGCCCATCGTCGCCCCCCAGCACGGCCGCGGCTAGATGTCGTTTGCGCTCCTGCATAAGGCGGATACGCGATTCCACCGTGCCGGAGGCGACCAGCCGGTAGGCAACGACGGGGCGGGTCTGGCCGATCCGGTGGGCGCGGTCGGTGGCCTGGTCCTCGACGGCGGGGTTCCACCAGGGGTCTAGATGGAAGACGTAGTCGGCGCGTGTGAGATTGAGACCGGTTCCGCCGGCTCTGAGACCGATCAGAAAGAGGGGAGGACCATCCTCGGCCTGGAATGCTCCCACGAGCGCGGGGCGTCTGGCGGTGGGGGTCGAGCCATCGAGACGGAGCCAAGGCAAACCGAGGTCCTCCAGGACGGTTTCGACATGGTCGAGGAAGCTCGTGAACTGGCTGAAGATCAGCGCCGCGTGGCCTTCGGAGACCAGTTCCGGCAGCATCCCCTTGAGCACCTGTAGCTTGGCGGAGCCTCTGAGGGCCGGGGGAACCTCGTCGCCCAATAGACGAGGATCGCAGGCGATCTGACGCAACCTCGTCAGGGCGGCCAGCACGTGAATTGTTGCTCGTCCGATTCCTTCGGCCTCGACCCTACCAAAGACCTCTCCGCGAACGGTGCGCAGCACTTCGGTGTAGAGACGCGCCTGGCCGGGGAGGAGCTCGACCGGTAGCTCGACCTCGGTGCGGGGGGGGAGCTCCTCGAGGACTTCGGTCTTGAGACGGCGCATCAGGTAGGGGCGGATGCGCTCGTGCAGCATGGTCGCCGATTTGGCGCCGGCCTCGCCGCCGGCCGCGATCGGGCGATCGAAGAGGTCGAGGAAGTCGGACTGGCGCCCTAGCATGGCGGGGAGCACCAGATCGAAGA
>NYZA01000058.1 GCA_002686955.1 Gemmatimonadota bacterium
GCGGTGCTCATGGGTTGGGGGGGATTATGCGGGAGCGGGGGGATTTTGGCCATGAGGTGGCGGATCCTGGGATGCGCGGCGGTTTCGAGGTCACAACTTCGCACTTCTTAGAGTGGACCCGTGGGAGAAGAGGTACTGCAGAGTTGCCAACCGGGACTCCTACTGAATAGGGCGAGAAGCTATTTCGATGGTCCCGGTCACCATCGAGTTGGCAAAGGCATTTGAAGAGGCTATATTCTTATTGGTAAGAGCCTTTCGTCTGGAGTTCGGCCATGTCCACGCTATCCACTACCAAGATGTCCTCCCGAGGCCAGGTTGTTATTCCTGAGGAGGTTAGGGTTCGCCTGGGTCTGACCCCGGGCGTTCAATTCGTTGTCGTGGGCGATGGGGATGTGGTCATTCTCAAGAAGATCTCCGCGCCCTCGATGGACGAGTTTGAGGGGCTATTGAAGGAAGCACGGCGCCAGGCACGAGAGGCAGGCCTTAGGAAGGCAGACATTGAGGAAGCTCTCGTAGAGGTGAGGACCCGCTCTTGAAGGTCGTCCTCGACACCAACGTGATCATGTCCGGTCTGTTCTTTGGAGGGGTCCCAGCTGAGATCCTGTTAGCCTGGCGGCGCGGCACTATCACCATCGTGGTCTCCAGCGAGATCCTGGAGGAGTACTGGGCGACTGGAGCCCGGCTTGCGGAGCGCTTTCCGCCGGTGAATCCCGCACCATTCTTGCGGCTTGTGTCGGCCGGTGCTTTGCTCGTGAAACCCCATCGGCTCCTTGAATCCGCTTGCGATGATCCAGATGATGACAAGTTTCTGGAGTGCGCCATCGCATCAACGGCGAGCGCTATCGTCACTGGGGACAAGGCTCTTCTTCGTTTGTCTCCTTTTCGAGGCATTCCCATTGTCAAACCGCGGGCACTTGCCGAAGGCTTGTTTCGTACGTAATTCGCATTTCTGTTCTCGGAGGACGCGTTCAATGCCCGGCGACTGCCCTCTTTTCTATGTAGATAACAATCATTTATCCAGCGCGCACAAATTCCAGCACCTCGCCCCCATCCAAGGCGCGTCCAGCAACCCTCGCCCGGCCCGGCGCCGCGCCGGCCAAGGCAGCCAAATCGCAACCTCGTCGACAGTTGCGGCTTTGCAGGTTGCTGTCAAGACCGATGCAGCTCGGCCTCACGCGTCCAGATAAGCCGGTGGGTACGAGCTTATGCGGCGCCTCATAATCCGAGTGCTCAATATCCGCCCATTCGCGTCACATTTTGCCCCCCGTCCGGGCCTTGATCCGGGGCGCTGGGGTGCGTGGCGTGGCGGCATGTCAACGATATCGATGGAGGCTTGAGCGGAGAATGAGCGCACAGACTGAGCTGGCGGAATATGGCGCCTGGCTATTGCGTTGGCGGCTGACGTTGCAGCATCGGATCCCCTTCTACTTGCTCTGGGTCAAGCGGGCGTCTCGGCTGACTACTGCCCGCGGGCTCCGCCACTGGAAGGACGGGTTGACGCTGCTCCTCAGTGATCTTGCCGCCTCCGAAGCACCGGATTGGCAGCTCCGGCAGGCCGCGGAGGCGATCACGCTCTTCCATGGGCAGTTTCGGTCGGAGCTCGCCCCCGAGCGGGAGGCGGACGCCGGTCGGCCCGAAGATGGCGACACCGGTCCCGTGACTCCCTCCGCCAGCGAGGGCGAAGCGCTCGAGGAGATGGCTGAGCTTCTCCAGCTGCGGCACTACGCTCGCAGCACGCGCAAACTCTACATGGGATGGGCAGGGCGCTTCTTTGCCTACATCAGGCAGAACAGTGGAAGCCAACCGTGCCCCGCCGACGTTCGCGCCTTCCTCAGCCGCCTGGCAACGCAGGGCCGAGTCTCCGCCTCCACCCAAAACCAAGCAACGCAGGGCCGAGCATTCGCGGCGCTGCTCTTCCTGTTCAGGTATGTGCTCTCAATCGACCTGGAAGATATGACATCCACCCTTCGCGCGAAGCCGGGCGCCCGGCTGCCTGTGGTGCTGTCACTTGACGAGACGCGGGCCGTGCTGAGTCAGGTGTCGACGGCCATCGCAGGCTCTACACGGAACTGCCGTACGGCGGGGGGCTCCGCGTGGGTGAGTTGGTCACTCTGCGCGCGAAAGATCTCGATCTGGACAGCAACCCCCTGACGGTACGCGCCAGCAAGGGGGACGCAGCCTACGTCGAGGATTGCACGATTGAGGCATCGGTCGAAGATGGCCCAAGGATGGGATGCGAGGTGGCACGTTTACTTCTTTCCGGACTCCAAGGGTCGGCGGAGCGCCTCAGCCCGCCAGATCTTCCTCCACCCCCCGAGTCTCTTCGAGCACGATTCCCACCAGATCCTCCACGCTCGATAGTCGCGCTCGCTCGAGGACCCAGCGGCTGCCGATGCGAATCGCCAGTCGTTCCGCGACGGCGCGCTGGTCGAGATCTTCGATGCTGGTCAGATCCCAGATGCTCACGATCCCCATCATGCGGCGCAGCATCTTGGCTCCGCCGTGTCCCGCCGTGTCGCGCAGCAGATCGGCCATGTAGCGCCGGCGATACTCGGCGAAGGCATCGTCGCCCCCGGGGAAGTCCCAGTACGGCTCCGGCACCAGCTCGCCGCGGTTGTTTTCGATCCACAGGGTCTCGAACTTGCGCGCGAACTCCCCCCACACCGAGCGCACCAGATCCAGCAGGTAGGCCTGGTACTCGCGACGCGCCCGCGGATCGGGAGTGTGCGCATAGTGGGAGAGATGATTGAGCACCAGATTTTCGAGGATGGCTCCAAGGTCGAATCCGATCGGGCCATAGAAGGCGAACTCCGAGTCGATCACCCGGGTGTCGCGCTCGTTCACCATGATGCTCCCGGTGTGCAGGTCGCTGTGGATCAGCGCCTGGGCATGGGTCATGTAGCCGGCCTTCATCTCGGCCAGTGCGAGCTTCAGCGCGCCGTTGGCGCGCACCTCGCGAACCTGCGCGTCGATGCGCGGGTTCCACTGGTTCTCGGGCGACTCCATGTAGGGATTGGTGAAGACGAAATCCTCCTGGATCTTGCACAGATGAGGATTGATGAACTCGCTCATCAGCGTCTTCTTCGCCAGTCCGCTGAGGTAGAGATCCGAGGTAAAGAAGAGCACCCGGGCGACGAAGCTCGAGATCTGGTCGACGAAACGGGGGAAGCGCTCGCGGGCCACCAGGGGTTTGCGCATGATCTGGTGCTTGCGCAGATGCTCCATGATGACCAGCGACATCTCCTGGTCGTGCTCGTACACCCGAGGAACCAGACCTGGCGTCAGCTCGTTGTACTTCAGCAGCGCCTGCGTCTCGAAGCGCATCCGTTCCCGGGTGAGCGGCCACGATTCCCCGGCGACGCGCAAGTAGGGAAGCGCCTGCTTGAGGACCGCGGACTGCTCCGGATCGGCGACGTTTTCGATGATGAACACCAGGTTCAGGTTGCCGTCCCCCACCTCGCGCGCGCGCAACGCGGCCCCGGTCTCGAAGATCGCCTCCATGGCCGAACAAGCGCGTACGTAGTCCACGACACTTCGTTCATCTAGAGCTCGATAAGCCATGGCGGTTTTCCTGTTCAGCGCTGTTCCGGATAGAGGCCGAGCACGCCCTCTTCGCAAGCGTCGCAGATCCCCCGCTCGGTGATCAAGGCGGTCACCAGGCGAGCGGGCGTGACATCGAACGCGAAGTTGGCCGCTGGGCTGCCCTCCGGCGTCAGGCGGACGTCGAGGATCCGATCTTCGTAGCGGCCGCGGATGTGGCTCACTTCGCCGCCTTCGCGCTGCTCGATCGGGATCTCGGCCACTCCGTCGCGCATCGTCCAGTCGAACGACGACGAGGGCAAGGCGACATAGAAGGGGACACCGTTGTCGTGCGCGGCCAGCGCCTTGAGGTAGGTGCCGATCTTGTTGGCGACGTCGCCGGTAAATGTGGTGCGGTCGGTTCCGGTGATGACCAGATCGACTTCGCCATGCTGCATCAGGTGACCGCCGGTGTTGTCCGCCACCACCGTGTGCGGCACGCCGTGGTGAACGAGCTCCCAGGCCGTCAGCCGCGCTCCTTGGTTGCGCGGTCGCGTTTCGTCGACCCAGACGTGCACGTCGATGCCGGCGTCGTGGGCGGCGTAGATCGGGGCGGTGGCCGTGCCGTAGTCGACGAAGGCCAGCCAGCCGGCGTTGCAGTGGGTGAGCACATTGACCCGCGCTCCCCCCTTGCGACGACTGATCTCTTCGATCAGAACGAGGCCGTGCTCACCGATGCGCCGGCAGTGCTCGGCGTCCTCGTCGGCGATCTCCTGGGCGGTGGCGCGCGCGATGCGCACCATGGTCTCTACCCGATCCGCGGCGCGCAGCGCCTCGAGCTGCCTGCGTACCGCCCACTCCAGGTTCACCGCGGTCGGTCGGGTCGCTCGGAGCTGCCGGCCGGCCTCCTCCAGGGCATCCAGGAAGGGCTCACGGGCCAGGCCGGACGCCTCCAGGGCGGCGATGTACATTCCAAAGCCGGCGGCGGCGCCGATCAGCCCGGCACCGCGGACGTGCATCTCGGCGATCGCCCTCGCAGCCTCGTCGACCGTGCTCAGGTCCTCGATCACGAAGCGGTGCGGCAGGTCGCGCTGATCGATGATCCGCACCACGCGCGGGTCGTTCTCTTGCAGCCAGATGGTCCGGTAGTGCCGGCCCGAGACTTTCATTCGTCGCTTCCTTCCCGCGACCCGGAGCCGGGTTCGAGCAGCTCGTCGAGGAGCCCCAACTGGCGCTTCCCTCGCATTTGCTCTTGGCGCAGCGCCGCGAGGATGCCCGCCGCCAGGTCGTCGAGCGCTGGCTGGTCGGGGTTGGCGGCTCGAACCGACTCCACCCATTCGACGGGGAGCACGTCCAGGCCGTGCAGCGCGCCCGCGACGCTTCCGGCCATCGCCGCGATGGTGTCGCTGTCGCGGCGGAAATTGGCGCCCTCCACCACCGATCGACGGTAGTCCCCTCGCGTGAGGGCGAGAATGCCGAAGGTGGCGGGGACCAGCTCCAGAGCGTCGGCCAGGCCGAGCAACATTTTGTCGTGAAAGCGCCGCCTGAAGTCGTCCGCATCCGTTGCCGCGCCGGCCAGCTCGACCGCGGCGCGAATGCGCGCGGCGGTCCGCTCGTCGGAATGTCGCACCCCCGCCTCCAGAACCTCATCGATGCCCGCGCCTGGCACCATCGCGGCGGCGACGGCGGCGGCCAGGGCTCCCGGGGCGGTGGCCGAGACCCCGGACTGCAGCACCGAGCTCACGTCGACGGCGTCCATCGAGGCCTGCCGGGGATCCCCGGCATTGATCAGTCCGACCGGTGGGATCATCATCGCGGCGTCGCAGGCGGGCAGATTCCCCTGGCCCATGTCGCGGGCGTCGGGCATCTCGCTCAGGAGCTGGTCGTAGGGTTGGTTGGTGATATGGAAGTAGAGCTTGAACCAGACCACCGCTTCCCCCGGCCAGAGCTGCCCGGGCTCGCGCGTGAAGTACTCGCGACGCATGTACTTGCAGTAGGCGCGGGCGAACTCCCGAGCGCCGATCCGCCCGTGGCTGTCGGCGATCGCCTGGCAGACGATGTTCTTGAGAATCGTGTCGTCGGTGTAGGTCCCTTTCGGGGATCCACGGAAGTACCAGTGGGGTCCATCGGGCAGATAATCGACCAGCGTCTCGATGCGCCGCGTGCCGAAGCTATTCTCGATCCGGTCGGGGTCGCCGGACCAGGGCTCGATCGGCCCGCCCAGCGCGTCGCCGATGGCGCCGCCGAAGAGAGAGCCTTTGATCTTGCTCTCGGCCAGGGGAGTGGACATGGGTGTCTCCAGGTCTGGTGCCGGCGGTCCGCGCGCGGGAGCTACGGTTTCCGCTTGGCGGACGATTCGGCGCCGAGGCGCGGTGCCGGTGTGCCTCGGTACGCGAGTCTACTGCACCCGCGGTCGGTGCTACGCAAGGTCCCGACAAAGTCGTCGGGCCCGGGCCTCGGGTGTTGGATCCTTCGATGACCGCGGCCGTGTGGAGAGACTCGATTCGCACCCTTCGCAGAGTCGGAAAGCGCCCATCGCCATGCTCGCAAGTCAACCGCGGACAGGCTTTTCGTCAACCTGGGCGGTCGGTTCTTCACTCCTGTCCTGGTTTGACGAGAGCCCGCATGCGGTGCTTCCGTCGCCGCATCGATCGGCGCCACCCACCTGTCAGAGCGATCCATGCCCGCCCGCCACGTGACTTCGCCCAAGCCCCCCTGGCTCGAGATCCGTCCCCCCTCCGGGGCGCGCTACGGCGCCATGAAGGAGCGAGTTCGGCGGCTCGGGCCGCACACGGTCCGCGGCGGTCTCTCTCGATCGATTGAGGGTTTTGATCGCGGGACTGATCGCGTGCGGCCTCATGGGCGCGTTTCGGCGATCGCGGCCCTCGCTTGCACGGCGTCGGCGTTAGCGCCGGTACCGATCCGCACCTCGGTGAAGGGATGGCGTGCACCTCGCTGTTGGAATAGACTCCGACCGAGGCCAATTCGGATAAGGAGTCTACGAATTGAGAGGACAGCTACTTCTGCTGCTGGCGGCGGGATCGGTTGCGCGGGTAGAGGCCGCGACGATTCAGGTGCCCGGGGATTACGAGCGGATTCAAGATGCGATCGACGCGGCATCGGATGGCGATGAGGTGATCATCGCGCTCGGAACCTATGTCGAGAGCATGATCGATTTCAGGGGCAAGGCGATCACGGTGCACGGGCCCGAACCCGGCGTCGGGATTGGCGAAACCCAGCCGGTCGTCGACGGCGGCGGAGCGGGCTCGGTCTTCCTCTTCCAGAGCGCTGAGCCGGCCGAGGCGAAACTGGCGCATCTCACGATTCGCGGGGGGAACGCGGAGAATGGTGGCGGGATTCGTTGCGAGCAGGCATCGCCCACCATCGAACACTGCACGATCGAGAACAACTCCGCCCTGGCGGAAGGCGGCGGTTTCACTATTGGCGACGACGAATCGCACGCCACACTGGTCGATTGTCTGATCGCCGAGAACCAGGCCGAATACGCGGGGGGCGGAGTGTATGGGGCAGCCGAGGCCACACCGACATTTATGAGCAGACCCTCACTCCCCCGTAACCCAGAGCGCGTTCCGCGGCCCGCCGTACGCCCCCATGTCGGAGCGTGAACCGTTCGTGTAACCCTGCGGCCATCGCGGGTGCGCGTCGTAGATCTCGTCCGAGAGCGCGGGGATTCCGGCGTCGATGCAGAGCGAGCCGGGTGCAAGGACGTGGCTGAGATAGCGATAGTCCATGAAGAGAGGGTCGGCATCGATATTCGCGACACCGGGCCACCCGCCCTGGACATCCGAGTACCGCACGGTGGCTCCTTGTGGCTGGTCGTATATCGACTCTGGGAAGTTGTCCCACAAGATGCAGTTGGTCAGCACGGGCGCCGACACTCCGTTGACGCGGATGCCCCCACCGCGGATGGCCGAGTTTTCGACGAGCGTACAGTTGTTGATCCTAGGCGATGATGCTTGGCTGATCCGCATCGCGCCGCCGTCGTCCCCGTAGTTTCCAAGCATGAGACAGTTGGAGATCAGCGGGTTAGATCCGTTGACGACCTCTATCGCTCCCGAATTGAACGATACATTGTCGCGGAGCACGCAATGAGAGACGATTCCGTCGGACTGGTAGATGAAGAGCGCGCCTCCTGCGTCGGCGTAGGAGCTGTTTCTTGCGAATACGCACTTGGCGATCGTCGGTGACGACCCGATAACCCCGATCGCCCCGCCCCAGAAACTGGCGTAGTTGTCTTCGAAGCGGGAGTTCGTGATCGTAGGAGACGCGTTGGTGATCGAGATGCCGGCGGCCCCCTGGGCGGTGTTGTCGACCACGTGACAACGATCGATCGTGATCGATGCCCCGTCGAGACACTGAATCGCCCCTCCTTGCAGGTCGTGGCCGCGCCGCAACGTGATTCCCGCCACCGCCGTCTCCGCCGTGCCCGGGCCTATGAACTCGAACAATCCGCCCATGCTCGCTCCGTCCACAACCGTCGCCGCTACCGTAGTGGAGTCGCTGGGATCGGTGCCGAGCAGATCGATCGAGTGACGGCGAAGATAGATGCCGTGCTCTTCGTACGTTCCGGGGGAGAGCAGAATGGTGTCGCCGGTGCACGCGATCCTGAATGCCTCCCGAATCGTCGGTTGATCCTCGGGAACCCGCCACTCGACCGGCGAGTTGGCTCTCGGCGCATCGCAGCCCGCTCCGGTGGAGCCGACCAGCTCTCCACCGTCGAGGAGACAGGGGGAGTTGTCGCCGACACTCAGGTTTTCTCCCCGGCATCCGCCGTCACAGAAGAGAGGATCGTCGTCGAAATTGTCTTCACCGGGCCAACCTCCCTGCACGTCGGATCCGGTCACATCGACCGAACCCGCCTGGACGAAGATCTCGGCCGGGAGATCCTCCCAGAGCACGCACTCTTCTAGCTCCAGGCTGCCTGTGGTGCGGCCGTACACGGCGCCACCGGAGTCCCTCGCCCAGTTTCGGGTGAAGGTGCAGTTCGTGAAGCTCACCGTGGACTCGGCCTTCGCGTACAAGGCTCCGCCGTCGTCGTAGGCCCGGCCGTCGCTGATCGTCGTGAAAGACACGCTGAGGCTCGCGGTGTCCGAAACGTGAAACGCGCCCCCGTCGCTGTCCGCCCGGTTCCTCTGGATGGTGCAGCTCTCGATCGTGCTGGCGCTCGTTCCATCGGCGAAGACCGCCCCCCCGTCCTGCTCGGCCCAGTTGCGCAGGAGCAGGCATCGATCGACGGTGGCGGTAGAGGAGTCGGCGACCGCGAGCGCGCCCCCATTCTTCCTCACCCGGTTCGCCCTGAAGATGCTCGACTCGAAGCGCGGGGAGGAGCCCCCCTCGCAGTAGGCGCCTCCGCCCGACGACAATCCGGTGCCGTACGCGGAGTTGTCCACGATCCGGCAGGAGACGATATCCGGGGATGCGTTGGAGCAGTAGACGCCGCCGCCGTGCTCATCCGCCAGGTTCCCGTCGATGAAGCAGTGGACGATGCTCGGAGCGGTCCCGACGCACACGACGCCCCCTCCGAAGCTCCCGTGACCGCCCGTCAGACTCAAGCCCGCGAGAATGCTGCCGCTTCCCTCACCTCCGGCGAAGGTCACAACGGAACCGGCTCCCGCCGCGTCCACGACCGTCGAGGCGACGACCGCCGTGTCCGATGGCGCCGTTCGCTCGCCCCCCGAAGTCGAGGGTCTCGACGTATGTGCCGGGGTGCACGAGAACCGAATCCCCCTCGCTCGCGGCATCGATCGCGTCCTGAATCTGGGTGAAGTCCCCCGGAACATCGAGGGTCAAGGCCGCGGCCGCCGCCGGAAACAGGGCCGCGCTCACGCGGATGAGGGTTCGTGATCGCATCTCTTCTCTCTCTTCGATCTCGTCGTGTCGCCATGGCCATTTCACCCCGATCGCACATCATAACGTAGTTTCGGCCACTTTATACGACCGCAATGTTGCGAAGAGAATCCGGGTTGGCCTCGGGTAGATCACCGTTGCCTGAAGACCCTCACCCCCTCGTCTAGGCCCCGGAGGTTCACCCCATGGCCCTCACTTCGATCGCCCTGCTGACCGGCGCTCTGCTGCTCGCGGCGCCCGCCCAAGCCCTGCCGAATATCGACCCCCTCTTCGAGGAAGAGCTGGCCGCCACACCCGCCGACGAGGGCCTGACGGCCATCCTCTATCTGAGCGATTCGGTACCGGTCCGCCGACTCGCCGCCCAGCTCGAGCTGGAACGAGCCGATCGCGCGGCGCGCCACACCCGCATCGCCACCACCCTTCGCCGACAGGCCCGCCGGACCCAGGCCGACCTGCGCCGCGCCTTCGACGCCTGGACCGGACCGGGCGAGATCTTCAGCTACCGGCCCTAAAGGTCTTCCGGCCGCCGAATGCTGGTTCGACGCGGTGAACGGCAGAGCCGAACCGTACGACGACGGCGGAATGTCGCCCACCCACGGCTCCCACACGATCGACACCATGTGTGGCCTCGAGGCCGCCACCGCCGACACGATCGGCGTCGCCTTCGGCGCCCACTGGATCGCCGTCAAGACCTTCGACGCCTTCGGATCGGGCGCCACCGAAGACATACTCGCCGGCTTCGAATGGGCCGCCGACCCCGACGGCAACCCCTACACGGTCGACGACGTGCCGCACGTAATCTCCAACTCCTGGGGGCTGATCTACCCCTTCTGCGACCGCCAATTCTGGAGCGCGATGGACGCCGTCGAGGCAATGGGCGCGGCCGTGGTCTTCGCCGCGGGCAACGAGGGCGCCACCTTCCTCCACCTGCGCTCCCCAGCCGATCGCATAGCCACTCCCCTCAACGCCTTCGCCGTCGGCGCCACAAACGAGACCGAGGCGATCGCCAGCTTCTCGAGCCGCGGCCCCTCCCAATGCGACGGCCAAACGATCAAGCCCGAAGTCGCCGCACCCGGCGTCGATGTGCGCTCGATCCGCCGCGGCGGCTACGGCAATCTCTCCGGCACATCGATGGCTTGCCCCCATGCATCCGGAGCGATCGCTGTGCTCCGCCAGGTCGACCCGAACGCCTCGATCGACGAGCTCAAGGGCGCCCTCTATCTCAGCGCCCGCGACAAGGGCGCCCCGGGTGAGGACAACACTTAGGGTCCGCGCAGAAATAGCTAGTGACTTTGGCATCCCATCTGCACCCCATCTCCGGCCGATCGGCGAGCTCCGAAATCCGCGAAATAGCGCTGCTATTCCTCTGGATTCGGAGCTCACCGATCGACCAGATCCGCGGCACATCCGGGCGCCAAAATCACTACCTATCTTTGCGCGGACCCTTCGCCTCGTCCCAGAGCCGGTCCATCTCTTCGAGCGTCGACTCCCGCGGCGTCTTTCCGCGCGCCTCGAGCCCCGCCTCGACATGGCGGAAACGCCGCTCGAAACGCTGATTCGTCTCGGTCAGCGCCACTTCAGGATCAACCCCGGCGAATCGCGCCACATTTACGGCGGCGAATAGAAGATCGCCCAGCTCCGCCTCGATCCGCCGGCTCGCGCTCGCATCGGGATCGGCGCCGCCCCGCTCGATCTCCGCCAGAAGCTCCCCGACCTCTTCGTGCAGCTTCTCGATGGCCCCCTCCACCTTCGGCCAATCGAAACCGACCCTCGCCGCCCGGTCGCTCAGCTTCCGCGCCCGCACCAGCGCCGGCAGCGCCCGCGACACCCCGTCGAGCGCCGAAACCGTCCCCGCCACGCCCTCGCCTCGCTCGGCCTGCTTGATCTCTTCCCACTGCGCAACAACCCCTTCGGCCGTGCACACCTCCGCCTCGCCGAACACGTGTGGGTGGCGACGGATCAGCTTCTCGCACGCGGCCCGCGTCACATCGTCGAAGCTGAATTCCCCCGCCGCCGCACCCAGCTCGGCATAAAAGATGATGTGGAAGAGCAGATCGCCCAGCTCGTCGACCGTGGCGGGCGTATTCCCCTCCTCGATCGCCTCGCAGAGCTCGTACGCCTCCTCGATCGTGTGGTGTCGCAGCGAGGCCAAAGTCTGCTCGCGGTCCCAGGGGCAACCGCCGGGCCCCAGTAGCCGCTCCATGATCCGTCTCAGGTGGTCGAAATCGTGACTCATGAGGGGATCATAGGGGATCGGGGGAGGGGGAAGAGGCGGATTGAGGCGCTGGGCCGCTTCCGGCACTCGATTGCCGGTGCCACGCATGCGCGACCGCCGCGCGCGGTGAAGAGGCTGGGCCGCCACCGCTTTTGAACGCGTGAGCGAGGTGGGTGTCTCCTCCACTTTTCTCCAAGGAGATGGAATCGATCGGCGACGAAGGTCCCAGTCGCGGAAACGATCCGCGCCAACCCGCCTCCACGGAAAAAGGAGAATCTCATGTTGCGAATCGACCGTTTCGCGGAGCTCGCCGTTCCGACTCTCGCTCTGCTGGCAACTGCTGCGTACGGACAGATCAAGGAATGGCTGAGCCCGCATTATTCAGCGAAACGCTACTACGCCGACGCAGATCCGCACGTGGCACGCGGGTGGGTGGGGCGCTACGAGTGTGCATTCCTGATCGGCTTTCATGAGAAGACCGATTCTGGTCGATGGGTCTGTACGAGGATCGAGGGAAGGGAAGGGTCCGCTCGCCATGCTTCTATCCGCACTCTGATTGGATCGCGCTCGATCCGGTGCAATATGGGGTCCGACCAGCGTGGGTGCTGCAATCTCGA